>CAIWHR010000359.1 GCA_903912485.1 uncultured beta proteobacterium | reverse complement strand
TCGCTTCAGCAGCTCGTTGCGCCCTGCGGCCAGCCCGCACAGCGTGGCGCCGGCGCTGCCGGTCACGAAACCGGCGGCAGTGCCCGCGGGCAGCCCCAGCAGGTCGACCATCCAGCCTTCGCAAACAGCCTCCAGTTCCGAGGCGACCGGAGACGTGAGATGGAGCGCGGCATTCTGATCCCAGGCGTCCGCCAGCCACCTGGCGGCGAGCGCCGCGGGCAGCACGCCGCCGTTGACAAATCCAAAGTATCTTCCCCCGGTGCTCGCGACGGTGGCGGGCGAGCCCTGCGCATGCAACAGGCTCAGGATGCGCTCGCCGGTCGTCGGGTTCTCCGGCATCGGCTCGTGGAACGCCTGCAGTCCCAGAATCGCCTCGTCGGCGGGAAACACGCGACGGCCCCGGATTTCATCCACGTACTCGCAAGCATGGCTGCGGGCACGGTCGAGAAGCCGGTGGCCGCGCAGTTCGGCGAACATGTCGTCCTGAAGAGAGGGGATGCTCATCGTCTTCCCGTGCCTGCGCTGTCAAGGGCCAGCCAAAATTCTAGCAGCCCGCCGATGACGACAGGCTGTTCCGGCAGCGCGGAAAGCGGCCCCGGGGCCGGGGCCGGGGCCGGCGCCCGCGTTCGGCGGAACGGTTTGCCTTCCCTTGCGGACATCGGAAGCGAAGCCGCGTTCTGTCCGGGCAATCGGAGTGACATCGGTGCGCCAATCGTGCATCCTTGGCGCCGACCCCCACCCGCCCAGCCCGCCCCGCCGATGGACCCGAACCCTCTCCGCATCGCCGTCGAACCGCTGCTGCAGCGCCTCGACCAACTGGCCGCGATCGGCCGCACCGACGGGGGCGGCTGCTGCCGCCTCGCGCTGACCGACGAGGACCGCGCCGGCCGCGACCTGGTCGTGCGCTGGATGCGCGACGCCGGCCTCGACGTGCGCGTCGACGCCGTCGGCAACATCTTCGGGCGGCGCGAAGGCACGCACGACCTGGCGCCGGTGATGACCGGCTCGCACATCGACACGGTGCGCAGCGGCGGCAAGTACGACGGCAACCTCGGCGTGCTGGGCGGGCTCGAGGTCGTGCGCACGCTCGACGCTGCCGGCATCCGCACGCAGCGGCCGATCGTCGTCGCCGCGTTCACCAACGAGGAAGGCGCGCGCTTCGCGCCCGACATGCTGGGCTCGCTCGCCTACGTCGGCGGCATCCCGCTGGCTGACGCGCTGGCCGCCGTCGCCATCGACGGCGCCCGCGTCGGCGACGAGCTGCGGCGCATCGGCTACGCCGGTCCCGAGCCGCTGGGGCTCTGGCGCCCGCACGCGTACGTCGAGCTGCACATCGAGCAGGGCCCCGTGCTCGACGTCGAGGGCGGCGTCATCGGCGTCGTCGACAACCTGCAGGGCATCTCGTGGCAGGAGGCGACCGTCGTCGGCCAGTCCAACCACGCCGGCACGACGCCGATGCGCCTGCGCCACGACGCCGGCTACTGCGCGGCGGCGATCGGAACCTTCCTGCGGCAGCTCGCGCGCGAGCTCGGGACGCATCAGGTCTGCACGATGGGGCAGGTCGAGCTGCACCCGAACCTGATCAACGTGATCGCGGGGCGGGCGCGGGTGACCATCGACATGCGCAACACCGACGAAGCGCTGCTGCAGGAAGCCGAACGACGCCTGGCGGCGTTCCTCGCCGACCTCGCGCGCGACGAGGGTGTGGACATCGCGACGCGCCGCCTCGCGCGCTTCGAGCCGGTGATCTTCGACGCCTTCATCGCCGGCCGCATCGAAGCCTGCGCGCGCCGGCTCGGCCACACGCCGCGGCGGATGACCTCCGGCGCCGGCCACGACGCGCAGATGATCGCCCGCATCGCGCCGACGGCGATGATCTTCGTGCCCAGCGTCCGCGGCATCAGCCACAACCCCGCCGAGCACACCGAACCCGCGCACCTCGCCGCCGGCGTCGACGTGCTGCTGCACACGCTGCTCGACCTCGCGGCCTGAAGCGCTCCGCCCTTCCCTCCCCCGGATTTCCCCCCATGCCCCGCTTCGTCACCGTCGGCGCCGCCCAGCTCGGACCCATCCACCGCGACGACACCCGCGCGCAGGTCGTCGACCGGCAGCTGGCGCTGATGCACAGCGCGCACCGCCACGGCTGCGACCTCGTCGTGTTTCCCGAACTCGCGCTGACGACCTTCTTCCCGCGCTGGCATTTCGAGCGCCAGCAGGACGTCGACGCGTTCTTCGAGCCGACGATGCCCGGTCCCGACACCGCGCGGCTGTTCGAAGCGGCGCGCAAACTCTCGCTCGGCTTCTATCTCGGCTACGCGGAGCTGGTCGTCGAGGAAGGGCGCAGCCGGCACTTCAACACGTCGATCCTCGTCGACAAGAGCGGCGCCATCGTCGGCAAATACCGCAAGATCCACCTCCCCGGCCACGCCGAGCACGAGCCGTGGCGCCGCTTCCAGCACCTCGAAAAGCGCTACTTCGAGCGCGGCGACCTCGGCTTCCCCGTCTTTCGCGCGAGCTTCGGCGAAGGCGGCCCGGGGCTCTACGGCATGGCGATCTGCAACGACCGGCGCTGGCCCGAGACCTACCGCGTGATGGGGCTGCAGGCGGTGGAGATGGTCCTGATCGGCTACAACACGCCGGTGCACAACCCGCCGGCGCCCGAGCACGACGCGCTGTCGCACTTCCACAACGAGCTGGTCATGCAGGCCGGCGCGTACCAGAACGGGACCTGGGTCGTCGGCGTCGCCAAGGCCGGCTGCGAGGACGGCGTCGACCAGATCGGCAACTCGATCATCGTCGCGCCGTCGGGCGAGATCGTCGCCGCCTGCTCGACCACCGGCGACGAACTCGCACTCGCGCGCTGCGATCTCGACCTCACCCGGTCGTTCAAGAACACGACGTTCAACTTCGCGCGCCACCGCGAGCCCGACGCGTACCGGATGATCGTCGAGCGCAAGGGCGCGGAGCCGCCGCCCGAGCGCTGACCCGCGCGGGCGGCGCTTCAGGCCGGCAGCGGCGGCCGCAGTCGCGCCAGCGGGTTCGCCTCGCCCAGCGCGTGCGCCAGCTGCAGCACGCCGAACTCGTCGCGGTAGCGGCCGACCACCTGCATTCCCACCGGCAACCCGCCGCTCGTGAACGCGCAGGGGACCGACGCCGCCGGATGCGACGTCGCCGAGATCCGCGTGCAGCTCCTCATCCAGTCGATGTAGGTCGGCATCGGTACGCCGTTGATCGCGGTGACGAAAGGCTGGTCGACCGGGAACGGCGGCACCTGGTTCACCGGCGCGACCATGAATTCGTAACGGCCGAGAAACTCGCGCATCGCGTGAAACACTATACTTATCTTGTTTCGGGATAAG
>CAIWHR010000358.1 GCA_903912485.1 uncultured beta proteobacterium | reverse complement strand
GGTCAGGCAGGGCAAGCCGGAGAGCGGAGTCGAAGTGCTGAAGTTCTTCGACTGGGCGCTGAAGAACGGGCAGAAGCTGGCGACCGACCTCGACTACGTGCCGATGCCGGACAGCGTGGTGAAGCTGGTGGCCGATGCGTGGAAGGCGCAGATCAAGGACGGCGCGGGCAAGGTGCTCTGGAACTGAGCCCGCGCGGCGCGTAGCCGGCGGCGCAGGTCGAGTGCCGGCGAAACCCGGGTTTCGCGCGTCGATGCCGGGGCTCGCGGCCCGAGTTCGTCGGCGCGCAACCCGGGGTGCGCGCGGCGGGGAGTGCGCTTCGCCCGGTCCGGGCAGGAGATAGAATGTCAAACAGTACCGTCCTTTCCCCTTCCTTGATGGTCGCCCCGTCTGCCGCATCCATCCGCCGCAAGCCCGAGCCGCCGACGCGGCCGAAGGGCGCTGCGCCGTGGCAGGACGTGCTGTTCGAACGCACGACGATGGCCTTTGCGCTGGTCGTTCTGTGCACGCTGGCGGGGATCCTCGCGGCGCTGGCGTGGGCGTCGGTGCCGGCGTTCGAGAAGTTCGGCTGGAGTTTTTTCTACACCAACGTCTGGAATCCGGTGACGATGGACTTCGGCGCGCTGGCGCCGATCTACGGCACGCTGGTGACCTCGCTGATCGCGCTGGCCATCGGCGTGCCGGTGAGCTTCGGCATCGCGCTGTTCCTCACCGAGATGTGCCCGGTGGTGCTCAAGCGGCCGCTGGGCACGGCGGTCGAGCTGCTGGCGGCGGTGCCGTCGATCATCTACGGCATGTGGGGCCTGTTCGTGTTCGCGCCGATCTTCGGCGACTATGTCCAGCCGGCGCTGACGAAGGTCTTTGGCGACCTGTGGATCCTCGGGCCGCTGTTTCGCGGCGCGCCCAACGGCATCGGCGTGCTGTCGGCGGGGGTCATCCTGTCGATCATGGTGATTCCGTTCGTCGCCTCGGTGATGCGCGACGTGTTCGAGGTCGTGCCGCCGGTGCTCAAGGAATCCGCCTACGGCATCGGCGCGACGACCTGGGAAGTGGTGTGGAACATCGTGCTGCCCTACACCCGCGTCGGGGTGATCGGCGGCATCATGCTGGGCCTGGGCCGGGCGCTGGGCGAGACGATGGCGGTGACCTTCATCATCGGCAACGCGTACAAGATCAGCGCGTCGCTGTTCGAGCCCGGCAACTCGATCGCGTCGGCGCTCGCCAACGAGTTCAACGAGGCGGCCGATCCGGTGCACCGGGCGTCGCTGATCGCACTGGGACTGGTGCTGTTCCTGCTGACGTTCGTCGTGCTGGCCTGCTCGCGGATGCTGCTGGCGCAGCTGGCCAAGGGCGAGGGGAGGAAGACGTGACGCCGCTCTATCGCCGGCGGCTGCTCGCCAACCGCTGGAACCTCGCGATGTCGCTGGGCACGATGGCGTTCGGCATGGCGTTCCTGCTGTGGATCCTTTGGGTGCTGTTCGCCAACGGCTTCTCGGCGCTGTCGCCGACGCTGTTCACGCAGCCGACGCCGCCGCCGGGTTCGGCCGGGGGGTTGGCCAACGCCATCTACGGCAGCGTGATGATCGTGCTGGTGGCGACTTTCATCAGCACGCCGATCGGCGTGATGGCCGGGATCTACCTGGCGGAGTACGGCAAGGACGGCTGGCTGGCGCAGCTCACCCGGTTCATCAACGACATTCTGCTGTCGGCGCCGTCGATCGTGATCGGGCTGTTCGTCTACACCGTGTACGTGATGCAGGTGGGCCACTTCTCCGGCTGGGCCGGTTCGGTGGCGCTGGCGCTGATCGCGGTGCCGGTGGTCGTGCGCACCACCGAGAACATGCTGCACCTGGTGCCGGCGAGCCTGCGCGAGGCGGCGGTGGCGCTGGGGGCGCCGATGTGGAAGGTGATCCTGAAGGTGACGCTGAAGGCGGTGCGCGGCGGCGTGGTGACCGGCATCCTGCTGGCGGTCGCGCGGATGTCGGGCGAGACCGCGCCGCTGCTGTTCACCGCGCTCAACAACCAGTTCTGGAGCACCGACATGAACGCGCCGATGGCCAACCTGCCGGTGGTGATCTTCCAGTTCGCGATGAGCCCCTTCGAGGACTGGAAGTCGCTGGCCTGGGGCGCGGCGCTGCTCATCACCCTCACCGTGCTGCTGCTCAACATCGCGGCGCGCACGCTGTTCCGGCAGACCGCCGCCGGCCGCTAGGCCGTGCAGCCCAAGGAAAACACGATGAATTTCGAAACCGTCGCCGCGCGACCGGTCGCCGCCGAGCTCCACCTGCCGCCCGTGGCGCCGAAGATGTCGATCCGCAATCTCGACTTCTTCTACGGGCGCTTCCAGGGGCTGAAGGGCATCAATCTGGACGTCGCCGAGCGGCGGGTGACCGCTTTCATCGGCCCGTCCGGCTGTGGCAAGTCGACGCTGCTGCGCACGCTGAACCGGATGTACTCGCTGTATCCGGGCCAGCGCGCCGTCGGCGAGATCATGCTCGACGGCGAGAACATCCTGGCTCCCGGGGTCGACATCAACATGCTGCGGGCGAAGGTCGGGATGGTGTTCCAGAAGCCGACGCCGTTCCCGATGTCGATCTACGACAACATCGCCTTCGGCGTCGGCCTGTACGAGCGGATGTCGCCGCGGCAGATGGACGAGCGCGTCGAGTGGGCGCTGACCAAGGCGGCGATGTGGAACGAGGCCAAGGACAAGCTGAAGCAGAGCGGCATGGCGCTCTCCGGCGGGCAGCAGCAGCGGCTGTGCATCGCGCGCGCGGTCGCGGTCAAGCCGGAGGTCCTGCTGCTCGACGAGCCGACGTCGGCGCTGGACCCGATATCGACGGCGAAGATCGAGGAGCTGATCACCGAGCTGAAGGAGGACTACACCATCGCCATCGTCACCCACAACATGCAGCAGGCGGCGCGGGTGTCGGACTTCACCGGCTACATGTACCTGGGCGAACTGATAGAGTTCGGCGCCACCGACGATCTCTTCCTCAAGCCGAAGCGCAAAGAGACCGAGGACTACATCACCGGGCGCTTCGGTTGAGCGCGAACCCCCACCAGCCTGGACGACGACCATGAACGAACACACGCACAAGCAGTTCGACGCCGAGATGGAGACGATCCGCAGCGGCGTGCTGGCGATGGGCGGGCTGGCCGAGACGCAGCTCACGCGCGCGATCGCGGTCCTGCGCGACGACGAGAACGAGGGCGAGATCGACCGGGTCGGCGCGGTCGAGCACGAGATCAACCGGATGCAGATGACGATCGACCAGCAGTGCAGCCAGATCATCGCCAAGCGGCAGCCGGCGGCGATCGACCTGCGGATGATCCTCACCATCACCAAGATCGTCAACGACCTCGAGCGCATAGGCGACGAGGTGAAGAAGATCGCGTACAAGGCGGCGCAGACGCGCGGCAGCGACCAGCTGGCGCAGGTCCGCCACCACGACGTCGCCCACGCCGCCGACCGGGCGCAGGAGATGCTGCAGATGGCGCTCGACGTGTTCGCCCGGCTCGACGCCGCGGCCGCCGCCGAGGTGATCGAGCAGGACGGCGAGATCGACGCCGCGTTCCTGGCGATCATGCGGCAGCTGATCAGCTACATGATGGAGGATCCGCGGACGATCGGCCCGGCGCTGGAGATCGTGTTCATCGCCAAGTCGATCGAGCGCATCGGCGACCACGCCAAGAACATCGCCGAGGCGGTGGTGCAGGTGGTCCGCGGCAAGGACGTGCGCCACGCGTCGGCCGAGGAGATCCGCGCCGAGGTTGCCGCGGAATGAGGTCGGTCCCGGTGTTCGCCGCCCGCGCCGCGCGCCGATGACGCCGCGGATCCTGGTGGTCGAGGACGAGCCCGCGATCCGCGAGCTGATCACCATCAATCTGGTCGCCGCCGGCTACGAGGTCGACGGCGTGGCCGACGCCGAGACCGCGCAGGCCGCGATCGACGAGGCGCTGCCGGCGCTGCTGCTGCTCGACTGGATGCTGCCGGGACAGTCGGGGCTGGCCTTCGCCCGGGTGCTGCGGGCGAACCCGCGGACCCGCGAGCTGCCGATCATCATGGTCACCGCGCGCGGCGACGAGTCGGACAAGGTGGCGGGGCTGGAGGCCTGGGTCGACGACTACGTGACCAAGCCGTTCTCGCCGCGCGAGCTCAAGGCGCGGATCAAGGCGGTGCTGCGGCGGCGCGCGCCGGAGGCGGCGGGGGAGCCGCTGCGGGCGGGGACTCTCGTGCTCGACCCCGCGACGCACCGCGTCAGCGCCGGCGATCGCGCCGTGCCGCTGGGACCGACCGAGTTCCGGCTGCTGCGCTTCCTGCTCGCGCGCCCCGAGCGCGTGCACTCCCGCACGCAGCTGCTCGATCAGGTCTGGGGCGACCACGTCGACATCGAGGAGCGCACCGTCGACG
Source organism: uncultured beta proteobacterium (assembly GCA_903912485.1). GTDB lineage: Bacteria > Pseudomonadota > Gammaproteobacteria > Burkholderiales > Casimicrobiaceae > CAIWHR01. Next base: position 1,390 of record CAIWHR010000358.1, on the reverse strand, counting down.
TCCACGTCCGCCGGCTGCGGCTGGCGCTGGAGCCGTTCGGCCAGGATCACCTGATCGAGACCGTCCGCGGCACCGGCTACCGCCTCGCGGCGCCGGGCTGAACGCGGCGGCGGGGGCGACCACCTCATGCATCCTGTCGTTCTCAGGGGGCTCGCCGCCCCGGCAGGCGTCCTGGCGCTCGCCGGGATCCTCGGCGTCGCTTTCGGCGCAGGCTGGGCGGTCGCGGCGCTGGTCGCCGGCGGCGGCGGGATCGTCGCGTCGCACCTGTGGCATCTGGACCAGCTCGCGCGGTGGGCGGACGCTGCGCCCGACCGGGAAGTGCCCGAAGGGCGCGGCGCCTGGCGCATCGCCTTCTCGGCGCTGCATCGGCGGGTGCGCGCGCGCATGGCGCAGCAGCGCGACCTGACGCAGACCCTCGAGCGCTTCAGGAGCGCCGCCGAAGCGATTCCCGACGGCATGGTCGTCCTCGACCGCGGGCACCGGATCCGCTGGGCCAACGCGCGCGCGCTCGCCCACCTCGGGCTCGACCTGGCGCAGGACACCGGCAAGCCGCTGATCCACCTCGCGCGCCAGCCCGAGCTCGTCCGCTACCTCGAAGCCGGCGACTTCAGCGACGCCGTCGTCGTCGATTCGCAGCGCGCGCCGGGAGTGACGCTGTCGATCCAGGTCGTGCCGTTCGGCGTCGACGAGAAGCTCCTCATCAGCCGCGACGTCACGCGGCTGGAGTCCGTCGCCCGGATGCGGCGCGACTTCATCGCCAACGTCTCGCACGAGCTGAAGACGCCGCTCACCGTCATCAGCGGTTTCCTGGAAACGCTGCAGGAGCTCGAGCTCGCGCCGCCGCAGCGCGACCGCTACCTGCAGCTGATGCGCGAGCAGGCGCGCAGCATGGAGCGGCTGGTCGACGACCTGTTGACGCTGTCGGCGCTGGAGAGCGAGCAGAACGCGCCGGCCGAGGCGCCTTTCGCGACGACGCCGCTGCTGCGCGAGCTGGCGGCACAGGGCGAGGCGCTGTCGGCTGGGCGGCATGCCATCGTCGTCGACGCCGGCCGGGAGGCGACGCTCACCGGCAGCCGCGACGAGCTGGCGAGCGCCATCGGCAATCTCGTCAGCAACGCGATCCGCTACACGCCGCCGGGCGGCACGGTGACGCTCGCGTGGCGGAAGCTGGACGACGGCGACGGCGCGTTCAGCGTCATCGACACGGGCATCGGCATCGCGGCCGAGCACCTGCCGCGGCTGACCGAGCGCTTCTATCGCGTGGACCGCAGCCGCTCGCGCGCGACCGGCGGCACCGGCCTCGGGCTGGCGATCGTCAAGCACGTGCTGCTGCGCCACCAGGCGGAGCTGGAGGTGGCGAGCGAACCGGGCAGGGGCAGCACGTTCACCG
>CAIWHR010000357.1 GCA_903912485.1 uncultured beta proteobacterium | reverse complement strand
GGGTACATCGCGCAGATTTCCATCCCCGACGCGAGCACGCCCAGCGCCAGCGCGGTGTTGCCGTTGACGACGATCTGCGGCTCGCTCGAGCGAATCGCGGGAATGCTGTACTTGAAATCGAGGTTCGCTTCGGCCCACGCGTGGCCGGCGTCGAGCAGCATCACGTTGCTCTTGATCACGCCCGACGCCTTCTTGCCGAACGTCAGCGCGATCTGGTCGCGCGCGAGCTGCAGGTCGAGGCTGTAGACGCTGCAGAGGATTCCCAGCGCGAACATGTTCTTGCCGCGGCGCGCGTCGGCGACCATCGTGCGGCACTCGCGCTCCATCGGAATCTCGTAGACCTTGAACCCCGATGCGACCAGCTTGTCGTAGGTCTCGGTGTACGCGCGCGAGATCGCCGGGTCGGGGTTGTCGCGCCACATGCTCTCGAGCAGGATCGTGCAGCCGTCATTCAGCTCGCCCGCACGGACGCGGCCCAGCAGCACCTGCTCGTTGAAGGCGATGACGATGTCGGTGCGGTCGCCGCCGTTGGTGATCCGCTGCGCGCCCAGCCGGATGCGGTTGCCCGAGGCGCCGGCGACGCTGCGTGCCGGCGGCCGGATCTCGGCGGGGATGATCTCGTCGGTCCAGACACCGTTGCCCATCCGGGCCGCGATCGCGCCCAGCGCCTGGCCGCAGCGCTGCGCGCCTTCGCCGGAATCGCTGATGATCTCGACCACGTTCTGCGTCAGCGTCGCGAGCGTCTTCTTCACCGCCGGCGCGCGCGCCGCCGGCGGCGCCTTGGCGGCGAAGTTCTGGATGATGGTGTCGGTCATGGTCTGGGGTGCTTTCCTGGGACTGTCGCGATGGTCAGACGGGAATGCGGACGCGCACGAAATTGCGCTCGCGGGCGTCGATGCCGAACAGCTTGCCGGCGCCGCCCTTGCTTTCGGAAGCGTACGGTGCGTCGGCATCGCGCAGTCCGAGATACGCCTTCATGTTGCGGGCGGCCTTGCGCCCCGCGCCCATCGCCTCGATCACGGTGGCCGCGCCGGTGACGATGTCGCCGCCGGCGTAGACTCCGGCGATGGAAGTGGCGAGGTCCGCGTCGGCCGCGATGTAGCCCCACTTGTTGAGCTTCAGCTTCGACGTCTGGCCCATGATCGGGTTGGCGTTGGTTCCGATCGCGAACACGACGAGGTCGGTCTCGATCTCATGCTCGCTGCCGGGCACCGGCACCGGACGGCGACGACCCGAGTCGTCGGGCTCGCCCAACTCCATCCGGATGCAGCGCATGCCGCGCACGCCGCCCTTGCCGTCGTCGAGCACCTCGACCGGGTTGGTGAGCCAGTGGAACTCGACGCCTTCCTCTTCCGCGTGGTGGACTTCCTCGGCGCGCGCCGGGGCCTCGGTCTTGCTGCGGCGATAGACGCAATGGACGTGCTTGGCTCCGAGCCGCAGGCAGACGCGCATCGCGTCCATCGCGGTGTTGCCGGCGCCGACGACGGTCACGTGCTGTCCGAGCGGCAGCGGCGTGTCGAAATTCGGAAACTCCTTGGCGCGCATCAGGTTGCAGCG
>CAIWHR010000356.1 GCA_903912485.1 uncultured beta proteobacterium | reverse complement strand
TGGCCATCGGCACCAGCGCCAGGAACGCGTTCTCGTTGTAGTCGACCTTGCGCTCCGAGTAGGCGTAGCTGACGCGGCCGCTCAGCGCCTCGGCGATGTTGCCGTCCCACGCCACCTTCAGCGTGTTCTGCCGCGCGCGGTTCGCGTCGGCGCAGTCGATCCACGAGCCCGGGCAGTCGCGATCGACCTGCTGGTACTCGTAGGCGCCCTTGATCGCCTGGCCCGGCACGACGAAGTACTCCGCGTCGGCGTTGATCTGGTTCACCTTCTTGCTGTACGGCCGGTTGGCGTAGATGTTGATGTTGCTGCCCAGCGTTCCGGCGGGCAGGCCCAGCGCCGCGTTGAACGCCGACGTGCCCGACTTGGCCTCGCCGGCGTCGTAGAACACGTAGGTGTTGACGGGCGTCTGGTTGTCGCGGTCGTTGAACCGGTAGCCCAGCGCGAGGTTCAGGTTCTTGACCGGCTTGGCGGTCAGCTTGGCGTTGAACGCCGTCGAGACGACGATCCCGTCGAGCGACGACACCGGTGCCGGCACCGCCATGTCGACGGGGTTGATGAGGTACGGGTCGTTCTGGGTGTTGCGGGCATAGGAGGCGCCCATCACCAGCTTGGTCGTCGTCGAGAAGTTGTAGCCGCCCTTGAGGAGGAACTGGTTGAACTCGTTGCCGGGCGCGCCGCTGCTCTGCGTCGCCGACGTTCCCGGCGCGAAGAAGTTGTCGAAGGTCATCGACTGGACGTGGTTGGTGAAATACGAACCGTAGTACGCCGCGGTCATGAAGAGCCGGTCACCGGTGTAGGTGAGCGACGCGTTGTACTGGTTGGTCGACTGGTCGATCAGGTTCGGCAGCACTGCCGACGCCGTGCCGGAAGCAATGTTGATCATCGACAGCGGCTTCAGCCCGGACTGGTCCATCTGGCTCGCGCTGACGGCGAGCTGCCAGCGCGGGTCGAAGTTGACGGAAAAGCCGCCGGAAAACGTCTTGCGCGTGCTGTCCAGACCGACGTTGCCGAAATCCGGAATGTCGGTGGCGAGGATGTTGTTGACGATCGCCTGCTGCGCCGCCGTCGGCGGCGTCAGGACACCGCTCGTCAGCGCGGTCGCGAGCCCGGTCGCCGGCGACAGCGCGCGGACGTTGCCGCTCGACGTGCTGACCTGCGGCACAATCGGCTTCACCCAGTTCGAAGGCAGCGTCAGCCGGTTCGAGCCCGAGCCCTGATAGGGCGTCTGGTAGCTGTCCGAGTAGTTGCTGCGCAGCTCGTCGAAGCCGACGTTGATCCGGAATACGCCCTGCTCGCCGAACTCGGCGGTCGCGTTGCGGGTTTCGAGGCCGAGGTTGGTGCCGGTGAGGCGCCAGCGTATCGCGCTGTCGCTGTCGTAGGCTCCGCCGCCGCGCGCGTCGAAGTTGATGATGGCGAAGGCGCCCTTGTCGAAGAGGCCGTTGTACTGCCCGAACTTGTACGAGCTGTCGGACACGTACCCGATGCCGACCTCGAACATGTTGGTGGGCCGCGTGAGTTCGGCGACCAGCGGGTCGATCGCCGGCGCCGCGTCGGCGGCGTACGCCGCCGGGACGGCTGCCAGCGCGAGTAGCGCGACGTGCACCGCAACGACCGACGCACGGAGGGCGAAACTATCCGGATTCTTTCTCATGACATGATCCCCGATTCGTCTTCGATTAGCGCTGGTACTTGGCGCCGGCCGGATGGTTGGAGCCATGAATCAGCACATGGCAGTTGAGGCACGCGCGGCCGCCGGTCTGCGCCCGCGGGCTCTGGTTCGCCGGCCCCTGCAGGTTGTTGATCGTCGTCGCATTGCCGGCGGCAAGGTTGGCGCCGCTGTTGATCGCCGCACCGTGATCGCCGCTGTGGCATTCCTGGCACAGCCACGGCACACGCGTCTTCAGCAGCGCGGGCTTGGTCGAGCCGTGCGGCGTGTGGCAGATCGCGCAGTCGTCGACCACGGGGCTGTGCTCCCAAAGGAACGGGCCGCGCTTGTCGGCATGGCAGGTGTAGCA
>CAIWHR010000355.1 GCA_903912485.1 uncultured beta proteobacterium | reverse complement strand
TGGGACAAGATCCAGGCGATCAAGTGACGCCTCCGTCCGCGGGCGCGGCGCGCCGCGCCCCGCCCGCGGACGGCGCATGGCCCGTTCCCGCGGCCGCGGGAATTCCTGTCCGGAGCGCGCGATGACCCCTGCCGCCGAGCAGCACCCGACGACCACGCCCGTCGCCGACGGACGAGAGCACGTGCTCGACGAGTCCGGGCACTTCAACGTCCACGACGAGCCGATCGACCTCGGGAAGTACCACCTGGAGGCGTGGATCTCGTTCGGCTTCTTCTGGGTGCTGGCGATCACCATCTTCTACCAGTTCTTCACCCGCTACGCGCTCAACGACTCGGCGGCGTGGACCGAGGAGATCGCGCGCTACCTCCTCATCTGCACGGTGTTCATCGGCATCGCCGCGTCGGTGCGCACCAACCGCCACATCCACGTCGACATCTTCTACCGCTACCTTCCGGCGCCGGTCTGCCGCGTGCTGTCGACCTTCGTCGACGTCATGCGCGTCGTGTTCTTCACGTACATGGTCAGCCTGACCTGGCAGATGATGCAGAAGATGGGCAGCTACAAGATGACGATCGTCGACCTGCCGATGAACGTCGTCTACGGCGTGTGCATGGTCGGCTTCGCGTTCTGCGCGTTCCGCGGCGCGCAGGTGGCGATCGAGCACTGGCGGCAGGGCTACAGCGTGCTCGAGCGTCCCGAGATCGCGATCGAGGAAATCCTGGAAGAGGAGGCGGTATGAGCGCCGGCGTGCCGTCCCGGGGCGCGAATTCCGTCCCCTCGGGGGGCGGCGGCGCGGCGCGGGCCGCAAGCGCGGGGGTCGTCCAATGACGTCCGCACTGCTGGTTTCCTTCCTCGGCGCGATGGCGTCGGGCATCCCGGTCGCGATCGCGATGGCGGGCTCGGCGCTGGTCTACATCCTGCTCTCGGGCGACCTGCCGCCGTTCGTCGTCGTCCACCGGATGATCAGCGGCATCGACAGCTTCCCGCTGCTCGCGGTCCCGTTCTTCATCCTGGCCGGCAACCTGATGAACAACGCCGGGATCACCAACCGGATCTACAACTTCGCGCTGTCGCTGGTCGGCTGGATGAAGGGCGGGCTCGGCCACGTCAACATCATCGGTTCGGTGATCTTCGCCGGCATGTCGGGCACCGCGATCGCCGACGCCGCGGGCCTCGGCACCATCGAGATCAAGGCGATGCGCGACCACGGCTACGACCTGGGCTTCTCGGTCGGAGTCACCGCGGCGTCGGCGACGCTGGGGCCGATCATCCCGCCGTCGCTGCCTTTCGTCATCTACGGGATGATGGCCAACGTCTCGGTCGGCCAGCTGTTCGTCGCCGGCATCGTTCCCGGCGTCGTGATGGCCGGGCTGATGATGGCAACGGTCGGCTACTACGCGCACAAGAACAACTGGGGCGGCGACGTCGCCTTCGAGTGGCGGCGGATGGGCAAGGCCTTCCTCGAGCTCGCGATCGTCTTCGGCTGGCCGCTGGCGATCTACGGCGAAATCCTCGCCGGTCTGCCGTTCAACATCGCGGTCGCCATCGCGCTGGTCGTGCTGTTCGCCGCCGACTGGAAGTGGAAGTTCGAGGCGGTGATGCCGGTGATGACGCCGGTGCTGCTGATCGGCGGCATGACGACCGGCGTGTTCACGCCGACCGAGGGGGCGATCGCCGCCTGCGTCTGGTCGCTGATGCTGGGGCTCGTCTGGTACCGGACGCTGACGTGGAAGATGCTGGTCAAGGTGTCGATGGAGACGATCGAGACCACGTCGACGGTGCTGTTCATCGTCGCCGCGGCGTCGATCTTCGGCTGGCTGCTCACCGCGACGCGGGTGACCGACATGGTCGCCGCGTGGGTGCTCGCCTTCACGCACACGCCGTGGGTGTTCCTGCTGCTCGCGAACGTGCTGATGCTGTTCGTCGGCTGCTTCCTCGAGCCGACCGCGGCGATCCTGATCCTGGTGCCGGTGCTGCTGCCGGTCGTCCAGCAGCTCGGCATCGACCCGGTGCACTTCGGCCTGGTGATGGTGCTGAACCTGATGATCGGGCTGCTGCACCCGCCGATGGGCATGGTGCTGTTCGTGCTCGCCCGCGTCGCCGGGCTGTCGGTCGAGAAGACGACGATGGCGATCCTGCCGTGGCTGGTGCCGCTGCTGTTCAGCCTCGTGCTGATCACCTACGTGCCGGCGATCTCGCTGTGGCTGCCGCACATGTTCTACAAGTGAACGCGAGGCCGCGATGAGCGTCATCCGCAGCGTCGAGATCCTCCAGGTCGACCTGGCGCCGAAGGTCGTGCGCACCGACGCCATCCAGGCGTTCGTCACGCAGGAGACGCCGCTCGTGCGCATCCGCTGCGACGACGGCGCCGAGGGCACCGGTTACAGCTACACCATCGGCACCGGCGGCTCGTCGGTCGTCGCGCTGCTGCGCGATCACCTGGCGCCGCGGCTCGTCGGCCGCGACGCCGGGCAGATCGAGGCGATCTGGAAGGACCTGTTCTTCGCCACGCACGCGACCGCCGTCGGCGCGATCACCAGCCTCGCGCTGGCCGCCGTCGACACCGCGCTGTGGGACATCCGGGCCAAGCGCGCCGGGCTGCCGCTGTGGCAGGCCGCCGGCGGCGCGCGGCGCCGCGTGCCGCTGTACACGACCGAAGGCGGCTGGCTGCAGCTGCCGGTGGCGACGCTGGTCGGCGAGACGCTGGCGGCGAAGGCGGCGGGCTTTCTCGGCGCCAAGATCAAGGTCGGCAAGCCGCACCTGTCCGAGGACGTCGCGCGGATCCAGGCGGTGCGCGAGGCGGTCGGCGACGCCTTCGAGCTGATGGTCGACGCCAACCAGTGCTTCAACGTGTCCGAGGCGATCCGCAGGGCGCGCGCGTTCGAGCCCTTCGGCCTGGCCTGGCTCGAGGAGCCGCTGCCGGCCGAGGACCTGTCGGGGCACGCCGAACTCGCCGCGCACACGTCGATCCCGATCGCCGTCGGCGAGTCGATCTACCACGCGTCGCATTTCCGCGAGTACCTGGCGCTGCGCGCGTGCTCGATCGTGCAGGTCGACTGCGCGCGCATCGGCGGCGTCACGCCCTGGCTCAAGGTCGCGCACCTCGCCGAGGCGTTCAACGTCGCCGTCTGCCCGCACTTCCTGATGGAGCTCCACGTGTCGTTGACCGCGGCGGCGCCCAACGCGGCGTGGGTCGAGTACATCCCCCAGCTCGACGACGTCACGACGTCGAGGATGGCGATCGACGAAGGCCACGCGGTCGCGCCCGACGCGCCGGGGCTCGGCATCGACTGGGACTTCGACGCCATCGCCGCGCGTTCGGTCGCGCGCCATGTCGTCACGAACTGATCACGGAGGCCGCATCATGCCCAATCGCGCATCGCCCACGATCCGGCTGCACCCGGCCGACGACGTCGTCATCGCCCGCGCGCAGCTGGTCGGCGGCACCGCGCTGACCGACGAGAACGTCACCGTCGCCGGCCTCGTCCCGCCCGGCCACAAGGTCGCCGTGCGCGCCATCGCCGCCGGGCAGCCGGTCAGGCGCTACAACCAGGTGATCGGCTTCGCCAGCCGCGCCATCGCGCCGGGCGAGCACGTCCACCTGCACAACCTGCAGATGGGCGCACTCGACCTCGACTACGCTTTCGGCGCCGACGCGCGGCCGACGCAGTACGTCGCGTCGCCGGCGACGTTCCAGGGCATCGTGCGCGCCGACGGCCGCGTCGCGACGCGCAACTACCTGGGCATCCTGTCGACGGTGAACTGTTCGGCGACGGTCGCGCGCGGCATCGCCGACGCGTTCGGCCGCGGCGCGCTGGCCGATTTTCCGAACGTCGACGGCGTCGTCGCGCTGACGCACGGCTCGGGCTGCGGCATGGACAGCAACGGCGAGAGCATGGTCGCGCTGAGGCGCACGCTCGGCGGCTACGCGCGGCACGCGAACTTCGCCGGCGTGCTGGTCGTCGGGCTCGGCTGCGAGTCCAACCAGATCAGCGCGCTGCTCGGCGCCGAGAGCCTGCACGAAGGCCCGCTGCTGCGCACGTTCAGCATCCAGGACAGCGGCGGCACGACCCGGACCGTCGCCAAGGGCGTCGCGCTGATCCGCGAGATGCTGCCGCACGCCAACGCGGTCGCGCGCGAAGCGGTGCCGGCGTCGCGGCTGGTGGTCGGCCTGCAGTGCGGCGGATCCGACGGCTACTCGGGGATCACCGCCAATCCGGCGCTGGGCGCCGCGGTCGACACGCTGGTGCGCCACGGCGGCACGGCGATCCTGTCGGAAACGCCCGAGATCTACGGCGCCGAACACCTGCTGACGCGCCGCGCGGTGTCGCGCGCCGTCGGCGAGAAGCTGGTCGCGCGCATCCGGTGGTGGGAAGAGTACACGGCGCGCAACAAGGGCGAGATGAACAACAACCCGTCGCCGGGCAACAAGGCAGGCGGGCTCACGACGATCCTCGAGAAATCGCTGGGCGCGGTGGCCAAGGGCGGCACGACCAACCTGGTCGACGTCTGCGAATACGCCGAGCCGGTCACCGCCCGCGGCCTGGTGTTCATGGACACGCCGGGGTACGACCCGGTCTCGGCGACGGGCCAGGTCGCCGGCGGCGCCAACCTGATCGTGTTCACCACCGGGCGCGGCTCGGCGTACGGCTGCGCGCCGACGCCGTCGCTGAAGCTCTCGACCAACACGCCGCTGTGGGTGAAGCAGGAAGACGACATCGACCTCAACTGCGGCGAGATCGCCGACGGCAGCGCCACCATCGGCGGCGTCGGCGCGACGCTGTTCGAGCTGATGCTCGCGACCGCGTCGGGCCGCCGTTCGAAGAGCGAGCTGCACGGCTACGGGCAGAGCGAGTTCGTGCCGTGGTATCTCGGCGCGGTGATGTGACGGCGTCAGGCGCATGGCCACCGTAGCGTTCCAGGACATCGAGAAGTCCTTCGGCAGCACCCGGGTGATCCGGGGCATCAGCTTCGACATCCGCGAAGGCGAGTTCATGGTGCTGGTCGGGCCGTCGGGCTGCGGCAAGTCGACGCTGCTGCGGATGCTCGCGGGGCTCGAGGAGATCAACGGCGGCACGATCTCGATCGACGGCAGGGTGGTCAACGAGGTCGAGTCCAAGGACCGCGACATCGCGATGGTGTTCCAGAGCTATGCGCTGTATCCGCACATGACGGTCAGCGAGAACATGGCGTTCAGCCTCAAGCTGCGCCGCGCCGACCCGAAGGTGATGGCCGAGCGCGTCGCGCACGCGTCGAAGATCCTCAACCTCGATCCGTACCTCGGCCGCTATCCGCGCGAGCTGTCGGGCGGGCAGCGGCAGCGCGTGGCGATGGGGCGCGCGATCGTGCGCGATCCCAAGGTGTTCCTGTTCGACGAGCCGCTGTCGAACCTCGACGCCAAGCTGCGGGTCGCGATGCGCGCCGAGATCAAGTCGCTGCACCAGCGGCTGAAGACGACGACCGTCTACGTCACGCACGACCAGGTCGAGGCGATGACGATGGCCGACCGCATCGTCGTGATGCACGACGGGCGGATCGAGCAGATCGGCTCGCCGCTCGATCTCTACGACCATCCCGACAACCTGTTCGTCGCGCAGTTCATCGGCTCGCCGTCGATGAACGTGATGAACGGAACGCTCCGGCGCGCGGGCGGCGCCGCGCAGGTCGAGGTTCCCGGCGGCGCGCGCTGGCCGCTGCCCGACGGCCCCGGCGCGGACGGACAGGCGGTCGCCTACGGCATCCGCCCGGGCGACCTGCAGCTCGCCGACGCCGACGCCGCGGCTGCGGTGCCCGCCGAGATCGTCGTCGTCGAGCCGACCGGCGCGGAGACCGAGCTGCTGCTGCAGGCCGGCGCGTCGCAGCTGATCCTCGTCACTCACGGGCGCCCCGACGTGAAGCCCGGCGACCGGATCGGGCTCGTGATCGATCCGGCGAAGGCGCACGTGTTCGACCAGGCCACCGGCGCGCGGCTCTCGGCGTGAAGCCCGTTTCCCGCCACCCTTCCATCCCTTTCACTCACGGATCGCCATGAGCAAAAAAACCTCGTCCAGGAAGCCCGTCCTCCGCTCGACGCTGTGGTTCGACAGCCACGACCGCGACGCGCTCGTCCACCGCTCGTGGATGAAGAACCAGGGCATTCCGCACGACCAGTTCGACGGCCGCCCGGTGATCGGCATCTGCAACACCTGGTCGCAGGTGACGCCGTGCAACGCGCACTTCCGCGAGCTCGCGCAGCACGTGCGCGACGGCATCCTCGATGCCGGCGGGTTCCCGCTCGAGTTTCCGGTGATGAGCCTCGGCGAGACGCTGATGCGGCCGACGACGATGCTGTTCCGCAACCAGGTGGCGATGGACGTCGAGGAGTCGATACGCGCCAACCCCTTCGACGGCGTCGTGCTGCTGATGGGCTGCGACAAGACGACGCCGGCGCTGCTGATGGGCGCCGCGTCCTGCGACCTGCCGGCGATCGGCGTCTCCGGCGGGCCGATGCTCAACGGCAAGTTCCGCGGCGAGGACATCGGCTCGGGCACGCACGTGTGGAAGTTCACCGAAAAGCTGAAGACCGGCGAGATGAAGATGTCCGACCTGGCCGAGGCCGAGTCGTGCATGTCGCGTTCGGCCGGCCACTGCATGACGATGGGCACCGCGTCGACGATGGCGTCGATGGTCGAGGCGCTGGGCATGGGCCTGCCGACCAACGCGGCGATTCCCGCGGTCGACTCGCGGCGCAGCGTGCTCGCGCGCATGGCCGGGCGGCGCATCGTCGACATGGTCCGCGAGGACGTGCGGATGTCGCAGATCCTGACCAAGGACGCGTTCGAGAACGCGATCATGGTCAACGGCGCGATCGGCGGATCGACCAACGCGGTCGTCCACCTGCTCGCGATCGCCGCCCGCGTCGGCGTCAAGCTGACGCTCGACGACTGGGACCGGCTCGGGCGCGACATGCCTTGCCTGCTCAACCTGATGCCGTCGGGCAAGTACCTGATGGAGGACTTCTACTACGCCGGCGGCCTGCCGGTGGTGATCCGCGAGATCGGCAAGTTCCTGCACAGGAAGGCGCTGACGGTCAACGGCAAGTCGATCTGGGCCAACTGCAAGGACGCCGTCAACTACAACGAGGCGGTGATCACGCCGCTGGCCAAGCCGTTCAAGCCGCTGGGCGGGATCGCGGTGCTGCGCGGCAATCTCGCGCCCAAGGGCGCCGTGCTGAAGCCGTCGGCGTCGACGCCCAGGCTGCTGCGGCACAAGGGCCGCGCCGTCGTGTTCGAGAACAGCGTCGACATGCACGCGCGCATCGACGACCCCAAGCTCGACGTCGACGAGTCCTGCATCCTGGTGCTGAAGAACTGCGGGCCGAAGGGCTATCCCGGGTTCCCCGAGGTCGGCAACTTCGCGCTGCCGGCGAAGATGCTGAAGAAGGGCGTCACCGACATGATCCGGATCTCGGACGCGCGGATGTCGGGCACCGCCTACGGCACCGTCGTCCTGCACACCGCGCCCGAAGCCGCCGCCGGCGGGCCGCTGGCGGTGGTCGAAAACGGCGACATCATCGAACTCGACGTGGCCAGGCGCAGGCTGCACCTGCACGTGTCGGACGAGGAGCTCGCGCGGCGCCTGGCGTCGTGGAAGCCGCCGGCGCCGCACGCGGACCGCGGCTGGGTCAAGCTCTACTGCGACACCGTGCTGCAGGCGGACGAGGGCGTCGATCTCGACTTCCTGGTCGGCAAGTCGGGCGCCAAGGTCGGCAAGCCCAGCCACTAGCCGGGCCGTGCCATCCAGGTCGCCGGCGTCAGATGCCGGCGACCATCACCATGTCGGTGTGCGCGACGCGATGGCGCAGCGCCGCCAGCGGCGCGTACTGCGGATCGGCGAGGAACGCCTTGGCCGATGGCGCGTCGGGGAAGCCGAGCAGCACCACGCGGACCGGGTTCCAGTCGCCTTCGACGACCTCGTGGGCGCCGCCGCGGACGAGGTACTCCCCGCCGTGCCTGCGGATGAGCGCAGGCACCTCGGCCTTGTACGCTTCGTAGGCGGCGGGGTCGCGCACGTCGACGTCGCAGATCAGGTACACGGTCACTTTGTCATCTCCCTGGTGTCGATGGCGCCGGCTGGGGGGCGGGGCGCGCGCTGCCGGCGAACCGCGATTATGGGGGTGCCGCCGGCGGTTGGCGATCCCTGGTCGCGGCCGGAGCGCCGGCGCGCGGGGCTCGCGGCAACGCCCGGGGCGCGGGACGGCCGGCGGCCATCGGCGGATCGGATGACGCACCAGGGTCATGTTGCGATGCAGTAAGATGCCCCCAATCCCGCCCCAGGCTGAGCACAGAAACGGCATTCGCATGGACCTCAATCACCTGCGCTCCTTTGTCACCGTCGCCAAGTTCGGCCACCTCACGCGGGCGGCCGAGGCGCTGCATCTGAGCCAGCCGGCGCTGTCGGGTCACATCAAGGCGCTGGAGGAGCAACTGGGTGTCACGCTGTTCGCGCGGACGCCGTCCGGGATGTCGGTCACGCCGACGGGGCAGCGCCTGCTGGTCGAGGCCGAGGAGATCATCGCCGCGGTCCAGCACCTCGCGCACTCGGCGCAGGCACTGCGCGGCCAGCCGACCGGGCACCTGAAGCTGGGGACGGTCCTCGAGCCGGTGCTGCTGCGGGTCGGCGACCTCCTGGTGCGCGCCCGCGAGCGCTACCCGGAGATCGAGCTCGAACTGCAGCAGGTCATGTCGAGCGATGCGCTGGCGCGCGTGCGCAGCGGCGCGCTGGACGCGAGCTTCTATTTCGGCCAGTCGCCGGAGCCCGATCTCTTCGCCGTCGCGCTGCGCGACATCACCTACCGGGTGGCGATCCCCCACGCCTGGGCGGACGACCTGCTCGGCGGGACCTGGGAGGCGGTGGCCGAACGTCCGTGGATCGTCGCGCCCGAACCCAGCTCGCACCGGCTGCTCGTCATAGAGATGTTCGGCGGGCGCCTGCCGGCGCGGATCATCGAAGCGGACAGCGAGTCGGTGATCAACAACCTCGTCGAGTCGGGCGCCGGCGTCAGCCTCGTCCGCGACGAGGCCGGCGCGTCGATGACCGACGCCGGCCGCTACTACCTGTGGCCGGGCGCCGAGGTCAGCACCCGTCTGTGGCTGGTCCATGGCGCGGACCGCGAAGCGGACCCGCTGCTGGTCGCGCTGCGCGACGTGCTGGCCCGGGTCTGGGCGGACGCCGCAACGGCCAATTCACGGATTCGACGGGTTCGAGGCACAATCGCGCGCAAGAAACACGGCGCCGGCGCGGAATAGGATCGCTCCGGCCGCTGTTGACGTCGTTTGCATCCCCTCGGCGGGCTTCGGGCCGCGCCGCGTTTCCATCAACGGAGAATTGCCATGTCCAGGTTGAATTTCGGTGTTGTCGCAGTGGTTGCCCTGCTCGGCGCGGGCGTGTCGGGCCTCGCCGGGGCACAGGCGTCGGCGATGACGTTCTTCGTCAGCAGCACCGGTTCCGGCAAGGGTGCCGACTTCGGCGGCCTCGCCGGCGCGGACAAGCATTGCCAGACGCTGGCGGCGGCGGTCGGCGCGGGCAGCCGCACCTGGCGCGCGTACCTCAGCACCGGCGCGACCGCCGGCGCGCCGGCGGTCAACGCGCGCGACCGCATCGGCGCCGGGCCGTGGCAGAACGTCAAGGGTGTCGTCGTCGCGCGCAACGTCGACGAACTGCACGCCGACAACAACATCACCAAGGAGACGGCGCTCACGGAAAAGGGCGAAGTCATCAACGGCAAGGGAGACAAGCCGAACACGCACGACATCCTTACCGGATCGCAGCCCGACGGCCGGGCCTACGCCGACAGCGACGACCACAGCTGCGGCAACTGGACCCGGAGCGGCGACGGATCGGCGCAGACCGGGCACCACGACCGCCTCGGGACCGCCCCCGACGACTCGGCGCGCTCGTGGAATTCGTCGCACCCGTCCAAGGGTTGCAGCGACGAAGCGCTGAAGAGCACCGGCGGCATCGGGTTGCTCTACTGCTTCGCGAAGTAGCCCGGGTTGCGCTGTCGGGCGCGCGCGGCTCGCCATCCTGGTTCGGGGTGGCGCACCCCGGGGTGCGCTGGCGGGTGGGTGCGGCTCGCCATCCTGGTTCGGGGGGGCGCAACCCGGGTTGCGCTGGCGGGTG
>CAIWHR010000354.1 GCA_903912485.1 uncultured beta proteobacterium | reverse complement strand
CTCACAGAGGGGCAAGTGTGTGGGATCGAGGCAGAGACTAACAATCTGGTCACCTGGGGCTGGGGTTCGTTCTCAGGCACCCCTCGTTATACCGAGTCGGTCGCAGCTATCGCATGTGGACAATCGGCAGACTGCGCGTTGTTGTTGGATGGATCGGTCGGATGTTGGGGACACAATCCGGGTCTGCACCCAGGGCCTTACGTGGCAGTGGCCGTCGATATTTATGCGTTGGCGTGCGGCGTCCGCGATATCGGTACGATCGATTGTTGGTACGACGGAGATCAGAATGACGCAGACAGCACGGGCGCCTTGGATGTGCCGCTGTGATGGCGTCGCGTCGCCTTATGGCTGACCTCCGGTAAGGTTCTATTCTCGGAGGTTAGAACGGGCGCGTGAACCCCGTCCAAAGCGCCATCGTCCCCGTCATTCCGGCCCCGGCCGTCCTCGCGCTCGACGAGCTCGCGCGAGTCAAGACCTACCTCGACGCGGGCGTCTCGAAGGCGACCCGGCGCGCCTACGCCGCGAGCTGGTCGACGTGGACCACCTGGTGTGCGGCGCGCGGTGACCCATCAGCGACACCGGGCAGACCTCCCCACCGCCGCCGCTTACCCTGTCCCCCATGCTCCCCGTCCAGCCGAACCCGCCGCGAACATCCTCACTTCGGGTGGTAATGCTGGGGGTGTGCGCGCTTGAAGGCGGCGGGGGTCAAGCCCGAGGCGGTCATGTTGAACTTGTGAGCGTGCGTTCCGACGCGCTCGAAAACCCAGGTCAGGTACTCCTGGATGTCGATCCGGTGGTTTTTCGCCGTCGCGACGATTCCGAGCAGGATCGCGGCGCGGTGTGCACCCTCGGTGCTGCCAGCAAAGAGCCAGCTCAGGCGCGCCTTGGCGACCGTCTGGAATTCGCGCTCCGAACCGGAGTTGTCCGGGGGCAAGTCCGGATGGTCAAGCCACAGGGTCAGCGCCGGCCAGTGGTTCCGGTAGTAGCGGATGGTCTGGGCAAGGGCGTCGCTCGGGACCAGGGTCGGCTCGACCGCGGCCATCCACTTCTCGAGGGTGGCATACAACGGAGCGATTTTCTGCTGACGCCAGGCTCGCAGCTCGTCGCCGACGAGCCCCGCTTTCTGCGCTTCTTCCTCCGCGATGAACATCGCCGATACAAAGCGCCCCGCCTCTGCGGCGAGGACGGGCTGCACGCTCTCGGCCGCCTCCCACCTTCGGCGGCCGTGCGCGTTGCAGCCGGCCTCCAGCACGTCGCCGCTGGCGAAGACCTCGTTGAACCGGTGCTCGGCGTCGGTGAGGAGGATGCCCTCGTACCCGCGAAGCTTGGCTTGGAGCGTCGCGGCATCCTTCTGTGCCTCGTACTGGAAGCAAACCGTTTCTCCCCAGCGGTAGACCTCGAGGTAGCCCTTGTACGCAGTCGCCAGGCCGGGCACCAGCACGCTCAGGCCGGTACCGTCGGAGGCAATGCGGCCGCCGGCCCTGAGGTCCTGCCATTGCTGACCGTCGATCAAGGCGAGCAGGTCCGACGCCCTCTCGATGAATCCGACGAGGGTGCCCATCGAGAGCTTGACGCCGCGAAGCTCCAGATCGTTGCGGATCTTGTCGAGCGGTACCAGCAAGTAGAACTTCATCACCACCAGCCAGGCCAGGAACTCGCAGGTGACCTTCGATCGCTCGTACGGTGCCGGGAGCGACTCGCCCGTCGTCCGAACCCGACATTTCCGGCACCGGACGGTGTGCCGCAGCACGACGCGACGCCGTACGTGCTGCTTGATGATGTGCAGCTTCTCCTCGGTGAACGAGTCGACGAGGTCGACGCCGTCGTGTCCGCAGTCGCCACAGACGCAGGGCCGGGACTCGTGCTCGTCGGTCGGCAGGTGCTCCGGCACCGGGCTGCGACCCTTCCGGTACCCGGTCTTCGGCTCGGGCTTGATCTTCTCGGGCAACGCGGGCGCCGGTGGACGGGAGTCCAGGCCCTCCTGCGACGGCGACGGAACCTCCGCCGGAGGCGGCTTCTCGACCGGCGGCTTTCGCTTGTTGGAGGCGCGCGAGACGATCGCGAGCAGCTCGGCGATCCGCGTGTTCGATGTCGCCATCCCGTTGGCGAGGACCGTGATCTGGGCGGTCAGCTCCTCGACCGCCTTCAAAAGGCGCGCGTTGTCGGCGCGCAGCAGCGCGTTCTCGGAAAGCAACAGGGCGGCTTCGACGACGGTCACAAAGGCCAGAAAGCACGCCGAAAACTGGCTGTCTACAGGTGTGCCCAATAGTTCAATTTCTAAGCTAGTTTTTCGGCGCCCATTTTTCGCTGGTACCACCTGCGCCGTGGCGCGAGCAAGTCGAGGCCCTGGAGGAACGCAGCGAGCGTCGCCGCGTCGATCTGGACGCGCGTCTGCCCCGCCAGAACCTCTGGGGACGGAAGCTGAAAAGTTCCACGTTCCAATCTTTTTGCGAAAATGCACCAGCCCGAGCGGTCAAAGTAGATCACCTTGGCCAATCGCCGGTTCTTGCTGAGGAAGACGTGCAGGTGGCCATCGAGCGGGTCAAGGCCGAGTCGCCGCACCGCGCCTGCGAGCGCGTCGAACGAGCCGCGCATGTCCACCGGCTCGGCTGCCACGAACACGCGCACGGACGGGGGCAGCGTCAGCATGCGAGGACCGCCCGCAGAACCCGAGCAAGGACCTGCTCGTCGAAGCGCGCGTCCACCTCGACGGTGAACTCGCCCAAGTGAACGAGGTACCGATCGCCAGAAGGCGAGGCATCCGCCGTCGTGGGCACCAGTTCGACCATGCGCGGCGGGACGGGCGACTCCGCTGCCAGGCGCAACCGCCACCAGTAGAGAGAGCGACCGTCGATCCCGTGATCTCGGGCCCAGTCGCGTGGCAGCAGCCCCGACACGGTGGCGGCGGCCAGGCAGGTGCGAGCGTCTGCACTGTCTTGGATCTTGCGTCGTTGCATGGCGGAGAGTCTCCGCCGTCAACGTCACCCAGCAACCGATTGGGGACCGCACGGTGTCGCTGATGGGTCACGGCGCGTCGCCGCTTCAGTACGTTCTGGTCGAGCCCGGGAGCGAGATCAGGGGTGGCGTCATCCTCGGGTGCACGTTCGGCCCCGACGGAACGGCGTCTTCCGGGATCACGCTGCCGCCCCTGGTTCCCCACCCGAACGCACACCCGAACCACGGCGATGGGCTGCCTCGCGAGCGTTGGCTTGATCCGGCCAAGCCGCTGCCAGCGTCTGCGGCCGGCG
>CAIWHR010000353.1 GCA_903912485.1 uncultured beta proteobacterium | reverse complement strand
GGGTCTCCTGGTCTTTGACAACCTGAGACTCGCCCTCGGGGAGCTTGCCAGTCAAGTTCTCTGAGGGCGACCCCCCTGTAGACCCTCAGTTATTCTGATCAAGACCTGCTCGGCGCACATCAGTCTTCTTGATCGCGCTCATGCGTCGGACCTCGGCGAGGAACTGCGAGCCCACGTCGCGGAAGGCTATGAGCAGCAGGATTCCGCGCTGCCGGAGGCCGATCGACTTCGTGCCGCATTGGCCAAGCTTGGCGAGCCAGAGGAATACCTGCTGCCGGTCCTTGCCGATTCCGTGCTCGAACGCGCCACGCGGACGTACAACCCGCTGGCACTCCTGCGCGGCCTCCACCTTAGCCTGCGGGCTGGTTCGCGCCGTGCTGTCATCGCGTTCGGCTTCGCTCTCGGTTACCTGCTGCTGGCGATCTTCGTCGCCATGGCCATCACCAAGCCTTTCTGGGGCGACCACGTCGGCCTGTTCCGTGGCGACGACGGCTTCTACACATTCGGCATCCTCGCCTCCCCGCAGCCCAGCCGGGAACTGCTCGGCTTATGGATCATCCCGATCGCCGGCGCCATCGCGATCCTGCTCTACGCCGGATTGACGCGCGCACTGCGTGCCGTGCGTCGTGCCCGGTCGACCCAACCATCAAACCGGAGCAAGCGATGACCCATGCTGGTCCAGGCAAGAACACGACGCATCCCATCATGCTGCCGCATGCGGCGGCGTACGTGGCCATCGCCTACGCCATCAGTTGGACCGTCTGGCTATTGGGCTGGTGGCTTGCCGGCCGCCCGGACAACCTCCACGCGATGCCTATGCTCGCCTTCTACATTGGCAGCTTTGGTCCCACGTTGGCGGCTGTCGTGCTCAAGGCACGCGAAGGTCGTGGCGCGTTGCGGACCTGGGCGAGCGGCTATCTCCGCTGGCGCATCGGCTGGCGCGCGCTCCTGGCGATCGCCCTGCCGCTGCCGTTGTCGGCGCTGGCGCTGACGTTGGCTCTCGGCTACCAGCCGGATCTTGCCGGTGCTGACGGTTTGCCGGCGGCGGCCTTCTACCTGACGTTGTTCCCGGTGATCGTGCTCAATGGGATCGCCACCGTGTTCGTGGGCGCCGGTCCTCTCGGCGAAGAAGGGGGCTGGCGCGGCTATTTCCTGCCACTGCTGTTGCCCAGGTTGGGCGTCGGGCGGGCTTCGGTGGTGGTCGGAGTCGTGTGGGCGCTATGGCATCTGCCGATCATGCTGCTGTTCTCCGACTGGCGCGACGGCGTTTCCGTGGCGTACTTCGTGCCGTTGTATACGCTCGGCGTGGTCGGCCTGTCGGTCCTGATGACGTACGTCTGGCTCATGTCGGGCCGGAGTCTCCTCGCCTGTATCTGGCTGCACGGCGTCGTCAACGCCCTCGCCAGCGTCGCTTTCAACCATAAAGTATGGTTGAGCAACTGGTCGCAACCCGCAAGCACGCTGCACTTCACACTGACGCTGCTGATGGCCGCCGCAGTCGCGGCAATTGCCTACGCACGCCGGGGGCAACCTGCCAAGCCTCGCGTGCAGGAGACGGGCGCCGCGGGTACCCCGGCGATCGTCGGGGAGAAATGACCATGGCGAGGTGGATGCGGGCGGCGGTCGGTATCGGTGCTCTCGTGTGGGCAGCCGTAAGTGTGGCGGAGCGCCGGTTGATTCATACTCCGGGCGACGGGACGATCTCCCGCAACCATTCGCATCAAGAGAAACGCCATGCCGGTTCCGCAGTCCGTCGACGAATACATTGCGTGCGCGCCCGCCGAAGTGCGGCCCGCGCTTCAAGCCATTCGGGCCACGGTAAGAGAAGCCGCTCCCACTGCCGAGGAGCGCATCAGCTATCGAATGCCCGCATATTTCCTGGACGGGGCGCTGGTCTACTTCGCGGCATTCAAGAGGCACATTGGCTTCTATCCGCCCGTGCGCGATGCGTCGCTGAAGCCTTTGGTGGCCAGGTACGCCGGACCCAAAGGTAATTTCCAGTTCCCGCTGTCGGAGCCCATACCTCATGCGGCTATCGGGCGGATCGTCAAAGCGCGCATAGAGGAGAACCGAGTGCGCAAGGCCGCTGGAGGCAAAGCCACGAGCAAGTCGGGGGAGTAGCGCCGTCTGTCGCAGCCGTCATGCGGCGAATGTCAACGTCCTCCAGGGTCCATTCCAACGTGGTCGATAGGGCTGCAATTCACACCACCTGGGTGACTGGTGTCCGGAAGTTCGAACGTCGGCTACCAGTGAGCGGTCGACCGATTGGCGTCGGCCGACGGTAACTCCATCGATCCCGACCTACAGATGCACGGCTGACCGCGTCATGGCCCGCGGGTCTCTGCAACTGCCGAAGATGTAGCCGCCGGAGCAGGGCTCGGTCCTGACTCGGAATTGCCAATGCATTCGCCTCGCTGCAGCGTCTGGCGCGGCCCGCCGGGGTCCACTCCTTCCCTGGCCGAGCCGCAACTTTTTTGGAATCGCCCATGCTTGAGATCGAGTATCGTTCGATCGATGCTCTGCTACCGGCCGCGCGGAATCCGCGTACGCATTCCGAGGCGCAGATTGCGCAGATTGCCGCCTCGATCGCCGAGTTCGGGTTCGTTAACCCGTGCCTCGTCGGGGGCGACGGCATTCTCATCGCCGGTCATGGCCGACTCGCCGCTGCCCGCAAGCTCGGGCTCGCATCGGTCCCGGTGGTCGTGCTCGAGGACCTGTCGCCGACGCAAAGGCGGGCGCTGCTGATCGCCGACAACCGGATCGCCGAGAACGCCTCCTGGGACGACGCCATGCTGCGCGTCGAACTGGACGCGTTGCGGGAGGACGACTTCGACCTCACGCTCACCGGCTTTGACGCCGACGCGCTGGCCGAGTTGATGGCCGGCGACGAAGCCGATGGCCAAGGGCAGACCGACGACGACGCGGTGCCCGAGACACCGGAGACGCCGGTCTCCAAACCGGGTGACGTGTGGGTTCTCGGAGATCACCGGGTGCTTTGCGGTGACGCGACCGACGCGACGAGCTATCAGGCGCTGCTGGGTGACGAGAGTGTGGCGATGGTCTGGCAGGACCCGCCCTACAATGTCGACTACGCCAACACCGCCAAGGACAAGCTACGCGGTACTCACCGGCCGATCCTGAACGACGATCTTGGTGAGGGCTTCTTCGACTTCCTGCTGGCGGCGCTGACGCCGATGCTCAAGCGCTGCCGGGGCGCGGTTTACATTGCCATGAGTTCATCGGAACTCGACACGCTGCAGTCGGCCTTCCGCGCGGCCGGCGGACACTGGTCGACCTTCGTCATCTGGGCGAAGAACACCTTCACCCTGGGGCGCGCCGACTACCAGCGACAGTACGAGCCGATGCTGTACGGCTGGCCCGAAGGCGGCGAGCGCCACTGGTGCGGCGATCGTGACCAAGGCGACGTGTGGCAGATCAAGAAGCCGCACCGGAACGACCTGCACCCGACGATGAAGCCGGTCGAACTCGTCGAGCGGGCAATTCGCAACTCCAGCCGGCCCGGCGATTTGGTTCTGGACTGCTTCGGCGGTTCCGGCACCACGCTGATCGCGGCCGAGAAATCAGGGCGCCGCGCGCGGCTGATGGAACTCGATCCGCGCTAGGTGGATGTCATTGTCCGCAGGTGGCAGGACTGGACGGGGGCGATTGCGAGCCGGGAAAGCGACGGCGAGCCATTCCCGGATCAGCGATGAAGATCGTCCATGTCGCAGCCGAGGGCCGAGGCCAGCTTTGCCAGAAGATCGGACGATGGCTTCGCCTTGTCGTGTTCGATCATCGAGAGCATCTGACGGCTTACGCCACAGCGATCCGCCAGCACTTGCAGCGTGTGGCCGCGGTGCTCGCGCCAAACGCGAAGCGGAGCCTCGCCAGCGCGCAGCCGGTCGACAAACTCGGAAGGGAATGTCTCTTCGTCACGACCTGCCTTCGCGTCGGCAACGTCCAGCAAATCGTCAAGCCGGGAAAGCAGGGCATTCCACTCGGCGACCGGCACGACCGCAAAGGCGGGAACTCCGTTCAGTTCGATGATTTGTGCACTCATTTGTAGGCGTCTCCCCTTGGGGCAATCTTTACCACCAGCAGAACCAGTTCGTCGGCGCGCGGTTCGCAGATCGCGCGCCATTCACCCACGCGCAAGCGCCAGAATCCGGAGCCCTGCAGCGGCTTCCAATCGCCGCGGTAAGCCGCCGGGTTCTTTGCCACCTTCTCAAGCTCCACGCGCATGCGCTTCACAACTCCGCCCGGCATCTTCAGCAGCGTCTTGAGGGCGGATTTCGTGTAGCGAAGAGCGAGCATTACCGCATGTTAAGCAAGGTCGAAATATCTGTCAAATATAAGTTAACAGCGGAATCCGGACATGAGTCTGGGTCATGCCCCTGGGGCGCGATCAGCGCAGGCGATAGACGCGATCGCTCCCGGCTTCCTTCTCGCTGACGACGGCGAGCCCGAGCTTCTTCTTGAGTCCTCCGGAGATCACCCCTCGTGCCGAGTGCCGCAGCCAGCCGGTGGATGCGCAAATTTGCGCAAGCGTCGCGCCTTCGGGGCGGCGGAGCATGGCGATCACGGCGGCCTGCTTGCTGTGCTCGCGCGTGCGCGGCGTGCGTGTTGGCGCCGGTGCTTCGGCCGCGGTGACCTCAATTTCGGCGGCCGTTGCGGACGTGTCGGCGAGGACGGTGGTGGGTGCGGCGGTGGCGACTTCGTCATCCGCTTCGGACGGGCCGCATCACGCCGGAGGCTGACGGCACGGTCGAGCCCGCGCACGCCGATCAGGAGTGGGCGCGCAACACCGGCAACACGCCACTGGGCACGCGGCAGCGTGCGGTCACCGCACGGGAAAGCAGCGGGGAAACCTCACCTGCGGGAACCACCGGCGGCACTTCGCTGCTGCAGGCACGCACCGTCAACGAGGTGGTCAAGGCGCGGACCAACAAGGTGCGCCTGGCGCGAATGAAGGGCTAACTGGTCGACCGGCCGCAGGCGATCGCGCACGTGTTCAAGCTCGCGCGCGCCGAGCGCGACGCCTGGCTCAACTGGCCGGCACGGGTGTCGGCGCAGCTGGCCGCCAAGCTTGCGGGCGACGCGCACGCGACGCATGTGGCGTTGGAGGCGGCAGTGCGGGAACACCTGCAGGAACTGGGCGAACTGCGGCCGCGCGTGGATTGATGCTGGACCAGGAGTACGAAGGCGCGGCCGAGATCGAGCGCGCCTGGCGCGAGGGACTGACCCCGGATCCGCTACTGACGGTCGCGGAGTGGGCGGACCGGCACCGGATGCTGTCCAGCAAGGCCTCGGCTGAACCCGGGCGCTGGCGGACCAGCCGCACACCATATTTGCGGGACATCATGAACTGCCTGTCGCCGACCTCGCCGACCTCGCCGACCTCGCCGATCGAGCGGGTGGTGTTCATGAAAGGGGCGCAGGTGGGCGCGACGGAGGCGGGCAGCTGCTGGATCGGCTACGTCATTCACCGCACTCACCCCCCGGTCCGATGATGGCGGTGTGGCCGACGGTCGAGATGGCGAAGCGCAACTCGAAGCAGCGGATCGATCCTCTGCTCGAGGAGTCGCCGGAACTGGCGGCCTTGATTGCTCCGGCGCGCAGCCGGGATTCGGGCAACACCATCCTGGCCAAGGAGTTTCGCGGCGGGGTGCTGGTGATGACCGGCGCCAACAGCGCGGTGGGCCTGCGCTCGATGCCGGTGCGCTACCTCTTCCTCGACGAGGTCGACGGCTATCCAGTTGACGTCGAGGGCGAAGGCAGCGCAATTGCTCTCGCCGAAGCGCGGACCCGCACCTTCGCCCGGCGCAAGATCTTCATCGTGTCGACGCCGACCATTGCCGGGACCAGTGCCATCGAGCGCGAGTACGAGGCCTCGGACCAGCGCCGCTACTTCCTGCCCTGTCCGCACTGCGGACACCGGCAGTGGCTGCGCTTCGAGCAGCTGCGCTGGACCAAAGGCGAGCCGGCGACTGCCGCCTACGTCTGCGAATCCTGTGAAACGGCGGTCGCCGAGCATCACAAGACCTGGATGCTGGAGCACGGCGAGTGGCGGGCACTGGCGCCGGAGAACGGATCGCGGACGGCGGGGTTTCACCTGTCATCGTTGTACAGCCCGGTGGGCTGGCGCAGCTGGCGCGACATCGCCGCGGCATGGGAGAACGCGGTGAGCCAGGAGGCGGGCTCCGCGGCGGCGATCAAGACCTTCAAGAACACCGAGCTCGGCGAGACCTGGGTCGAGCAGGGGGAGGCGCCGGACTGGCAGCGGCTGGTCGAGCGGCGTGAAGACTACCCGATCGGCACCGTGCCGGTGGGCGGACTGCTGCTGGTCGGCGGGGCTGACGTGCAGAAGGATCGGATCGAGGCGTCGATCTGGGCCTTCGGCCGGGGCAAGGAATCGTGGCTGGTCGAGCACCGGATATTGATGGGTGACACCGCGCGCGATGCGGTGTGGAAGCGCCTTGGCGCTCTGCTCGAGGAATCGTGGACCCACGCTTGCGGCGCGATCATGCCGCTGGCGCGCTTCGCGCTCGACACCGGTTTGGCCACGCAGGAGGCGTACGCCTTCGTGCGCGCTGCTCGCGATCCGCGGGTGATGGCGGTCAAGGGTGTGGCCCGCGGTGCCGCGCTGATCGGCACGCCGACGGCGGTGGACGTGTCGACCGGCGGCAAGCGACTGCGGCGTGGGATCAAGGTGTTCGCGGTGGCCGGCGGCATCGCCAAGCTCGGGTTCTACAACAACCTGCGCAAGGTGGCGACGGTCGGTGACGACGGGGTGACGCCGGTCTTCCCTGCCGGTTACGTGCACCTGCCGAAGGTCGACGCCGAGTTCCTGCAGCAGCTGTGCGCCGAGCAGCTGGTCACCCGGCGCGATCGCAACGGCTTCGCCCATCGCGAGTGGCAGAAGACGCGGGAACGCAATGAGGCCTTGGATCTGGTCGTGTACTGCAGGGCGGCCGCCGCAGCCGCCGGCCTCGACCGCTTCGAGGAGCGCCACTGGCGAGAACTGGAACGGCAGCTGGGACTGGACCGGCCGCCCGCAGTGCCACCGCAACTTCTGTCCGTCAACGAGGCCACCGACGGCGGCGGCCCTACTGTGGCTGCCGCCCGCACCGCGGGCCAGCGGCTGGTTCGCAGCGGCTGGATGGATCGTGGCCGCAACGGGGCCTAGCGTCTAGCGGATGACCAGCAGGGCCTTGATTCGGGCGCGTACCTCCGCCATGACGGCCGTCGAAACGACGCCCTTCTTCTTGGCGCGGCGGGCCCGCCAGTCGAGTGACTTGACCTGGTCGGAGAGGATGACGCTCGGCACGGCGTCGACCTCGGTCAGCACTTCGAACGGGTGATGCTTGATCTGCGAGGTCATCGGACAGCACACCAGGAGCCCTGACTTGCCGTTGTAGCTGGCCGGGCTGATGACCAGCGCCGGCCGGTGGCCCGCTTGCTCGTGTCCCGCCTGCGGGTCGAACTGAAGCCAGACCACTTCGCCGGCATCCGGAACGTAGCGGCGCGAAGCCATCACAACGCTTCCTTGCCAACGGGTGGGCCGAAGGTCACCTCGCGATGCGTGTTCTCCGGCGTGATGTCGGCGACGAGTGCATCGAGGTCGTATTCGATCCGGTCGCTGGGCTCGACGACGATCCGGCCGCGGCTGACGGTGATGCGGACCTTTTGCTCCACCGTGAACGAAGCCTCGCGCATGACCGCGGCCGACAGCCGCAGCGCGGGGCTGTTGCCCCACTTGCGAATGACAGCATCCATGGGTTCACCTCCGATTAAGTGTCTACATTGTAGATACATGGCAAACATTTCTCAAGCGCCGGAGCCGGATTGATGTCGACCTACACGTCCACCCAACTCGACGCACTGCGCCAGGCGCTGGCCACCGGCGAGCGCCGGGTGAGCTTCGCCGACAAGACCGTCGAGTACCGCTCGGTCGAGGAACTGCAGGCCGCGATTCGGACGGTTGAGCTCGCGGTGGCCCGCAGTCAGGGCACACCACGCGCCCGCCAGATCCGAGTCACCACCGACAAGGGGCTGTGATGAGTTGGTTCACCCACATCCGCCGCGGCCTGCTCGGGCGCCCGACGCCGACCTACGACGGCATCGGCGGCAGTCGTCGGGCCATCGCGTGGCAGGTGGGTAACCCGGGCGCCGTGGCGGCGCTGGCCTACACACAGAACGAGTTGCGGGCCAAGAGCCGCGATCTGGTCCGGCGCAACGCCTGGGCCGCAGCCGGGGTGGACCTCGAACTGTCCTCCGGCAACCTGTTGCGCGCCGGCATCGAGTTCGATCGCCTGGGGCGCCGGGTTGCGTACCACCTCTATCGCTCGCATCCCGAGGACGGGGCGCTGGCGCCGATGTCGGGCACCGGTGGCATGGACACGGTGCGGGTGCCGGCGGCCGAGGTCATCCATCTCTTCCGGCCGTTGCGCCCCGGCCAGATCCGCGGCGAGCCGTGGCTCGCGCGGGCGCTGGTGAAGTTGAACGAACTCGACCAGTACGACGACGCCGAAGCGGTGCGCAAGAAGACGGCCGCCATGTTCGCCGGCTTCATCACCCGGGTCGCCCCAGAAGACAACCTCCTCGGCGAAGGCCAGCCGGACGCCAACGGCATGGCGCTGGCCGGCCTCGAGCCCGGGACCATGCAATTGCTGGAGCCGGGCGAGGACGTGAAATTCAGTGCGCCGGCCGATGTCGGTGCGAGCCACGCCGAGTTCCTGCGCATGCAGTTTCGCGCGGTCGCTGCCGTCATGGGCATCACCTACGAAATGCCGACCGGCGACGGGTCAGCAACGACTACGGGCGCTTGAGATCGCGGTAGAAATTCTCGTGCGGTCCCACCGCCTCGAGGTACACCAGGCGCACCTCGTCATCGACGGTGTAGCCGAGCAGGTAGACCTGATTCCGGCTGCGGAACTTGTAGACGAACAGCTCCGCCAGGTCGCCTTTCTTGCGCTCGCCGACCATCGGATCGGCGGCGACGACCTCGGCGGCCGCATCGACGTCTCGGGCGACGTTGTCGTGGAGCTTCTTGTAGGCGCGGGCGAAACGACGCGATTGCTTGAGGCCGTAGGTCATCGCTGCGGGGACCGTGGCACGAAGTCGGTCGCCCCTTCGCGCGGCTCGGCCATTGCCGCCAGCGATTCGGCGATGAAGCTCACCGGCAGGTCGGGATTGTCCAGCGCGGCGCGCCCGACCTTGGCCCAGTACTCGATCTGCCCGGCGATGGTGCGGTGCTCGGCCCGGGCTTCATTGCGCGCCTGGTCGTACAGCGTCTGATCGATACGAATCGAGGTTGAGGTGGTCATGAAGGTCTCCGGGCGGGCGAGGTTGTCCGAACGGATTCAATTTACCACAAATGTGGTAAGACCTCAGGGGGTTCAGCCGATGCATCTTCCTTATCTGGCGTCCCGGTTGTACGGGACGCCGCTGCTCATCGCCCGGGCGAAGCTCGAAGTGATCCTGTTCCTGTTGGGTCCGCGCCTGGGGCTCGCGACATCGGTACCCGAAACGGCCGCGCTGCTGCCGGTTCCCCCCGCAGCGCAGCGGGCCGAGCAACAGGTGACCGCGGGCATCGCCGTGATCCCGATCCACGGCACGCTGGTGCGCCGGGCGCTGGGCCTGGAGGCGGCCTCTGAGGCGGCCTCTGAGGCGGCCTCTGAGGCGGCCTCGGGGTTGACCTCCTACGGCGAGATCGCGGCGCGTCTCGATGCGGCCGTGAACGATCCCAAGGTCGAAGGCAACCTCTACTCCCGCGAGCGCGCGATTGCTCTCCGTCATCGCCATCGGCACGCGCGGCGACGCGCGCCACCTCGACCAGACCTTCGATCGCCTACTCGAATCGACTCACGCTTCGTCGTCTGACTCGCTGCCTCGGTCTGCTGGGATGTACGGGATCAGTCCCTTTTCGAATGCCTCGACCTGAATCTCCCTCGGCGCATACCGAATGTCCATGACGAACCCGTTTACCGACAGCCTCCAGACCCTCGGATTGTCAGCCAGCCGGCTGGGTAGAGTCCACCTCGGGTCGAACGGCCCGATCTTCAGCATGTTGCGAATGGTCTTGGACTTGCCCTGCCCCGTGCTCTCCGCTACGCCAAATGTCCTGTCGATGATCGGCAGTTTCAGATGTACCTGCTGGCTCGAATCGTCCAGGAAATTGACCCAGCCAATCGTGCGGATGATTCCACAGGCCCAGGTCTCCGGGTGGCCTCGGAGCAGTGGCGATGGACGCTTTCGAGCCAGAGACGTCGCCAAGTTGTGGCACAGCCTGGCGTACTCGTCGTTCAGATGTTCCCGGCAGAAAGCATCGGTCATGCCGACGATGGCTGCGAACGCGGCTCTTGCGTCCGCAGTATCGCGGCTAACTGCGGGCTTTTTCCTGGGGCCTTCCTTCACGACGACGGTTGGCGGCGGGCCTTCGGGAATCGACGTAATGATTCCGAAGGTTTCCTTGGCTAGTTTGTAGTTCTCGCTCAACGATCTGCGAATGCCGGGGCCGAAGGTAATGGCTCTTCGGCATTCAGTTGGGCCGGATTCTCCTGCACAAACTGGTCGATCAGTTCCGGCTGAGCGTGAAGTGCGTCGCGCACCTTCGATCTGTCTTCCAGAGGCAAGGACGTGAACTGTTCTGGGCCCGAGAACTCAACCGACACGAGTTTCAGTTTGCCGTTGGCATAAGAGCACAGTGCCGAATACAGCTTGTAGAAGAGCTTGCCTTCACCATAGGGAAGGTGCGTGGGTGGCATTTGCGGCTCTGAAACACGCTGCGTTGGCGATTTCGGCAAGGTTCTCAGCGTGGACACGAGGTGCGGCTTGAGTCGTATATTGGGGGTCATGACCGTCGTCAACGCAACATCGCTCCCAACGGAGCATCGAGCGCGCGGGCGAGTGCGCGCAGGGTGCGCATGCTTCCGGTTCTGCGGGCCGTTTCGATCTGGCTCACGAACGCCTTTGAGAGCCCCGCGGACTCCGCCAACCGCTCCTGACTCAGCCCTCGGTGTTCTCTCCACGCACGCACCGGGTGCGTGCCGTCAGCCACCGCAAATGCCACCGCTGCGGGAATGCGAACGCCGTCGTCGTCCCGATCAAACCGCTCCACGTCGGCGACATCCCCGGCCTCCTCGACCGCTTCCCGAACACGCTCCCACAAAGCCTCGGGCAGCAACGCGAAACGCTTGCCGTCGATCACCAGCATCTGGACCAGACTCATTCGTACACCTCGCCACGGGAACCGATCTTGATGATGACCAACAACAACCGGTCATCGAGCAGTCGGTAAATCACTCGCCAATCCTGCACTCTGAGCCGTGACTCCGGCCGGCCCGGACCAGCGACGTGCATGCGTCGGCCTGCTGTGAGGCCATCGCCAGGAAGGCGGCACAAGCCAGTACCTGAGAGCGTTGTCTGAGCTTCATGTCTGTGTTCTTCACGAGGTCGTGTCCATCAACGAAACTTCCCGCGGCGAGCCACCAAGCCCAAGAAAGGGAGTCTGGCGATGGATAACCTTGGAATCTTGCGCCCCCCGCAGAGGGAGCGCAAATATCACACCATTTTCGTCCCGAAGTGGCGTCTGGCGGTCCTGAATGGGGAGTTGTCGCCCGGGCGCCGACTACTCGAACTTGCACGGGGTCTGACCGGAGGGCGATGCAGGCGCGACACCGGGCAGTTCTTTGCGCCAGCCGAAAGTATTAGCCCGGCGGTCGTTTATCCGATCACCCCTCCCCTGCGGAAGGCCACGGCCCAGGCCCGGTGGCTCACCTGATGGACAAGGCGTGGTCCACCGCAGCCTCGACGTGGATCACGGTCGTGTCGAAGACCGGAACACTGATGTCCTTCTGCTGGATCAACAGGGGAATCTCGGTGCAGCCCAGGATGATGCCCTTGGCACCCGTCTCCTTGACCAGTCGCTCCGAAATCTCGATGAATCGGCGCTTCGCTTCCGGGGTGAACTTCTCCGTCGACAACTCGTCGAAAATCACCTTGTTGATGTAATCCCGATCCTCGAGGCCGGGAGTGACGACCTTGATGCCGAACTTCTGCTCGAGTCGATTTCTGTAGAACGGGGCTTCCATCGTGAACTTGGTGCCGAGCAGCACGACCTTGTCGATGCCCATGCCGCGGATCTTCTGCCCGGTGACGTCCACAATCTGCAGCACCGGGATGCCGACCTCCCGTTCTATCAGGTCGGCGGTCGAGTTCATCGTGTTGGACGCGATCACGACAAAGTCCGCTCCCCCGCGCTTCAGTCGGGTCGCCGCGTCCAGCATGATCTTGCGCAGATTGCTCCAGTCGCCCTGTTCCGCCAGCCGTTCATCCTTCGCGAACTCGCCGAACTCGATCGAGTACATGAGCACACGGGCGGAACTGACGCCGCCGACCTTCTCCCGGACCAGTTGGTTCATCAGCCGGTAGTATTCGATCGATGAAACCCAGGTGATGCCTCCAATCACGCCGATCGTCTTCATATCGGCGGCGGAGGTTCCGGCCGCAATCGCCGCCGAAGCTCGTGCCGGTTCCCTGGCCGGCGAGCCAACCGGCTGCGCGTTGGCCAGTCCGGGATGGGTGGTCAGGACGACCGCTAATCCCAGGCAGATGAAGAGGAGGCGGTTGGCTTTTCGCAGCAGTTCGGTCATTCCGGAGCTTCCTTGGACAGGTGGTAGCGATGACCCACGCCGGCATCCTGCCGTAGGCTGGCGTTGATCCTTGGGGCGGCCGCCATCTGGCCGACCGGCAGCCTGCGGAGGGATAGGGGGGCAATGGCGAGCCTCGCGCGAGGCCAATCCGGCGATGCCAGCCCGTGGCGCGGCTCTAGGGATCAGTTATACCCGGTAGCCGTTGCGTCTTCTTGACGGTCGTCAAGCTTGCCCCCGCGGTGATCGTCACCCCGGCAATCGGATGGGGCCGCCGTGCGGCGCTCATGAAGCCTCTTCACGTTCGCGTTGGCAGCGTGCGGGTTGCGCTAAGCGCCCGCAGGCCGTTTACCGCAGCAGAACGGCGTTCTCGGGGTTCTGATCCTATCCTCAAGTTGAGGCCGGGGCCGCCAACGTCGGTCAACAGCATCATCAACGTGACCATCAACGTCGTCGTCACCGCCGCCACCATCAACGCCAGCGTCGTCGTCACCACTACCAGGCCACGGGCGGCATGCAGTGCAGCGGAACCGGGCTCCAGGGTCGCTCGGCGCACGGCCCTTGTGGCCGGCGGCTGACACTGGCGCAAGGCTGTCTCGTGGCATCTTGCCTTGTCTGGACGGCGTCAAGCAGCATGGGCGGAAAGTCGGGCCGCTGGAAGAGACGGCGGACGGCTTGGTCAAGCGCTACCCGGGCAAGTCCAAGAGCGTGGTCCGCCAGCTCCAGCGCGCGATCGAGTCGCTGAACTCGCGCTTCAAGCAGGGGTAGCCACCAAGCAGGTGGCTACGATGGGCGCCTGCAAGGAAGAGCGCCGCAGGAGGCTGCGGGCTGAGAAGCGCCATAGGAAACACGGTCCGACGGCGAAGGAGATGCAGGCCAGGATCAGGCTGCTAGCGTTGGATGCGATATCGCTATCGAGCTTCGCCCCCTGCAGAGGACCAGCGCACAACGGACAAGCTCCGGATGGGCTGCAGCCTGCGATTTTTACATCGGGAGTTTCGACGATGAGTTGCTCCGCGGTGTGGCCACCGTCACCTCCGCATTGGTTGCACGGGCCGCCGCTGCGACTTCCTTGGTCACTATCGTCTTACCAATCGGGGCGAGCGCAATCGCCGCCAGCTTCATGTGTTGAACGCCGAACGGGGTGCTGATGATGGTCACGAAACAAGCGATGGCACCAGTGACGTGCCCAAGCGCCAACCAAATCCCGGCGCAGACAAACCAGATGATGTTGCCTGCGCTCGCAACCAGCAGGAACTCTTCATGGCCACTGCACCGATAACTGGATCGACCTCACGTTGTGGGCCAGAGTGTCGGCCTCTTCCCGGCTCCGCGATCAAGCCCCAGGCCGACGCAAGACCCCAGCCCCGAGCGCTCCTACGGCCGCCAGCAGGGCGACCAGCGCCCACTCGCTCAGGGTCGGCACCGACACCGCAGCTGCCAGCGGTGCCTGGGTCACGAAGGCATCGAACTCCGTCAAGGATTGGCTGTACAGGACCATGTTCCCCCACGACGTCGAGATGTTGAGGCTGCTGTTCGCGTAGGTCGGGACATCCATGAACGGGCCGATGGGACTCGCCAGATCCCAGCCGCCGAACTGCGCTGCGTTCACCCGGAACCAGTCGGCGCCGGCGCTCGCACAGGTCCCGGTTCTGAGTCCGGCGTACCCCGAGGCGTTGTTCACGAAGATGCTCATCGGCGTGTACACATCCGCTTGTTGATTGCCGGAAAGAACGATGGCGACCTGGGTCAGGTCGTTGCAGCGCACGGCACCCGCCACGACCTTGGACGGATCACCAACGGCCCCGAACATCGCTATCGTGCCCGCGCCGAACGTCGTAGTGGCGGTCCCCGAAAACATGTACGTGATCGTGGTGGCGGCCGACGCGCCCGCCCATGGCAACAGCATTAGCCCCAGAGTGAGTGCGCGCAGCACGCGAGCAAGTCCGCAGTGATTGCCATTCATCGTTCGTCGCCTCCCCTCTACCGATCTGTGTCCGTCGTCGCCCTCGCAAGGCGACAAGACCTGCGCTGACAGTACGCTCGACCGCGCCCGCTGTTCTTGCGGTCGATCAATATTGCACCAAGCCCGAGCCGATGACCAAGCGTTGCCGCCGTACATCGCTGCCTCCGCGACAAAAATGGTCGCGCAACCCTGCGCCTCACCTGACGGCCGCGGGCGTTGCTCGCCTTCTTTCCGGCCATCTCTCGCGCCGTTACATTGCTTGTCGTTCATCGGCGCGGGCGGATCGCAAGTTGATGTCTGCTTGGCTAGGCAGGCAATGTGGGCCGCCCCGAACCTACGCCGCCGCTTGATCTGTATCAATCAGCGAGTACGTATCTGGAGCAGTTTCGGCGGAGAATGACCATATTCAAAAAATGGAATTACCGAATCGCACGCGATGACGGTGTGCGCCGGGGCCCAAAGGGCAGAGTCGCCACCGCTGTCTAGGGCAAGTCAATTGAGGAGGTTTGCGATGTCTTCTGGGAGAAATTGGTCATTGGTAGGCCTCGACTCTGCCGGACGACCAGCCTTGAGCGCTTTCGACGCCTCTTGGGTCGTGACCCGCGTTCTCACTGGTGAATCGCCCCTGCCACCGCTGAAGCGATGCGGGTATCTATTGGGATTTGTGGTCCTTTGCCTCTTCGCCAGCCTTCCCGCGAGCGCGGATCCAGTCGATTACTGGGCTCCATGGGTGACGAAACTGACGACGACTTCCGCGGCCATTAACTGGGCGGGGGCTGCTGGCGCAGCCGGGTCCGTGGAATACGCCACGACCGCGTATTTCAACGAACACAACAGCTTCGACAAGACCGCCACTTCCGCGACGCCGGGATCCTATCAGCATGTGACGCTTGCCAGCCTGCAACCGAATACGTCTTACGTCTACAGGGTCAGACCGTCCGACAATCCGGACGTGTTCAGCACACGTTCGTTCCGGACCATGCCGGTCAGCGGTCCGTTCACCTTCATCGTCATCAGTGACACCCACGCGCAGGAGAAGCGGTTCAAATACGTGGCGGACGCCATTGCGGCCAACGAAACGGATGTGCTCTTCATCCTCGACGGGGGGGACTACGCGAGCTTTGATGCGCCGAATTATTGGACCTGGTATTTCCAGTATGGCGACGCGATGCTCGCCAAGTTCCCCATCTTCAACACCATCGGAAACCACGAGTATCACAATCACGACAACCCTGCTGGCCCGCCGACTGCTGCCGCACAGTACCACGGTGTGTTCGATGTACCGCCGGGCGGGCCACTGAACCATTCCTTCGATTGTTCCGGCATCCGGTTTGTCATTCTCGACTCCCCGGATCCGAGCAATGCCAAAGGCGACGATCCCCAAACGTCGCTGGCCCTTACCCAGAGTCAGGTATCCTGGCTCCAGACACAGCTCGACAACAAGATGTTGGGCACCTTTACCATCCATCATCACCCGATCTGGGACTACGGCAGGGAGGTGATCGAGCCCAACCTCCAACCGTGGGAGACGCTGTATCACGCCTCCAACATCAGTGCGAATTTCGCTGGCCACATCCACAACTACCAGCGATATTCGATCAAAGGGATTCCCTATTTCGTCATCGGGAACGCGGGCGGCATCTTCGCAAACATGAACGCAGGAGCACCTACGGCGCCGGGGTACCAGGTGGGACAGACAAGGGAGCTTGGCTACCTCAAGATCACGGTGGATCCGGCAAACAACACGGCGACCGCACAGGAGATCTTCGTCGCCTCGGTCGCAACAGACGATGCCGAGACGGCCACCGTACACGTCCCACCGAAAGTCTTCGATACCATCACGTTCCCACTCTTGCCGCAGGCATCCGTGTCGGCAGCGGTGCCGACGTTATCGGAATGGGGCTTGCTCCTTGTTGGGTTGGGATTGGGGATTACGGGCTTCCTTTCGGTTCGTGCATGGGGTCGGAGAGCTTGGTAATCAGCTCCCCCGCCCATCCTTGTCCCGCATTGATTTCTCGCGCGGACGCTCGGTCAGTATGAGCGTGAATCAACGTGGCCATGCGATCGGAACTGACACGGGGGAACTGCATCATGACTATCCAAATCCGGCATCGATTCACCGGACTGCTTTGCGGATTCGCTCTGTCGATCGTGACGGGCGCGGGCTTCGCGGCGACCAACCTGCTGACCAACCCGAGCTTCGACCGCAGCCTCGCCGGGTGGACCGTCTTGAACGGCTACACCGCAAACTGGAGTCCGGTCGATGCCGGCGGCAACATCAACTCCGGCTCGGCCTTGGTCGTCAATGAATTGAAATCAGGCAACGAGTCGATCCCGCTGACGTTGGCCCAGTGCGTCAAGGTCACCCCTTTGACCGACTACTCGTTCGGCGGGCGGTTGATGGTGCCCGCGGGACAGCCGGCGGATACCAACGCGGAGTTGTGGGCCGAGACCTACACGTCCAGCGATTGCGGTGGAAGCCCGGTGCTGACAGCGCAGGACCGCCGCGGGACAGTCGGTCAGTGGGTGACCTTGGGCAGCAGCTTGACCACCCTTGCGGGCATCTACAGCATCCGCTTGACGCTTGCCGCCGGGAAACCCGGTGGCGTGACCGCAAACGCTTCGGCCCAGTTCGACGATCTGTATCTGCAGCAGAGTTCGAACGGGAACACGTTTGTTATCGGACCTTCGCTGTCTGGCTCCTGGTACAACCCGGCGCAATCGGGTCACGGCATCATGCTCGAACTGCTCAGCGCAACGAGTGCCTGGATGTGCTGGTTCACGTTCGACCTCAATGGCAACCGGGCCTGGATATGCTCTCTCGGCAGCGTCGGCGGCGTCACCATCGATTTCGCGCAAGCCTTCACCGTACAGGGCGGCAGCTTTCCGCCCTTGTTCGATCCGAACCGAATCGTTGAAGTGCCTTGGGGAGGCATCACCGTCACGTTCGCCGGATGCGACACCGGTACGATGACGTGGACGACGACCGCGCCGGGCTTCCAATCGGGAAGCATGCCGCTGCATCGCCTGACGACGCTCTGGGGCACGGCCTGCCAGTGATGCATCGGGGCGAAGTCGGCCGTGGCGTGAGATACCTCACTACCTGATACAAGGGACGGTTGAATGGATGTTTCAGGCCTTCTCGTTGCCGTTGCCGCTGCCGCTGCACTCGCGGCCGCATTGATCGGGCGGCGCGCATATCTTCGCTGGGTACGCGCCGTCGGGGCCCCGAAGGATGAGCGGCTGGATCGAAAGGCGGCGGGGGCCGCGACCGGTCCGAGCGCGACGGGCAGTCGCTCCAGGAAGTGGAATGTCGAACTGCAGGTTCCGTCCAGGAAGAGGGCGTGCAGGGAGGCCTTGACGCTCTCGGGAAGGCATTTTCCTAACGGTGCCGTGCCGCCGGTGCCGCTGCCGCATTGTTCCGTTCCCCATCGATGCCGGTGCAGCTTCGTCAAGGTCACTGATCGGCGCAGCCACACTCAGCGTTCGGGGCAGGAACGGCGATGGGGCGAGCGAGACGAGACCGAAAAAATCGATCGTCGCGTCGCCGAAGACCGGCGAGCAGACGCACATTGCGTCTGGCAAGCCGCACCGCTGCGACCGCCGCGCTCGCTGACAGGGTCACGGCGGATCGCATCGTCGATGGTGCGGCGCAAGCCAGGGCGCCGGAAAGCCCCGACGACGTGGCAGGGCGGGTCAAGATTCAGTCGGCGCCAACACCAATGAGAGTTTTGGCGCTTGAAGGAGAAGGATACCGTGAAGAGCAAACGCGTTGATCTGAGGAAATGGGTAGCAGCAGGGCTTGTGACTTTCATGTTGCTTGGCGGGATGGGTGCCTGCGGCGGCGGCGGAGGTGAGAGCTCCCCCCCGCCCCCGTCTCCGTCTCCGTCTCCGTCTCCGCTCGCCGACGAATCGTTCTACGGATCTTTGCTTAATGTGGCAATCACCGGTCTGGTGAAGGGTGCGGGGCAAAGCTTCGGCTCTGATGCGATGGGGCAGATCCTGCAGCTGCTCGGCTGGGGCAGCGGCAGCAGCGACCAGGCCGTACTGGACGCGATGAACCAGAAGCTGGACCAGATCATCAACACGCTGAACGTCATCGAGAGCCAGCTGAATCAGCTCGAGACGCAACTGCAGATCACGACCGACGAGATCCTGGCGAATGCGAACGACCCGACCACGGCCATCAGCGAAATCTCCACGTTCCAAAGCGAGTTGACCAACTTATCGACAACCAACACGGTGGGCACAGTTAACCAGTCGATCATCCTGAACAACTACGCCAACCAGTTCGAGGCCAGCTTCAAGGTCGACGTTGACGTCACAATCATCCACGACGCCATGATCCCGCCGACCACGGTCAAGGTGCCGGTGCTCGACAATTTCGTAAATCTGTGCACGCTCCGCATCTCGCCCGCGGTGGCGCTGACCGACTGCTATCAAGGGCTGGAGCTGTACTTCTCGCAGCTGATCTACAACCAGATCAAGGGCGTGAATATCGCCGTCGAGTCCAAGGTGGCGCAGGAGAAGGGAGGACTTGTTCCTGTTGGGACCGCGAAGGCATACATGGCGGACTTCCAGGCCAACGTGCTGCAGCCGGAGGTGGCCACGTTCCAGGCGGCCGTGCGCAAGCTCATCCTGAATCAGGGGGATCTGATCAACACGGCCACCTTCCTGCCGCCGGACACCGCCGCCATCGTGGCGCGGGCAGACTTTCTGGCCATCCAGCTACTGACCCAGGACCACTTCGGCCTGCGTGCCAATCTCATCGCGACCCAGGACCTGGTGAGCTCGCCGATTACCCTCACCGCGAAGAACCAGGCAACCGGACAGAGCTATCCGGGTAACGGGACGATGGCCACGGCCTACGGCCCGGCTTATGACTCCTGGAACGGAAACCAGGTCTCAAGCAACAACGCCTACAACGTCGTGAGTTACGACTTCGGCCCGGTGCCCAACGGCAACTACAACATCGTCGACCAGAGCGGCAACGTGCTGGCCACGGCGCAGGTGCAGACCTACACGACGGACTACGTCGTCTCCGACTCAGGTACCGTGAACTATGGCAACGCGGTCTTCGCCAAGCGCGTGGGCGCCAAGGACGCGTTCAACAACAATGCCAACTGGATCTGGTGGACCAACAGCCTGCACAACACCGGCGCCAACGGCAACGCCAGCGTCAAATGGACCGGTTTGGAGGGCTCCGCGCAGAACGATTCGTATTCGGGGACGGACGAGCTCGATGCGCACTTCCTCTACAACAACAGCCGCTCGTTGCCGATCA
This sequence comes from uncultured beta proteobacterium, assembly GCA_903912485.1. Lineage (GTDB taxonomy): Bacteria > Pseudomonadota > Gammaproteobacteria > Burkholderiales > Casimicrobiaceae > CAIWHR01. Next base: position 1,208 of record CAIWHR010000353.1, on the reverse strand, counting down.
CGATCCACTACGCGGCGCACGCGTACGGAACGACCTATTCGGACGCCAACTCGGCCGCGGGCGGCAGCGCGGAGTCGAAAATCTACTACCGCATCGGTCTGTGGGACGCGACCACCAACCAGCAGGTGAACCAGTTCTACACGAATCAGGTGTCCACCGGGGGTACGGGGAAGAATGCCCTGGGCGACTTGCCCAACAGCAGCTTCGTCTTCCCCAATCCTTCGCCGGGGCATGACTATTACCTGTACTTCTACTGCACGATCAATGGCGACAGCCAATACGGCGATGCTGGTGGCCAGATCACGATCGATGGAATCGTGGGCAACGTCTATGTGACGTTCTGACATCGACGGCCGGAGAGCCCGCGAGAGAGCGGCCCGGCCAATATCATAGCTGCCGGAACCGTGGTTCGTGCGGCACTACCGGGAATTTGAGCCGCGTTCGACTAGGCGTCCTCTAGGCCGGCGACCCAAGCACGGTGAAGGCTTGACGACGCCTGGGAGGTCGCCGCTGGCCAACCGTACGGCGGCAAGTCCGGAATCCGTGTCCCGGTTCAGGAGCCTCTTCGCTCGATCAGGGTGGAGGAGTTTGGGATGGCCACAAGTGGGGGAGTTTGGGTGGCCGCCGGGGCAGCGCGCCCAGAAAGTGGGAACGACGCTCGTCGCCATCCCACAACCCGCTTGAAATGTCATTCAAAAGTGATCTCCTCGGCGAACAGGCAGGGCCGATGGAAATTCAGGTATGCGCTGCGCAAGCAGACGGTGGAGCCGGTGTTCGGCATTGTCAAATCGGTGCTCGGCTTCCGGCAGTTCTCGTTGCGCGGGTTGGATCAAGTGCGTGGCGAGTGGAACCTGGTGTGCCTGGCTTGGAATTTGAAGCGCATGGCCGGATTGCGTCCAAAATTCGGATAGCGCCGGAAATGGCCCGGAAGACCCCCGAAATTCGACTGTCATCGGCTGCGCCCGGCGATTTTTTGCGAAATCCAACATTACAGCGCGGCTTGATCAGCTCAAGTCCGACGGGCTGCTAGGCGCCGCACCACATCCCTCGGCCTTTGTTTGACGTTCGTCAACTCGCATTCGGTTGGCCGGGCGCCATGATGAACGAGTGACTTTGAATCCCGCAAGGAGAGGATCATGTTCCGGTTGATTCACCGCGCGACGCTGTCGCTGTTGGCCACGCTGCTGTCCTTGCCGGCGCTGGCTGTC
>CAIWHR010000352.1 GCA_903912485.1 uncultured beta proteobacterium | reverse complement strand
GCCTGCTGCTGCGCCGACGCCCGCTGCGGCTGCCGCCAACGGCGCGATCGCCGAGCGCGCACGCCTCGTCCGCAGCTTCGAAGGCGAGTCCGCGATGCTGCGCCGCGCGCTCGCGGGCCGCGACGCGGAACTGGCCCAGCTGCGCGGATTCGGCGCCGAACGGCGGCGCCTGTTCGACCAGCTTGCCGCGGCACGCGCGGCGACGGCGCGCTACCGGCAGATTGTCGTCGACCTCGAGAACAACGCGCCGCCGCCGTTGCTGGGCGGGCCCGGCACCCCCGACGACCTCAAGCTGATCGTCGGCGTCGGACCGGTGCTCGAGCGGATGCTCTACCAGCTGGGGATCACGACCTACCGCCAGATCGCCCGCTGGACGCAGCGCGACATCGACGAGTTCGACGCCCGGCTGCACGAGTTCCCCGGACGCATCCGGCGCGATCTCTGGGTGACGCAGGCGCGGGCGCTGCACCAGAGCAAGTACGGCGCGGAGCCGCCGGCGCGGGATCGCCGTTGAGGCGTCCGACTGCCGCGACGCAGACGCACATCACGCCCGCAGCGCTGCTGCCGGTGCTGGTGCTGACGCTGGTGTGGGGCTGCAACTGGCCGGTGCTGAAGTTCGGCGTTTCGGAGCTCGCCCCGCTCACGTTTCGCGCGCTGACGCTGCCGTTCGCGGCGCTGGGAATGCTGGCCGTATCGAGGTTCTCGGGCGGCTCGATTCGCGTGCCGCGGCCGCTGTGGGGAAAGCTGCTCGTGCTCGCATTGTTCAACATCAGCGGCTGGAACGGCCTGGTGCTGTTCGGCCTGCAGCAGCTGCCGGCCGGACGCAGCGCGATCCTCGCCTACACGATGCCGATCTGGAGCGTGCTGTTCGCGATGGCGCTGCTGCACGAGCCGCTGTCGAAGCGCAAGCTGGTCGGGATGGCCTTCGGGATGGCGGGCATGGCGGTGCTGCTGGGCGACGACATCCGCCATTTCCAGCGCACGCCGATGGCGGCGCTGCTGATCCTCGGCGCGGCTGTATCCTGGGCGTTCGGCACCGTGCTGCTGCGCAAGTGGAAGCTGTCGCTGCCGCCGAACACGTTGTCGGGCTGGATGATGCTGCTGGGCTGGCTGCCGCTCGCGCTGCTGGCGCCGGCGTTCGCGACCGGCCCGCTGGCGTTGCCGTCGCCGGGCGCGCTGTTCGCGATCCTCTACAACATCCTGCTCGCCGGCACGCTGGCGCACTGGGCCTGGTTCACGCTGGTGCGCACGCTGCCGGTGGCGGTGTCGTCGATGTCGTCGCTGCCGGTGCCGATCGTCGGCGTCTTCGCCGGGATGCTGGTGCTGGGCGAGCGGCCCGGACCCGCCGAGTGGACGTCGCTGGCGCTGGTCGTCGTGGCGATGCTGCTGGTGCTGTGGCCGCCCAAAGCCGTGCCGGCGCCGATGGCGTCCGACGCGTAACCCGGGTCGAGACCACGCTCGAACGACGAAGGGATCGGCGCGGTTGCCCGGCCGATCCCTTCGTCGCCTGCTGCGGCACGGGAGAGGTTCTTCCCCTCCCGCGACCGGCGCTTCGCCGGCCTGCCTAGTCGTCGTGCTGCGAGTCCGGACGGCACCGCTTCGGCGCGTTCCTGACGGCGATGATCCTCGACGACTGTCCGCCCGCCTTGGCCTGAACCCGGCACGGGGCGGCATCGAGCTTCAGGTCGAGCTTCCAGTCGCCGGAAGTGTCGCCTCTTTCATGGCTGGACTTCGCGCCCGACCCGTCCGCCGCCAGGCTCTTTTCGCCCTTGGCGGACGAGGCCGCCGCGAGCGTCTTGCCGGTGTCGGCGTCGATCAGCGTCACCGTCGCGCCGGCAGGCTTCACCTTGCCCTTGACGCTCAAGCGCGAGTCGCCCCACGCCGCTTCGCTGACGCTGACGCTGCCCGCGGCCGGCGGAACGACCCCGCCGGCGGGTGTGACGGTGATCGTGAACATCTCTGCGTCGGACAGGTCGCCGTCGCTGACCGCGATCGACACGTTCGGGTAGCTGCCCGCCTGCGCCGCCGTCGGCGTCCACTTGAAGCTGGCGGCGTTGGCCCCGTTGGGCGCCAGCGTTGCACCCGACGGAAGGTTGGCGCTGCCGAACGACAGCGCGCCGCCGTCGGGATCGCTGGCGGTGATCGCGATCGTCAGCGACTGGCCCGCGGCGACGGTGCGATCGCCGATGGGGCTCGGTGCCAGCACCGGCGGCCGGTTGACGTCGCCGACGGTGATCGTGAACTTCTCGGCGGCGGTCGATGCCCCGTCGCTGACGGTGATCGTCACGCCGTAGCTGCCGGCCTGCGTGAAGTCGGGCGTCCAGCCGAACGCGCCGGCCGGGCTCAGCGTCGCGCCGACGGGCAGGTTGGTCCCGGTGAACGTCAGCGCGTTGCCGTCGGCGTCGCTGGCGCTGGCGGTGAAGGCGAGCAACTGCCCCTCGGCCACCGTCCGCGCGCCGATCGGTGCCATCACCGGCGGCTGGTTGACGCCGCCGACGGTGATGTTGAACGTCTCGGAATCGGTCTGCGGCGGGGCGCCGCTGTCGGTCACCGTGACGGTCACCGGGAACGACCCCGTCAGGCCGCCGGCGGGCGTCCAGCTGAACGCGCCTGCCGGCGTCAGCGCAGCGCCCGCGGGCAGGTTGCCGCCCGAGAAGGTCAACGTGTCGGCCGGGTTAGGATCGGTCGCCGTGGCCTGGAACGCGAGCGGCACGCCGGGGCTCGCGGTCCTGGCGCCGATCGGTGCCAGCACCGGCGGCTGATTGCCGTCGACGACGGTGATCGTGAACTGCGCGGTGGCGCTCTGCGGCGGGCTGCCCTTGTCGGTCACCGTGACGGTGACTTTCGGAAAGGCTCCGGTCTGAGCGGCCGCCGGCATCCACGCGAACGTCGCCGTCGAATTCATGTTGTCGGTCAGCGTCGCGCCGGACGGCAGGTTCGACCCCGCGAAGGCGAGCGCGTCGCCGTCCGGATCGTTGGCGGTGATGGTGATGGTCGTCGTCGCCCCGTGACTCGCCGACTGCGACGCGGCGATCGCGCCCGGCACCGGCGGCCGGTTGACGTTGCCGACGGTGATGGTGACGACCTCGGAGGCGCTCAGCGGCGGAACGCCGTTGTCGGTCACCGTGATCGTCGCGCTGTAGTTGCCCGCCGCAAAGTAGTCCGGCGTCCACTTGAAGACGCCGCCGACCGACAACGTGGCGCCGGCCGGCAGGTTGCCGCCCGAGAACGTCAACGCGTTGCCGTCCGGATCGGTCGCGGCGGCGGTGAACGTGAGTTGCACGCCTTCGCTGGCCGACCTGGCGCCGATCGCGGCGAGCAGCGGCGCGTGGTTGACCGCCGCGACGGCGGCCGGATCGAGGACGTTGCCGGCGATGGCCGGCGGATTCTGCGCGGTGGCCACGACGGCGAAACTGCCCATGTCGTACAGCGTGTTCTTCGGCCCCGGCGTCCATCCCGGCTGCGCGTTGGCGGTGATTTCGGCGAGGTTCGTCGACGCGGTCGGGTCGCCGTCGGAATTCAGGCTTTCGATGGCTTTGTACGCCGCCTGCACGGCAATGCCGCTGTTGTGCTGGACGGCCCAGTCCTTGCCGTAGACGTTGAGGGGGGTCCCACTGCCGGACGAGTGGCAGAGGTTGCAGCCGGCATTGCTGCCGGTGGTCGACGACGGGTACGTCTTATTGAACCCGCCCGTACCGCTCAGGTAGCTGCTGGATGCCCACGCCGGGCCCGACTGGAAAGCCAGGCTCAGGACTGCCAGCGCCCAGGCCACTGCGATCTTTTTCATCTTGGTCTCACCTCGATTGTCCGTTGCGGAAACTGCGGTACGACAGCGCTGCCCGGCGATCGGCGTCAGGGCACCCGTGGCCACAGGCGCGAATGCCGATGCCGTGCATCGCATGCTGTCGTTTTACCGGGAGATCCTTAACGGGCGCTTAAGATGGCAGGAGCTTGCGAAACGCGAGCGCGGCCGCGCGCATTGCCGGCAACGGCAAACGCCTGCGGTGAATCGGGGACGGGGGGTGGCCCGGCGCCAGGCGTCTCGAAGCGCCTGCCCGGGCCGATGCGACAGCGGCGTGCGCCGCTACGCGAGTTCGGGGATCAAGGTCGGCAGCGGCCTGCCGGCGAACCACGCGTCGAGGTTGGCCTTGCACAGGTCGCCCATCGCCTGCCGCGTTTCGCGCGTCGCGCTGCCGACGTGCGGTAGCAGCACGACGTTGTCCATCGCCAGCAGCGGCGACGGGATGTTGGGCTCGTCGGCGAAGACGTCGAGACCTGCGCCCTTGATCGTGCCGTCGGCGAGCGCCTTGACCAGCGCCGGCTCGTCGACGATCGACCCGCGCGCGATGTTGATGAGCGTGCCCTTGCTGCCTAGCGCGCGGAGCACGTCGGCGCCGACGAGGTTTTTCGTCGCGGCGCCGCCGGGGCAGGAGACGACCAGGAAATCGGAGGCCGCGGCGAGAGCCTCGAGCGTGGGCAGGAAGCGGTGGGGCAGGTCCTGCGGCGCGCGGTCGGTGTAGGCGACCTGCATGCCCATCGCCGTGACGCGCGCGGCGATCGACTTGCCGATGCGGCCCAGGCCCAGGATGCCGACTGTCTTGCCGCCGAGCTTGGTCGTGAGCTCGGGTCCCTGCTTGTGCCATCCGCCGGCCTGGACGAAGCGATTGAGGCGCACGAAGCCGCGCCCGGTCATCATGATCAGCGCGACCGCGACGTCGGCGACGTCGTCGGTCAGGACGTCCGGCGTGTTGGTCACCTTGAGTCCGCGCGCCTTGCAGTAGTCGACGGGAACGCCGTCGTAGCCGACGCCGAACACCGAGATGATCTCGAGCTTCGGCAGCGCGTCGAGCAGCGCGATCGGCGTGACGGTGCCGCCGCCCTGCACCAGTCCGCGGATCCCGCCGCCCACGGCCGCGAGCAGGCCCGGCTTGTCCGCTGCCCGCAGGTAATCGTGGCAGCGGTAGTCGGCGTGCAGCGGCTCGTCGAGGAACGGCGGCAGCTGCGCGGTGATGATGATGTCGTTGTTCATGGCGCTAATCGTCCTTCGATGGGTGAGCGGCGAACCATTCTAGCAAGCCCGCGACGAGGCCGGCGTCGCCGCCCGCCGTTTCCGCGACCGCAAGACCGAGCGAGCGCGCGCGCGCGGCGATCCGCGGATGCGGCGCGAACGTGACGCAGGCGCGCCAGGCCGCGCGCCTGGCGTCGTCGGCGAGGTTCCACAGGTTGTCGAGGCCTTCGCCGGAAGTGATCGTCACCGCGTCGACGCGGCGCTGCGCGAACGCTTCGGCCAGCGCGGCGCGCGCGACGCCCGGCGGCGCGCGG
>CAIWHR010000351.1 GCA_903912485.1 uncultured beta proteobacterium | reverse complement strand
CCGGGCGCGGCAGCGCGCAGCTGTGGACCGTCGCGCGCGGGGCCGGGCCGCCGGTGGCGGTGGTCTCGGCCCGCGACGCCGACGCGCTGCGGGCGCTCCTCGCCCCGCTGCCGCACTACGGCGGCCAGAGCTGGCTGGTGTTCGACGGCGCCCGCGCGCAGGACCGCGGCGTGTGGCCGGCGCCGGGACGGCTCATCGCCGTGAAGGACGAGCGCTGACGCCAATCGGTTCGGGGCAGTCGGGAGAACATATAATTGGAAGTCATGGCCTCCAAGAACAGCAAGGCTCGGTGAACTCCCCTCTCGATTTCCCTGCGGCTGACGCCCCCGCGGTGGCAGCCGTCGCCCGGATGCGGTCGACGTTCGAAGCGCAGCGCGCAGCGTTCGCGCGGGAGATGCTGCCGAGCCTCGACGTCCGCCGCGACCGGCTGGAGCGTGCGCTGCGGATGACGCAGAAGCACCAGGGGGCCATAGCCGACGCGATTTCGGCCGATTTCGGCCACCGTTCGCGGCAGGAGACCGATCTCACCGAGATCTTCCTGGTCCTCTCCGGCATCCGCCACGCCCGACGTCACGTCGCGAAGTGGATGCGGCCGCGCCGCGTCGCGACGCCGCCGCACATGTGGCCGGCGCGCAGCGGAATCGTCCCGCAGCCGCTCGGCGCCGTCGGCGTCATCAGTCCGTGGAACTACCCGTTCCAGCTGGGGATGCTGCCGGCGCTGGGAGCGCTGGCCGCGGGCAATCGCGTGCTGCTGAAGCCCTCCGAGCTGACGCCGTCGTTCTCCGGCCTGCTGCGCGAAAGCGTGGCCGAATTCTTCGCCGACGACGAGTTCGCGGTCGTCGTCGGCGACGTCGAGGTCGGCCGCGCGTTCTCGCAGCTGCCCTTCGATCACCTGTTCTTCACCGGCTCGACCGCCGTCGGCCGCGAGATCGCGCTGGCGGCCGCGGCGAACCTGACCCCGGTGACGCTGGAACTGGGCGGCAAGTCGCCGGCGATCATCGACGCCGACTGCGACGTCGGCGTGGCGGCGCCGCGCATCGCCTTCGGCAAGCTGATGAACGCGGGGCAGACCTGCGTCGCGCCGGACTACCTGCTGGTGCCGCGCGGCCGCGTCGACGAGCTCGTCGCGGCGATCACCGCGGCGGCGACGGCCATGTATCCGTCGTTCGCGGCCAACGCCGACTACACGAGCATCGTCAGCGACCGGCACTACGCGCGCCTCGGGCGGCTCGTCGCCGACGCCGAGACGCGCGGCGCGAAGGCGATCCGCATCGATCCCGCCGGCGAGACCGCGCCGGCGGCGGCGCGCAAGTTCTTCCCGACGCTGCTGGTCGGCGTCGACGACGAGATGGCGGTGATGCGCGAGGAGATCTTCGGCCCGGTGCTGCCGATCGTGGCCTACGACACGCTCGACGACGCGATTCTCTACGTCAACCGGCACCCGCGGCCGCTGGCGCTGTACTGGTTCGGCGGCAGCGCCGCGAACCGCGATCGCGTGCTGAGCTCGACGATCTCCGGCGGCGTCACCGTCAACGACGCCTGCTGGCACGTCGCGCAGGAGAACCTGCCCTTCGGCGGCGTCGGCGCCAGCGGCAGCGGCGCCTACCACGGCGAACAGAGCTTCCGCACGTTCTCGAAGGACAAGCCGGTGTTCTACCAGGCGCGGCTCAACGGCTTCGGGCTTTTCCGGCCGCCGTACGGCCGTCGTTTCGACGCCATGATCGCGCTGCTGAAGCGCTTTTTCTGAGAGTGAAAAAAGCCTCTTCGGCACGGACGGTGAAGGAGGCTTCCGGGCGCGCCGGCGGCGACGCGCCGCTGACCTGGATCGACGCGGTCCGCGACCTCGTCGTCGGCATCGCCGACGCCGCCGCGCTGCCGACCGGCTTTTTCGCGCTGTCGCGGGTGCCGCGCAGCGACGGCCACGCGGTCCTCGTCCTGCCGGGCTTCCTCTCGCCCGACCAGCCGACGTGGCCGCTGCGCTGGTACCTGTCGCAGCTGGGCTATCGCGTGCACCCGTGGGGCCTCGGCTACAACATGGGCTTCTCGACCTCGTACCACTACGACATCGAGGCGCTGATCGAGCACCGGCTGAAGGAGGTGTTCATCGAGTCGGGCGACCGCAAGATCAGCCTCGTCGGCTGGAGCCTGGGCGGCCTCTACGCGAAGGCGCTGGCGCGGCGCTACCCGACGCTGATCCGCGACGTGATCACGCTGGGCAGCCCGATCAGCGGCGACACGTCGAAGGTCAGCGTCACGCGCATCTACGAGTGGGTGAGCAAGATGCAGTTCGCGAACCCGGAGTTCGCGCGCAAGCTGCGCGAATTCACGCAGCCGCTGGAAGGCGTGCCGATCACCGCGCTGTACTGCAAGAAGGACGGCGTCGTTCCCTGGCGCAACGCGCGCGAAAAGCCGGGGCCGCTGGTGCAGAACATCGAGGTCACCGCGGCGCACATCGCCATGGGCTTCGACGCCTTCGTGCTGTACCTGATCGCGCACCGGCTCGCCAAGTCGGCCAACGGCGCGTGGCGCCCGCTCGACGTGCCGATGCTCGCCAAGCGCTTCCTGCGCGAACGCCTGCCGCTCTGAGCGCGGCGCGCGCAGACCACGGGATCGACGATGGAACGACTGACCGGGCTGGAGAGCCTCTACCTGCGGCTCGAGACCGACAGCATGCCGATGAACATGTCGTCGCTGATGATCTACGACCGGTCGGCGGCGCCGGGCGGCAGCGTCGAGTTCTCCGACATCCAGCGCTTCATCGCCGAGCGCGCGTACCGCAGCGGACTGTTCCGCCGGCGGCTGGCGACGCTGCCGCTGTCGATCGCGCGGCCGTACTGGGTCGACGATCCGGGGTTCGACATCGAGTTCCACGTGCGGCACATCGCGCTGCCCAGGCCCGGCGACTGGGGCAAGCTGTGCACGCAGGTGGCGCGGCTGCACGCGCGTCCGCTCGACCGCAGCCATCCGCTGTGGGAGTGCTACGTCATCGAGGAGCTGGACAACATCCAGGGGCTGCCGCCGGGCAGCTTCGCGCTGTTCTTCAAGGCGCACTTCGCCGCGCTCGGCAGCGTGCTCGCCGCGCAGCTCTTTTCGGCGGTGCACGAACTGGCTCCCGACGCGCGCGCTTCGGCACCCAAGCACCGGCGCTATTTCGACCACTCGCCGACGCTGGTCGACCTCGCCGCGCGGACGGCGGCCGATTCGGTCGGCACGCCGCTG
>CAIWHR010000350.1 GCA_903912485.1 uncultured beta proteobacterium | reverse complement strand
TTGGGTGCCGGCGACCTCGCGCAGCGTCACGGTCAGGTCGGTCGGATCGAAACGCTGGCCACCGGCGGTGACGAAGGCCAGCGCGCGCGTGTAGAACTCCCGCCGCGGCAGGTCGGCGCGCCAGCCGGCGCGGCCGGACAGGCTCGCGAGGGCGAGCTCGGGAAGGTCGGGACCGAGCTTGGCCTTGACGTCGGCCAGCTCGAGATCGGCGACGACCTCGGTCGGCTCGCCGCCGGCGAAATCGAACCACATCCGCAGCGCACCCTTGCCGCTGGCGATCGGCACCGGCAGCGGCAGCCACTCGCTCGACGCCGCGATGTCGGCGTAGTCGAGCCGGACGTAGATCCTGCCGGTCGCGGTCTGCCAGCTGCCGTTGGGCCCGCGCCGGACGTCTCCGCGAACGTCGATCGGCGCGGCGAGCTCGACCGGGGGCACGCCGAGCAGGCCGAACCGGTGCCGGCCAAAGCGGCTCTCCAGCCGGACCTGAACGTGGTCGAGGGTGAGCTGCGGCGCGTTGCGCAGATCGTCGTTCCAGGTGATCAGCGCATCGTGGATGTCGATGTGAGGCTGCCGCAGCACCCAGTCGGTGAGTGGCGCGTCGTCGCCCGCGCGACCGGGATCGAACTCGATGCCCGCCACGTGCAGCATGCCGGCCCGGTCGCGGCGGACCGCGAGCCGCGGCTCGTCGAGCGCGAGCTTCTTCAGGCGCAGATCGAACAGCGGCAGCGACGTCCAGGCGACGACCATCTCGACCTGCGGCAGGTCGAGCAGCGGGCTCGACGCCGGGCTCGCGGCGCTGCGCACGCGGAAGCCGTGGATGACGACCTTGGGGTTCCAGCCGTCCCACCCGGCCGAAAGCGCATCGATCTCGACCGGCTGCTTCAGCTGGCGCGAAAGCGCCGCGGTCAGGTCTCCCCGGTAGTCCTCGACGCGCGGGAAGACGACGAAGCGTACGGTGAGCAGCAGCGTGCAGCACAGCGCCAGCGCGACGAGCGCCACGACCCCCGCGACACGGACGACCCGCCGCGGGACTGAGTGGCGCGCACCGACGGCACGGAGGAATGCTCGCGGGGAAGGCATAATGTAGACCGATTATCGCACCCTGACGGTGGCGCCCGGAGCACGGGCGGCGCGACCGGCGGTGCCGATGCGCCGATCGAAGCCCGCCCGGACCCAGCCCGCACCCTCATGGACCTCCCCGCTGCCCTTGCGTTCAGCCGCTATGCCACGGCGGCGCTGACCGCGCATCCCGGCGCCGGGGAAGAGCTCGCGGCGACGGTCGATGCGCCCTTTGCCTGGACCGCTGCCGACGCCGACCTCGCAGCGCGTGTCGCGGCCGGCGACGCCGCGATGCTCGACGCGGCGCTGCGCGCGCTGCGCCGCCGCGTGCTGCTGCACGCCATCGCCCGCGACCTGACCGGCCGCGCCGACCTGCTCGAGGTCTGCGCCGCGATGACCCGGCTGGCCGAGACCTCGCTGTCGGCCGCGCTGGCGCTGCACCGCGCGGATCTCGCGGCGACCTTCGGCGAGCCGCGCAGCGAAGGCGGCGCGCCGCAGGATCTCGTCGTCATCGGCATGGGCAAGCTGGGCGGCGGCGAGCTCAACGTGTCGTCCGACATCGACCTCGTCTTCGCCTACCCCGACGACGGCGAGACCGTCGGCGGGCGCCGGCTGGCCAATCGCGAGTTCTTCGACCGACTGGGCCGCCGCGTGATCGCCGCGCTCAACGACCTCACGCCCGACGGTTTCGTGTTCCGGGTCGACATGCGCCTGCGCCCCTACGGCGACAGCGGCCCGCTGACCGCGCCCTTCGCCGCGCTCGAGCAATACCTGGTGACGCAGGGCCGCGCGTGGGAGCGCTACGCCTGGCTCAAGGCGCGCGCGCTGACCGGGAA
>CAIWHR010000349.1 GCA_903912485.1 uncultured beta proteobacterium | reverse complement strand
TGCGCGAGCTCGGCGCCGAGCTGGCCGGAAGCGCCGGTCAGCAGGATCGAAGGTCGGGTGCCCATCGTCGGTCGCGCCGCGCGCCTGCTCCCGGCTACGGGTAGAGCTCGGCCTGCGCCAGCGGCGTGCCCGCCGCGTCCTTGGCCGCGAGGACCGGCTCGCCCGCGAGCGGCCAGTCGATCCCCAGCGCGGGGTCGTTCCACAGCAGCGTGCGCTCGTGCTGCGCATGCCAGTAGTCGGTCGTCTTGTAGAGGAAGTCGACGCTGTCCGAGACCGCGAGGAAGCCGTGGGCGAATCCCGGCGGCACCCACAGCATCTTCCGGTTGTCCGCCGACAGCGAGATCCCGAGGTTCTGCCCGAAGGTGGGCGAACTGCGGCGCAGGTCGACGACGACGTCGAACGCCTCGCCGATCACCACCCGCACCAGCTTCCCCTGCGCGTGCTCGATCTGGTAATGGAGGCCGCGCAGCACGCCCCGGCGCGAGCGCGAGTGGTTGTCCTGCACGAACGCGGCGTCGACGCCCGCCTGCCCCAGCGCGCGCGCGTTCCAGCTCTCGAAGAAGAAGCCACGGTCGTCGCCGAATACGCGCGGCTCGACCACCAGCACCCCCGGCAGCGCCGTCGGTGTGACCTTCATGGCGTCAGCGGCTCGCGCGCGAGCGCGAGCAGGTACTTGCCGTAGGCGTTCTTCTGCATCGGGCGCCCCAGTGCCTCGACCTGCGCCGCGTCGATGTACCCCAGCCGGTAGGCGATCTCCTCCGGGCAGGCGATCTTGAGCCCCTGCCGGCGCTCGATGGTCTCGATGTACTGCGACGCCTCGAGCAGCGATTCGTGCGTGCCGGTGTCGAGCCACGCCATGCCGCGCCCCAGCACCTCGCAGCCGAGCTCGCCCCATTCGAGGTACTGGCGGTTGACGTCGGTGATCTCGAGCTCGCCGCGCGGCGACGGCTTCAGGCCGGCGGCGACGTCGGCGACGCGGTTGTCGTAGAAATAGAGTCCGGTCACGGCAAAGCGCGATTTCGGGTGGCGCGGCTTCTCTTCGAGGCTCACCACGCGACCGTCGGCGTCGAATTCGGCCACACCGTAGCGCTCGGGGTCGGCGACCTGGTAGGCGAAGACCGTCGCGCCCTTGCCGCGGGTGCCGGCGCGCTTCAGTCGCAGCTGCAGGTCGTGGCCGTAGAAGATGTTGTCGCCCAGCACCAGCGCGCAGCTGTCGCTGCCCAGGAAATTGCGGCCGATGAGGAACGCCTGCGCGAGTCCCGCCGGCTCCGGCTGCACCGCGTACGACAGCGACAGGCCCCAGCGGCTGCCGTCGCCCAGGAGCTGCGCGAAGCGCGGCGTGTCCTCGGGCGTCGAGATCAGCAGGATGTCGCGGATGCCGGCGAGCATCAGCGTCGTCAGCGGGTAGTAGATCATCGGCTTGTCGTACACCGGCAGCAGCTGCTTGGAGATGACCTGCGTGACCGGGTAGAGCCGGGTGCCGGAGCCTCCGGCGAGGATGATGCCTTTGCGTTTCATCGTCGGGTCGCCGTGGTCACGCCGGGTCGGATGCGCCGGCTTCGTAGTTGAGCGAAATCCACTTCTGGTATTCCCCGCTGGTCACCGCGTCGACCCACGCGCGATGGTCGAGGTACCAGCGGACGGTGCGTGCGAGGCCGGTCGCGAAGGTCTCGCGCGGCGCCCACGCGAGCTCGTGGCGGATCTTCGACGCGTCGATCGCGTAGCGGCGGTCGTGCCCCGGACGGTCCTTGACGAACGCGATCTGCTGCGTGAAGTCGCGCCCGGGCACGCACTCGGCGAGCACGCGGCAGAGCGTGTGGACGACGTCGAGGTTGCGGATCTCGGCGTTGCCGCCTACGTTGTACGTCTCGCCGGGGCGCCCGCCGTCGAGCACCGCGCGCAGCGCCGAACAGTGGTCGCCGACGTAGAGCCAGTCGCGGACGTTCTGGCCGTCGCCGTAGACGGGCAGCGGCTTGCCGGCCAGCGCGTTGACGATCATCAGCGGGATCAGCTTTTCCGGAAACTGCAGCGGGCCGTAGTTGTTCGAGCAATTGGACGTCAGCGTCGGCAGGCCGTAGGTGTGGTGGTACGCGCGCACCAGGTGGTCGGAAGCCGCCTTCGACGCCGAGTACGGGCTGTTGGGCGCGTAGGGCGTGGTCTCGCTGAACGCGGGGTCGCCCGGGCCCAGCGAGCCGTAGACCTCGTCGGTGGAGACGTGCAGGAAGCGGAACGCTTCGCGCTCGGCGTCGGGCAGCGCCAGCCAGTGCGCCTTGGCGACGTCGAGCAGGTTGAAGCTGCCGACGACGTTGGTCGCGATGAACTCCGCCGGGCCGTGGATCGAGCGGTCGACGTGGCTCTCGGCGGCGAAGTTGACGATCGCCCGCGGCCGGTAGCGCCCGAGCAGGCCCTCGACCAGCGTCCGGTCGCCGATGTCGCCGCGCACGAAGACGTGCCGGGGATCGTCGCGCAGCGACGCGAGGTTGCCGAGGTTGCCGGCGTAGGTGAGCAGGTCGAGGTTGACGACCGGCTCGTCGCGCTCGACGAACCAGTCGAGAACGAAATTGGCGCCGATGAATCCGGCCGCGCCGGTGACGAGGATCATGATGGATTCGCAGTCGGATGGGGGAGCGGCGGGCAAGCCCGGCGCGCGCGATCGAAGGCGGCGCCCGCCGCGCGGGCAACGACGATCGTCGAGCGCTTCGCCGCCGTCGGGCGGCCCGAACCGGCCCGGGTCAACGTTGCGATTCTAGCATCCGGCGCCGTCAGCCGGCCGGCAGGCCGTGGTAGCTCCGGTACCAGGCCACGAAGCGGGCAAGCCCCTCGGCGAGCGGCGTGTGCGGCGCGAACCCCGTCGCCGCGGCCAGCCGGTCGATCGACGCGTAGGTCGCGGGAACGTCGCCGGGCTGCATCGGCGCGTACTGCCTGACGGCGGCGCGGCCGAGGAGGCCTTCGAGCGTGGCGACGAAGGTTTCGAGCTCGACCGCCGCGTGGTTGCCGATGTTGTAGACCGCGTAAGGCGCAGCGTCGGCGCCCTCCGGCGGGAGGCCGAGGATCCGGGTCGCACCTTCGACGATGTCGTCGACGTAGGTGAAATCGCGGCGCATCCTGCCGTGGTTGTACAGCGTGATGGGCTCGCCGGCGAGGATCGCCCGGGCGAAGATCATCGGCGACATGTCGGGCCGGCCCCACGGCCCGTAGACGGTGAAGAAGCGCAGCCCGGTCGCCGGCAGCCGGTAGAGGTGGCTGTAGCTGTGCGCCATCAGCTCGTTCGCCTTCTTGGTCGCCGCGTAGAGGCTGACCGGGTGATCGACGTTCTGGTCCTCGGAGAAGGGCAGCACGTGGTTGGCGCCGTAGACGCTGGAACTCGACGCGTAGACGAGGTGCCCGACGCGCGCGTGGCGGCAGCCTTCGAGCACGTGCCCGAAGGCCATCACGTTGTTGGTCAGATACGCCAGCGGGTTGACCAGCGAATAGCGCACCCCCGGCTGCGCCGCGAGGTGGACGACCGCGCCGAAGCCGCCGGCGCGAAAGAGTTCGGCCGTCGCGCCCGCATCGGCGAGGTCGAGGCGCTCGAACCGGAACCCGGGCAGCGTTTGGAGGCGCGCGAACCGCGCCTCTTTCAGCGCGACGTCGTAGTAGGGGTCGAAGCTGTCGACGCCGGTGACCGTCGCGCCGGCCGCGCACAGGCGCTCGACCATGTGCATGCCGATGAACCCCGCGGCGCCGGTCACCAGCACCCGCGTTCCCGGCAGCGGCAGCGTGTTCATCGTTGCACCCCCCGTCGCGCTCACGATCGCGCCCCGCCTGCGCCGTCGCGAACGCCGAGCGCGCGCAGCTTGGCGTACTTGATGAAGCCGTTGAAGCAGCCGATGGCGATGTGGACGAGGCCCGGAACGCCGTCGAGGAAGCCCAGCTTCACGACGTAGAACCGGAAGAAGCGCGCCAGCGGCGAGAGCACGAGCACGGCCGCGCCCGCGCGCTCGCCGCGCGCGTGCAGCGCCTCGGCCTGCAGCGTCGTGTACCGGTTCTGCTTGGCCAGGTAGGCGTCGAGCGATTCGGCGGAGGCGTGCAGCAGGTCGCCGGCGAGCCGGGCCACCGGGCCGTCGGCGACGACGTGCTCGTGCACCGGGTCGTCGGTCCAGCGGGCGCGGCGGCGGTCGAAGAGGCGCAGGTTCCAGTCGGGATAGCCTTCG
>CAIWHR010000348.1 GCA_903912485.1 uncultured beta proteobacterium | reverse complement strand
GCTCGAGGCGGCGTACGGCGAGCGCGTACCGGTGCTCCTGCTGGGGCGACCCGGCACCGGCACCGAACTGTGCCACTTCCACCTCGACGGCGCGCGGGTGGCCGCCGCGCTGGCCGAAGTGCGCGCGCAGCGGGCGCGAGACCCGGAAATCTGCTAAAATTCAAGATGATCCGTGCAGGCCAAGGGCACTTTTCCGGTGCCCTTTTGTTTTGTCATGCGCCTTGCACGGACGTCGCCACCAGGCCGAGGCCGCAGCCATGCAGCACATCCGCAACTTCTCGATCATCGCCCACATCGATCACGGCAAGTCGACGCTGGCCGATCGCTTCATCCAGCGCTGCGGCGGGCTCGCCGAACGGGAAATGGAAGCGCAGGTGCTCGACTCGATGGACCTGGAGCGCGAGCGCGGCATCACCATCAAGGCGCAGACCGCCGCGCTGTCGTACAAGGCGCGCGACGGCCAGGTCTACGAACTCAACCTCATCGACACGCCGGGCCACGTCGACTTCGCGTACGAGGTGTCGCGCTCGCTCGCCGCGTGCGAGGGCGCGCTGCTCGTCGTCGACGCGTCGCAGGGCGTCGAGGCGCAGACGGTCGCCAACTGCTACACGGCGACCGAGCAGGGCGTCACCGTCGTTCCGGTGCTGAACAAGATCGACCTGCCGCAGGCCGAGCCCGATCGCGTCATCGAGGAGATCGAGGATATCATCGGCATCAACGCGCAGGACGCGCTGCGCTGCAGCGCCAAGAGCGGCGAGGGCATCGACGACATCCTCGAAGCGGTGATCGCGCGCATCCCTCCGCCGGCGGGCGACCCGGCGGCGCCGCTGCAGGCGCTGATCATCGACTCGTGGTTCGACAACTACGTCGGCGTCGTGATGCTGGTGCGAGTGATGCAGGGCACGCTGAAGCCCAAGGACAAGATCCTGCTGATGGCGAGCGGCGCCGCGTTCGGCTGCGAGCAGGTCGGCGTGTTCACGCCCAAGGCGGTGGCGCGCGAGACGCTGTCCGCAGGCGGCGTGGGCTTCATCATCGCCGGCATCAAGGACATCCACGCGGCCAAGGTGGGCGACACGGTGACGCTGGCCGCGCGTCCGGCCGCGTCGGCGCTGCCCGGGTTCAAGGACGTCAAGCCGCAGGTGTTCGCGGGGCTCTACCCGATCGAGTCCAACCAGTACGAGGCGCTGCGCGACGCGCTCGACAAGCTGCAACTGAACGACGCGTCGCTGCACTACGAGCCCGAGGTGTCGCAGGCGCTGGGCTTCGGCTTCCGCTGCGGCTTCCTGGGCCTGCTGCACATGGACATCGTGCAGGAGCGGCTCGAGCGCGAATACGACATGGACCTGATCACGACGGCGCCGACCGTCATCTATCAGGTTCTGCTGCGCGACGGGACGGTGGTCGAGATCGAGAATCCGTCGAAGCTGCCCGACCTGTCGAAGGTCGAGGAGATCCGCGAGCCGATCATCACCGCGTCGATCCTGATGCCGCAGGACTACGTCGGACCGGTGCTGACGCTGTGCACCGAGAAGCGCGGCGTGCAGAAGAACATGCAGTACCTGGGCCGGCAGGTGATGCTGACCTACGAGCTGCCGCTGGCCGAAGTCGTGATGGATTTCTTCGACAAGCTGAAGTCGGTGTCGCGCGGCTACGCGTCGCTCGACTACGAGTTGAAGGAGTATCGCGCCGCCGACGTGGTCAAGCTCGACATCCTGATCAACGCCGAGCGCGTCGACGCGCTGTCGGTCATGGTCCATCGCTCGGTGGCGATCTACCGCGGCCGCGAAGTGGCGGCCAAGATGCGCAAGCTGATCCCGAGGCAGATGTTCGACGTCGCGGTGCAGGCGTCGATCGGCGCGCAGATCATCGCCCGCGAGTCGATCAAGGCGATGCGCAAGAACGTGCTCGCCAAGTGCTACGGCGGCGACATCAGCCGCAAGAAGAAGCTGCTCGAGAAGCAGAAAGCCGGCAAGAAGCGGATGAAGGCCGTCGGCAGCGTCGAGATTCCGCAGGAGGCCTTCCTGGCGATCCTGCAGGTCGGCGAGAAATGACGCGGTCCGCGCCGGAACGAGTGACCCACCCCGCCCAACGACGACGACGACGATGAACTTTGCCCTGATCCTGTTTCTGGCCACGCTCGCCACCGGCGCCATGGTGCTCGCCGACCGCCTGGTCTTCGCCAGGCGACGGGCGCCGGACGCGCCGGAGCCGTGGTGGATCGAATACCCGAAGAGCTTCTTCCCGGTCCTGCTGATCGTGTTCCTGCTGCGCTCGTTCGTTGCCGAGCCGTTCAAGATCCCGTCGTCGTCGATGCGGCCGACGCTGGTCGTCGGCGACTTCATCCTGGTCAACAAGTTCGTCTACGGCCTCCGGCTGCCGATCGTCGAGCGCAAGCTGATCCCGATTTCCGACCCCCGGCGCGGCGACGTGGTCGTTTTCCGCTACCCGGTCAATCCGTCGCAGGATTTCATCAAGCGCGTCGTCGGCGTCGGCGGCGACGAGGTCGTCTACCGGGACAAGAAGCTGACCGTCAACGGCCAGCCGCTGCCGCAGGTGGCCGACGGCTCGTACAGCTACGTCGAGGGCCTCCGGTTCGAGACCACCGAGCGGCTGATCGAGACGGCGGATACCGGGGCCGGCGCGAGGGACTACACGATCGCGCAGAACCCGCAGGCGCAGCCGGTCTACCCGCAGAACGTCCGCCCGTTTCCCGACCGGCAGAACTGCGACTACAATGATCATGGGTTCGTGTGTCGCGTCCCGGCCGGACATTACTTCATGATGGGCGACAACCGCGATAACAGCGACGACAGCCGTTACTGGGGGTTTGTCCCCGACGACCACGTTCGCGGACGCGCGTTCTTCGTCTGGTTCAACTGGGACGACATCACCAGTTTCGCGTTCAGGCGGATCGGCAGCAGCATCCGCTAGGTCGCTACGGGAAGACTTCATGCGCAAAGCACGACAGCAATCCGGATTGACGATGACCAGCTTCCTGTTCGTCGTCGTGGTGGCGCTGGTGGTGACCGTCGTCGGTTTCCGCGTGCTTCCGGCGTACGTCGAGTACTACTCGGTGCAGAGCGCGCTGCAGCAGACGCTGTCCGAGGTCTCGGACCTCAACAACGCTGCGGAACTGCGCAGGGGCTTCCAGAAGCGGGCCGACGCCGGCTACATCGAGTCGGTCAAGGGCCGCGACATCGACCTCGTCAAGGCGGGCAACTCGTACACGGCCACGCTTGCGTGGACGCGCAAGCTCCCGCTGGTGAGCAACGTCAGCCTGCTGATCGAGTTCGAAGCCAGGGCGGTGCGCTGAAGCCGTCCGCCGCGCCGCCGCCCATTTCCGGCCAGCGCGCCGTGCCGCCCGCCGCGCTGGCCGCCCGGCTGGGTCATGCTTTTCGCCGGCCCGCGCTGCTCGAGCAGGCGCTGACGCATCGCAGTTCCGGCGCCGTCCACAACGAGCGCCTCGAGTTCGTCGGCGACGCCGTGCTGAACTGCGCGATCGCGGCGCTGCTCTACGAACGCTTTCCCGACATTCCCGAAGGCGACCTGTCGCGGATCCGCGCGCATCTGGTCAAGCGCGACACGCTCGCCCGGCTTGCCCGGGCGCTCGATCTCGGCGCGGCGCTGCGCTTCGGCGAAGGCGAGCAGAGAAGCGGCGGCGGCGACCGGGCGTCGATCGTCGCCGACGCGCTCGAGGCGGTGTTCGGCGCCGCGTTCCTCGACGGCGGTTTCGACGCCGCGCGCGCGGTGATCGAATGCGTCTACGCGCAGGACCTGGCCGGCCTCAATCCCGCCGCGCTCGGCAAGGACCCGAAAACGCGCCTGCAGGAGTGGCTGCAGGGGCGGCGGATGCCGGTGCCCGAATACGCCGTCGTGGCGACGGCAGGCGAGGCGCACGCGCAGTCGTTCACCGTCGAGTGCCGGGTGACCGCGCTGGGCATCGTGACCGCCGGCGTCGGCGCCAGCCGCCGGGCGGCCGAGCAGGCGGCAGCGGTGGACGCGTACGCCGTCGTCGCCGGCGCCGGCGCCGAACGGACGGGAACGATCCATGACTGAAGTTGCGGCGGGTGCCGCGTTTCGCTGCGGTTACGCCGCGATCGTCGGGCGCCCCAACGTGGGCAAGTCGACGCTGCTCAACCACCTCGTCGGCGAGAAGGTCAGCATCACGTCGAAGAAGGCGCAGACGACGCGGCACCGGGTGACCGGGATCCTGACCGCCGACGACGCGCAGTTCATCTTCGTCGACACGCCCGGCTTCCAGACCAAGCACCGGTCGCGCCTCAACGACCGGATGAATCGCTCGGTGACGCAGAGCCTGGGCGACGTCGGCGTCGTCGTCGTCGTGCTCGAGGCCGGACGGACGACGCCGGCCGATCGCGCGGTGATCGCGCTGCTGCCGCCGGGTGCGGCCGTCGTCGTCGCGCTCAACAAGATCGACCGGCTGGAGCGCAAGGACGCGCTGCTGCCGCAGATGGCCGAGCTCGCGCCGCTGTACCCGTTCGCGGCGATCGTTCCGGTCAGCGCCGAGAAGGAGCGCGGTCTGGACGCGCTGCGCGGCGCGCTGCGCGCGCTGCTGCCCGAGACCGCGGCGGTTTTCGGCGAGGACGAGATCACCGACCGCGACGAGCGCTTCCTCGCCGCCGAATTCATCCGCGAGAAGATCTTCCGGCTGATGGGCGAGGAGGTCCCGTACTCGGCGACGGTGGCGATCGACCAGTTCGTGCAGGAAGGCGCGCTGCGCCGCATCCACGCCACCGTCTACGTCGACCGCGACAACCAGAAGGCGATCCTGCTCGGCGCCGGCGGCGCGCAGATGAAGGAGATCGCGACCAAGGCGCGCGCCGACATGGAGCGGCTGTTCGGCGGTCCGGTGTTCCTCGAGGTGTGGGTGCGCGTCAAGCGCGGTTGGGCGGACGACGACAAGATGCTCACGCGATTCGGGTACTAGCAGCCGCGCCGGCCGCCGCAGCGAAATTGTCCACCCGTGCCCAGCCGCTGCGCCGCGACGACGAGCCGGCGTTCGTCCTGCACACCTACGCGTACCGCGAGACGAGCCTGATCGTCGAGGCGCTGACCGAAGAGCACGGGCGCGTGGCGCTGGTCGCACGCGGCGCCCGGCGAGCGCGTTCGGAGCTGCGCGGTCTGCTGCAGGGCTTCCAGCCGCTGCTGCTGTCGTGGTCGGGACGCAACGAGCTGAAGACGCTGCACAAGGCGGAGTGGCGCGGCGGGCTGCCGCTCCTCGGCGGGCCGGCGCTGATGTGCGGCTTCTATCTCAACGAGTTGCTGCTCAAGCTGCTGCCGCGCGAGGATCCGCACTCGCGGCTGTACGCGACCTACGAGGCGGCGTTGCACGACCTCGCCGCGGGCGGCGAACAGGCGCCGGCGCTGCGCCGGTTCGAGCTCGAGCTGCTGGCCGAGCTGGGCTACGCGATGCCGCTGACGCAGGAAGCCGGCACCGGCGCGGCGGTCGACCCCGCAGCGCGCTACCATTACGCCTTTGATCGCGGGCCGCAGCGCGTCGCAGGCGGCGCCGTCGCCGAGCCGGGACGCGACGCGCTGCTGGTGCAGGGTTCGACGCTGATCGCGCTCGCCGAGCGCCGCTTTCCGACGGCGGAGACCGCGGCCGAGGCGAAGCGGCTGATGCGCGAGGTGCTCGACCACCATCTCGAACAGCGCGGCGTCGAAAGCCGGCGCGTGGTGCAGGACCTGCAGGCGCTCGGCGGGCAAAGGAGTGACGCGCATGATTGAACTCGGTGTCAACATCGACCACGTGGCGACGCTGCGGCAGGCGCGCCGCACGCACGAACCCGACCCGGTCTGGGCCGCTGTCGAGGCGCACCTTGGCGGCGCCGACGGCATCACCGTGCACCTGCGCGAGGACCGCCGCCACATCCACGACGACGACGTGCGCCGGCTGCGCGAGCTCGTCCACATCAAGCTCAACCTCGAGATGGCCGCCACCGCCGAGATGGTCGACATCGCCTGCCGGCTGAAGCCCGAGATGGCGATGCTGGTGCCCGAAGGCAGGCAGGAGATCACGACCGAGGGCGGGCTCGACGTCGTCGGGAACGAGGCGGCGCTGAGAGTCGCCTGCGGCCGGCTGGCGGGGGCAGGCATCGTCACCAGCGTGTTCATCGACCCGCAGCTGGCGCAGGTCGAGGCGGCGGCGCGCGTCGGCGCGCGCGTCTGCGAGATCCACACCGGGCCGTACGCGCACGCCTTCCACGCCAAGGGCCGCGATCCCGAGAGCCCCGCCGTGGTGGCCGAACTCGCGAAGGTCCGCGAGGCCGGCGCCGCGATACGCTCGCTCGGGATGCGTTTCAACGCCGGCCACGCGCTCAACTATTTCAACGTCCAGCCCGTCGCCGCGCTGCCCGGGGTGCGCGAGCTCCACATCGGCCACGCGATCGTCGCGCGCTCGGTGTTCGTCGGGCTGCGCGAAGCCGTGCGGCAGATGAAGGCGCTGCTGCGCGAGGCGGCGCAGCGCAGCGCCTGAGCGCGGCCGCCGGCCGGCGATCAGCGATTCGAGGCTCCACTTGCAGGTGACGAAGACATGAAGACCCTCCCGCGCGGCCCGGTATTCGTCGACGTCGCCGGCGTCGAGCTCGCGGCCGACGAACGCCTGCGCCTCTCGCATCCGCTGACCGGCGGCGTGATCCTGTTCGCGCGCAATTTCGAGACGCCGGCGCAGCTGTCGGAGCTCACCGCCGCCATCCGCAGCCTGCGCACGCCGCAGCTGCTGATCGGCGTCGACCACGAAGGCGGGCGCGTGCAGCGCTTCCGCCAGGGCTTCACGCCGATCCCCGCGATGCGCACGCTGGGCGAGCAGTGGGACCGCGACGTCGCGGCAGCGGCGCGCGAGGCCGCGCGCCTAGGGTGGACCATCGCCACCGAGCTTCGCGCCCACGGCGTCGACTTCAGCTTCACGCCGGTCCTGGACCTCGATTTCGGCACCAGTTCGGTCATCGGCGACCGCGCGTTCCACCGCAACGCCAACGCCGTCGCGCATCTCGGCTGCGCGCTGCACTCGGGACTGCGCGCCGGAGGCATGCCTGCGGTCGGCAAGCATTTCCCCGGCCACGGCCACGTCGCCGCCGATTCGCACTTCGAGGTGCCGGTGGACGAGCGCGGTCTTCCCGCGCTGCTCGCGGCCGACCTGGTGCCGTTCGCGGCGCTGGTCAACGCCGGGCTCGAGGCGGTGATGCCGGCGCACGTCGTCTATTCGGCGATCGACCCCCTTCCTGCCGGCTACTCGCCGTTCTGGATCACCGCGATGCTGCGCACCCGACTCGGTTTCGACGGCATGGTGTTCTCCGACGACCTCGGCATGGCGGGAGCGAAAGGCGCGGGCGATATGGTCGCGCGCGCCGACGCCGCGTGCGCCGCCGGCTGCGACATGGTGCTCGTCTGCAACGACGGCGCCGCGGCGGACGGCGTGCTCGACCGCTGGCGCCCACCGCCGCAGCCCGACCTCGCGCGCCGGGCCGCGCGGATGGAAGGCGGACCGCCGGGACCCTGCCCGGTTCCGTAGATACCGGGATTCGCACCCGCGAAGGCCGGCCGGACGCACCGTAGCCCGGGCTGTGCCGCCACCGTCGTCGATCGCGAGCCCCCGGCCCCGCCCGGCACAGCCCGGGGCAGGCGCTTGCGTTGCCGCATCCCCCCGGGTTCCGCGAAGAGACGGCACAGGCTCGCGGCTGGCGCGGGTGGTCGCGGAACCCGGGTTCCGCGAGGAGACGGCACAGGCTCGCGGCTGGCGCGGGTGGTCGCGGAACCCG
>CAIWHR010000347.1 GCA_903912485.1 uncultured beta proteobacterium | reverse complement strand
TCGAGCACGACGGCCGCTACTTCGTCGCCGACTACAAATCGAACTGGCTCGGCTCGGACGATGCCGCGTACAGCACCGAGGCGATGCGCGACGCGATCCTCGCCAACCGCTACGAGCTGCAGTACACGCTGTACCTGCTCGCGCTGCACCGGTTGCTCAAGACCCGCCTGCCGGACTACGACTACGACCGTCACGTCGGCGGCGCCGTCTACCTGTTCCTGCGCGGCTGCCGCGCATCAGGCAACGGCGTGCATTTCGAGCGACCGCCCAGGGCGCTGATCGAGGCGCTGGATCGCCTGTTCGCGCGGGCTGCCGAAGACGACGCGTCGCGCAGCGGACCGAACATCGAGGTCACCGCATGATCCCCTGCCTCACTGACCGGACGACGCCCGCGGCAGCCGACAACCTGAGCGCGCGCAAACGCGGCGCGACGGCGCACGGCGCAACGCTGCCCGCGCCGTTCGACGACCTGATCGCGCGCTGGACCGCGCGTGGCTGGCTGCGCCCGCTCGACGCCGCCTTTGCCGGCTTCCTTCGGCGCGAAGTCCCCGATGCGAATCCGTGGCTGATCCTCGCCGCTGCGCTCGCCAGCCACCAGCTCGGTCGCGGTCACGTCTGCCTCGACCTCGCCGCCACGCTCGAGGATCCGGGCTTCGCGCTGTCGCTGCCTCCCGAAGGCGCGAGCGAGGATGACCTCGCGGCCAACGATCTGCCGGCCCGCGTGCTGACCGGGACCGATCTATCCACCTGGATCGCGGCGCTAGCTGACCCTCGCCTCGTCGGCGACGGTCCCGGCGATGCACCCCTCGTGCTGCGCGACAGCCGGCTCTATCTGCGCCGCTACTGGCAGTACGAACGTAGCGTGCGCGAAGGCATCGACGAGCGCCTCGCCCGCACACCCGAGGTGTCCGCGGCGCTGTCGCCGAAATCCCTGCGCTCGACGCTCGACGCCCTCTTCCTGGCCGTGCCCGCGGCCGCCGCAAACGCTGGCGCCGACTGGCAGAAGCTCGCCTGCGCGCTCGCGGCGCGTGGCGCGTTCAGCATCGTGACCGGCGGACCGGGAACCGGGAAGACGACGACCGTCGTCAAGCTGCTCGCGCTGCTGCAGACGCTGGCGTTGTCGGCGCCCGTGAAGGACGGCGTGCCCGCGCGGCCGCTGCGCATCCGGCTTGCCGCACCAACCGGCAAGGCCGCGGCGCGGCTCAACGAGTCGATCTCCGGCGCGGTCAGGGACCTGCCGCTCGCGGGGGTGCCGAACGCTGACGCCATCCGCGCGTCGATTCCCACCGCCGTCGGCACGCTGCATCGCCTGCTAGGCGCGCGACCCGACACCCGCCGTATGCGCCACGACGCGCGCAATCCGCTCGCGCTCGACGTGCTGGTAATTGACGAGGCGTCGATGATCGACCTCGAGATGATGGCGGCGGTGCTCGCGGCACTGCCACCTAGAAGCCGGCTGGTTCTGCTCGGCGACAAGGACCAGTTGGCGTCCGTCGAGGCCGGCGCCGTGCTCGGCGAGCTTTGTGCCCGGGCTCGCGACGGGCATTTCACGCCGGAGACGGCGCAGTGGTTGCAGGCCGCAACGGGCGAACACGTCGATGCCGCTCTGCAGGACGCCGACGGTACGCCTCTCGACCAGGCTGTTGCAATGCTGCGCAAGAGTTACCGCTTTGCCGAGGGGAGCGGCATCGGGCAGCTCGCAGGCAAGGTGAACGAAGGCGTCGCTGCGCCCGCGCTGCAGGTCCTCGCGGAGCCTCACCGCGACCTGCAGGCGCTGCGCCTGCACGGCGAAGCGGACCCCTCGTTGCGCGAGCTCGTCGTCGACGGCGTTACACCAGGCTCCAAGCCCGGCGACGATCGGCATGGCTATCGCCACTACCTCGAGATCATGCACCGCCTCCAGCCGCCGCGCGGAGCCGAGCCGTCGCAGTTCGATGACTGGGCGCGCGCGGTCCTGAAGGCGCACGCGCAGTTCCAGGTCCTTTGCGCGCTGCGGCGCGGACCCTGGGGCGTGGAAGGACTCAACCAGTGCATCGCCGGCTACCTGCAATCGGCCGGGCTCATCGGCACCAGCGCCGGCTGGTACCTCGGGCGCCCGGTGCTCGTCACGCGCAACGACTATGCGCTCGGCTTGATGAACGGCGACATGGGCATCACGCTCGAGCTACCGGGCAAGGCCGGCGACACAGGCGAACGGCCACTGCGTGTCGCGTTCCCCGCCGGCGACGGCAAGGGCACCATCAAGTGGGTGCTCCCGAGCCGACTGCAGGCCGTGGAGACGGTCTATGCGTTGACCGTGCACAAGTCGCAGGGGTCCGAGTTCTCGCACGCGGCACTGGTGCTCCCGGACAAGCTCAACCCAATCCTGACGCGCGAGTTGCTCTACACCGGCATCACGCGGGCGAAAACGCTGCTGACGCTGGTCAATCCCGGCGACGAGCAGCTGTTCAGCCAGGCCGTGGAGCGGAGGGTGCAGCGAGCAAGCGGATTGCTGGAGTCTGCGCCAGCCTGACCGGCAGAAAATGGTACTTTGGAGTCAATGACAGCGGCGTGCAGGACGTACTCGGCACTTAGTGCTGGCGCGAAGCGCTGCAGTTAAGAGTTGCGCGCCGTAGGTACCACATGCTTGAGCTTCCGGACAGCTCTAGGTTCCACGCTGTAGAGCTTCTGCGACTGGATATCTACGCAGAACTGATGAATCCCATCTTCCGACCGATTGTGTTGGGATAACTTGCGGACCTCAGTGATCCTTTGCGACGCATTCCCAGTTGGCAAGGCGTCCGAATTGAAAAGAATGAAACGATACGAGTAATCGCCCGCATTCGCTTGCAGCTTCTTTAACGCAGAACTCTTCTTTCCCTGCAAGAATGAGGGCGCCACGTTGAAAGCCTCGCCAGCAAGCGTGGGCGTCTCGCCGGAAGGCAAACATCCATCGATCAAGCCTCTAATATCAAATCCGTTCCTGTCCTCATTTCCGAACTCGACCAGGTACTCCGAAAAGGGATATGCCCCAGCCTTCAACAGTCCTGCCACGCCGTACAGGATAACCATGTCAGACATGATCCTATTGGCTGCTTCAAACAGCGTTACGTTTGGATAAGGCCCCGCATTCACCATTTCTCGCTTTAGGGCGATGAGAAGGTCAATACCGGTCTTGCCTTGGATCGACGCGCCTAGCGGAGTGATCTTGGCGCAGAACTCTCTGATCACGTCTTCAATATTATCTAGCGTGAGAACTCGATCTTTCTGCACCATACTGCCCTCCAATTGGTCCTATGTGCATTCGCGAAAATCCGCAAGCGTTCACCATCCAATGCGCCAGTGGTCAGATCTGCTTGACTAAATCTAGTCCGATCACCGTTCTACCTTCGGTCATCGGTCATGCGGTCATTATGATGGATCACGCACTCGTCCACCGCCCCTCGTGCAGCTATCGTGAATCGGAATTTCGGATCAGCTTTCGCAGAGGAAGATGATCACCTCGGCGATCGCCGCCACGAAGGCTGCTGGCTGAGAACGGGGGCTTCTGACACGACGCATTCTGGCGCGGTCGACCGCTACGCTGTCGTTGTCTTCGCCATCGGAACTCGCCGTGCCCACACCACCCGCCGCCATTCCAGAAACGTTTCTCCTCCCTGCCGGATTCAAGATTGTCTCCGGCGGGCAGACCGGTGCCGACCAGGTCGCACTTGACTGGGCGATCGCTCATGCCGTCGCACACGGCGGCTGGTGCCCCCGTAACCGCCGATCCGACGACGGCCCCATCGATGCGCGCTATGCGCTAACCGAAACGCCGCTTGCCGATTACCGCCAGCGTAACGAGTGGAACGTCCGCGACAGCGACGCCACGGTCATCTTCACCCTCGAGGAGAAGCTCGACGGCGGCTCGAAGCTCACGGCGACTTTCGCCGAGTCGCTGCAAAGACCGTGGCTACACATGCGCCCAAGGGTTGATCCGCGGCACCTCGCCCGCTTTCTCGCCCGGATCGACGTGCAGACGCTGAATGTCGCAGGCAAGCGCGAATCCTCGACACCCGGCATCTCTGCCTACGTGAAGGAGACCCTCGACCGGTGCCTGCGCACGTCATGATTCACGCACCCGAGGTTCCGGCGGGCGCCTTATCGCCGAGAGGCACACTGGGCCTCGACATCGACGGGACCATCACCGCGCTGCCGACGCACTTTGCCCGGCTCAGCCACACGTGGAAAGCCGCCGGCTGCGCCGTGCACATCATCTCGTCGCGCAGCGATACGGCCGAGGTGCATGCCTGCTGTGTGCAGGAGTTGCACGACTACGGTATCGCCTTCGACGGTATATACCTACTGCCAATCCTCACCACGGCGGAGTCCGCCTACCCACACGTCAGCCTTTCGCCCTACCAGAAGTACCTGTGGCAGAAGGTCGCCATCGCGAGGAGCCTGGGGGTGGCAGGTCGCCGAACATGCTTCGAGGGCGAACGCGTATCTCGGGGACGACGCGGAAGCCGCGGCGCTTGAGTTCGCGGAACGGTTCAAACGCCGGGACGTCGCCTCGCGAAGCCCGGTAAGCGATGTTTGACAGGCATCAATAATCCCCTCCGCTGTATCCATTCTTGCGCCGCCCGTCAAGCACCGCGAAGCCTACTGTCGGTATCCTGTATCCATCCCACACTACGGTTCCAAATAGCCGTTCCCAGCGATGGCTGCTCATCAGAGAAAGACCAATGGCGAAATTGGTAGAGGCAGCGTATGCCGGCGACGAGGTTGCAGTCGCCCAAATGATCAGCGCGGGGGCCAATATTGATGAGCTAGACGACAATGGCTTTCCGGTACTATTCGGCGCGCTGATTAATGGTCACATTTCGGTCTGCAATATACTGCTCGACGCCGGTGCAAACGTTGGCGTCCGCGGTCCGAATGGAATCACAAGTCTCATGGTGGCCGCTGAACGGGGTTACGCTGAAATCGTTGAACGTCTGCTGATTGCCGGGGCAGACGTGAACCAAGCCGATTCCACCGGCTGGACTGCCCTTATGTTCGCCGCCGCACATGGCCGAGAGCTAGTGGTCAGCCAGCTACTCGCTGCAGGCGCCGCCCCCCACCTTGCCGCTACAGCAGGAGATTGGACTGATTGGACCGCACTCATGTTGGCAGCTTCAGAAGATCAGGTGCAGATCTGCCGTCAGCTCTTGGATTGCGGAGCAAATATCGATCAATGCACGGGCCGTGGTCGAACGGCGCTGATGGCAGCTGCCGCCCTTGGAGCTGAAGCGGCAGTCGCCTTCCTAATCGAAGTCCGGGCCAGCCTCGGCCAGATTGATGACCGAGGACAAACGGCATTGTTTCACGCCGTACTCAATGGTCGCGAGAATGAGTCCGCTCTGCTAATTTCCGCGGGCGCAGACTTGGATCAAGCCGACAAGTCCGGAAGGACTCCATTGATTTGCGCGGCAAGCAAGGGAGACGAGCGGGTCGTATCCTTCCTAATATCTGCGGGTGCCAACGTTAACTACAAAGGGCTTGATGAGACCGCGCTCATTAGTGCAGCAGACGCTGGCCATGAGGCAGTGGTCGCTCTGCTCCTTACAGCAGGAGCCGATGTCGACCACCCGTGCCCTGATACGGCGTTACTTCGAGCGGCCACCAAGGGACATGAAGGCGTTGTCGACCTGCTTCTTGGGGCAGACGCCAATGTCAACTATTCAGGGCCTGATACGGCGCTCTCTAGAGCAGCACAGTCTGGTCACGAAGGTGTCGTAAGGCGGCTCATCGCCGCTGGCGTGGACCTGGACCGATTTGGAGCGGGTGCGTATATAGAAGCGATTGAGCGCGGACACATTCTCGCCGCAGAAGCTCTGTTATCCGCTGGTGTAAACGTTGACACCAAGGACAACTCTGATCGCACTGCGCTCATGCTTGCCGTAGAGAACGGAGATGACGCCGTCGTCGCGTTACTTCTCACGAAGGGGACCGATGTCAATTGCATTGACGGCCTAGGCGCATCTGCCTTGATCAAGGCAGCCGAGCGGAACCATCTTGCGATTATTCAGATGCTCCTAGCGAGCGGCGCCGACGTTGATCAGGCGGATGCTGTGGGGAGAACGCCGCTAATAGCGGCTTCGCAGTTCGGACACGATGACGCCATCAGGTTGCTTCTATCCGCGCATGCGGCTCTAAACGAGAGAGCAGGAGATGAACGCTGGTGGGACCTAAAGCGCGCGTTTATGTCGTTTCCCCACGCAGTTCGCAAAGGACCCCTCGGCCCAACCGGCACAATTTGGGCGGCAGCCCAAGGATTCTTGCCGGTAGTCCGATCGCTTGTTGCTGCCGGCGCCGACATCGACTGCGCCGATGGCGACGGCCATACCGCATTAACTATGGCAGCTGCATGCGGCCACGCATTGATCGTCGAATTCCTGCTCAGTCAGGGGGCAAAGCTTTCTGCCGATAGTTGGGGGCGTGGGCCCGCGCAGTTGGCCAGGGAGGCGGGCCAAAGCCAAGCCGCAGATGCCTTACATCACCCAAGTCTGGACGGTACTCTGCGAACGACTGAAGAGACGACGTGCTTGATTCCCGAAATACATCTTCATGCGAACGCCGGCAGGCGTACGTCCACCAATGCTGTTGACAGGGTGTCCATCTTCCGGGGATTGCGCTTCGCCGCCTGTCGCCGCGAAGAAGTGATTGCAGCACACAGCCGCGGTGAATTCATAAGTGACGATTCAAGAACCTACCCATTCATTCGCTTTTCCGGTCAGGACGTTGCGGAATTGTCACGAAAGGCCCGCTTAAGTACCATCGACACGCGTCCCGATAACGTCCAGAACGATGGTTGGGTCTTTGCCTGTGGAGACCTCATGGGTGCCGAGCACTATGCGTTCCATCACGGAGGCGGGCTGGAAGCCGAGGAAATCGGCCTGGTTCTCGAGATAGAGTTAGACTTGGCAGGCCTCGTCGTAGATGGACGCGACTCGCTTTATTCACTTGCGGTTCGCAGCGCACACGAACCAGGCTGGAGGTCAGTTATCGATTCGATGTATGGACCCCATTGCCTTTACAGCCTGGATAAGGCTACACCAAAGGCCGCAAGCGAGATCTTCGCACGCGTTGACCTTGCATGCCAGGACCTGCGAGTCGTCAAGTTCCACCTTACTAATACGAACGTTTTTGGCGGCCGGTGGGGAACGCTATACCGGTCTGCATTCATGTTCCGACCCAATGAATGTAGGGCTAGAGTGTTGCGCGCCTGGACGCCCATGCATCGACAGCCTCGGCCTGTTCCCGACTTTTCCCTTTTGCATTTCGCACCTGCGCAATGATCGCAAGCATCACGGAAGACCCCAATCGCGCGGCAATGCGCCATTGCAGAGTTCGAGAAGTCCGGATGGTGCATGGGACATGTGAATGCGTACCCGATCTTCCGCGAATTCTCCTGCGCGGCCAGGATGAACCTCGAGGCCGCGTTCGACGCACTGGCGCTCGATCCACGTTGGACCGCCCGGCGGACGAACGACTCGACCTTGCTTCTCGACCGGGCCGGCGTGCTGATCGCGACCCGTGGTCAGCGAATGGCAAGGATTGATCCGCGATACCTCGCCCGCTTTCGCCCCCGGCTCGACGTGCGGACGCTGAATGTCGCGGGCAGGCGCGAGTCCTCGACACCCGGCATCTCTGCCTACGCGAAGGAGACCCTCGACCGGTGCCTGCGCACGTCATGATTCATGCACCCGAGGTTCCGGCGGGTGCCTTGTTGCCGAGAGGCACACTTGGCCTCGACATCGACGGGACCATCACCGCGCTGCCGATGTATTTTGCGCGGCTCAGCCATACGTGGAGGGCCGCTGGCTGCGCCGTGCACATCATCTCCTCGCGCAGCGATCGAACCGAGGTACATGCCAGCTGTGTGCAGGAGTTGCACGAGTACGGCATCGCCTTCGACGGCATTTACCTGCTGCCAAACCTCGCTACGGCGGCGTCCGCCTGCCCACACGTCAACCTTTCGCCCTACCAGAAGTACCTGTGGCAGAAGGTCGCCATCGCTAGGAGCCTGGGGGTGACCGTGTATTTCGACGACGATGCCAACGTCGTCGATATATTCCGGCGCTTTGCTCCGGACGTCTGCGTGTACCGGATCGACGTGCGCGCCCATTATGCCCGGAGCCGAATCTCCTCCTGCTGACGGCCCCTACGGTGAACATCTCCGGGGATATGCTTCGCACCGTTGGCGCAGCGTGGACCGATGACCAGCTCGTGCCGGCAGCGAGCGTGCAGTGCGCCGATGGGATTCGCGCTTGCGTCGCGTGCGACAATGTCCGACACGCCTGACCGGATTCGCCAAGTCCGGAAGCCAGGCGCGGAGGCGACCATGACACGCAAACTTGACGAGCGGACGACGACCCGCACGCCCCGCTCCGCCGCCCATCTGGTCGACGACTTGGGGGCGTTGCGGCGCCGCCCCCAAGGATCGACCGCAAGGGTCCAATCGGCGGGACATTCCAAGTCGATTCCGAACGCGCCCTCGTCGCCCGGCAAGAGGATGTCTACTGCGGGCACCAACAAGCTGACACCAAAGGTAACCAAGTCCCAGCGCATAGGGACATCCAGCGGCTCGAAGATTAAGGAATCCGCCATCGCTCGGATCAGCAGGCAATGGCACCTGCTTCAACTGATTCCGACCTATCCCGCGCCACCGATAAAGACCAGCGATCTCGCGGAGAGGCTGGCACCTCACCACAACGGCACGCTTCGCAACGGTGATCTGGCCGATCGATTCCTCCGCATGGTCCAGCACGACGTGAGGAAGCTCGGTGCAGCTATTCCGGAGATCGACGTTAGTGCGGAAATCGACAGCGGAACGGGTTACCTTACCAACAAGATATCCTGGAAGCGGGACGCGCCCCGGCTCACCCTGCGCGGCATGAATTGGGACGAGCAGATCGCGTTCGGGGTGCTCGAGAAGACGGGAGTCGAGTTGCTTCCGCGGACAAGCATGAAGGCGCTGAAACCCTACTTTGACGAAGCGCGCGGTCCGAACAACAGCTGGGCGAAGAAGATCGTCGTTGAGCCTGAGACCCTTCGATTTGAACGGCCACAGATCAAGCCCACGGTGGAATCGGTTGTCTACAGCGCTCTACACCAGGACGTGTCGATCAAGATCGACTACAAAGGAAGCTCCGGCAGCGAGCATCGGGGACTGTGCATTCGACCGCTGGCCTTGGTTCGCCAGAATGTTCGCACCTACCTGATCGCAAACGAGGAACATAAACAGACGCCCCGTACTTTCGCCCTGCACCGAATTCTCAGAGCTACGGAGACGTTCGTCGACGTTCCCAGGCCGGCGAACTTCAATCTGGACAAATACCTTGCCCAAGGGATTGCCCATCCGGTATTCAAGGAGGAGACGGTCCGCTACGGCGACGACATCCATCTCAGGCTCTGGGTCCACAGCGATACCGCCTGGCTTAGGGAAACTCCGCTAAGCAGGGATCAGGAGTTCATGGAGTTACCAGACCACCACTTCGACCTGCGCGCAACCGTTCCTCTCTCCGAGCCGCTCGTGCGCTGGCTGCTGAGCATGGCATATCACGTCAAAGTGCTCGCACCTGAGTTTCTCGCGCAGAGGATCCGCGACGATGCCGCGAGGATGCGAAAGCTCTACGCGACGCTGTGATCCGGCGCTGGACCAAGACGGACATGGTGGATTTCGCGACATATTTTGACGCCTCGCCAAGGCATCATGCGACGATCGCTCGCTCGTCAACGATCCGCCTCCGATGCCCAACACCCAACCCAGGAAGCCGGCGCCCCACCGGTCGAACGATCCGCACGCCCGTTTCGGTGCGCAACTCCTCGATGACCTGATCCCGAAGACCCGGATCTGCATCAACCCGACGCTCGACGCCGCACTTGCCGCGGTGACCGAGGTCCAGGCCGGCTGCCGCAAGAACACGCTGAACAGATCCCACGTACGCGACGCGTGGGAGTGCGTTTGTGTCCGCGGCGAGGTTTCCGCCGTCGCCGGCCTGCAATCCTGCCCGCGCGGGTTCGATTACGGCATCGCAACGACAGTGCTCCAGGTGCTGCGGATCGACGAAGGGCTGATCGGGCTTTCGGCGTCGCGACTCACCGTCATGCCGGGGGGCTCGGCGAAGGAGCCGGTCACGACAGTGGTCCGGCTCGACGGCCCCTCACGGTGGCTGCGCGAAGTCACAACCGCTTTCTGGACGCATTTGTCCGACGAGACGCTAGCCCGCTTGCGCCAGAAGGTCGTCACGGACGTCATGCGTCAGGCTGCGGAGCGCAGCTGGCTGCGAGAGCGCGGGTACGGCACGAGGTACGCCGCCAAGCGGCGGGATCTCCACCTCGCCCAGCTGTTTCGGCACGGCGCGCCCAGCTTCGTTTCCGAACTCGCGGTCGCACTCGAGAGGATCGGCGACGAGCTGGCTCGCGACGGCCATGCCGAAATCCGGTGGGCCGCTTTCAAGCAGCGCTTCGCTTCCGTCGCGACTCGGTACAAGCGGGAGCTGTTGGGCCTGCAGCGCAGCGGCACCCTCGAGGCCAGCGCGCTGCGCGGGTTTCGCGAGGAGACCCAACGTTACACGTTGTCGTTCGACGTGTGGGAAGGCCCCCAGCGCCTGTTCCCCGATGCTCCGCAGATCGTGGTCCAGGTGTGCGCAAGCCGCCAGTACCACACGTGGCGCACCCGGGGCGGCCATACAGCACGCCTGCTCACGCGTTTGCACGAAGCCGCCACGAAGCGGAGGCATCCGGCGACACCGACGACCGCGGGCTGGCTGCGCATCCACGTCGACGACTTGCGGCGGCTCGTCTTTGTCGACGAGGTTCAGTCCGACTGGTTGGAAGACCTGCGCAACGTCGAGGAGACCGCGCTTGCCCCAGTCGCCACGGCCATGGCCCGCGAGATCGCCGACTGGCACGTGCATGGGTTTGCCAGTGTCGCCCGTTGGGCTCGGAGCATCGGCTACCGGATTGGGACGCACACGCGCGAATCGAGTGCGCTAGTTCCCGGCAAGACCCAAAGCGAGCGCAAGTGGGCCGTGTACTACGGGGCGCTGATCCAGCGGTTCGGCCTGATCCAGGCAAACGTCACCGGATACGGTGCTCCCATTTGCGTGCAGCCGGCCGAGTCAACCTGAATTGCATTTGCATTGTTCCCTGCATGCCGCCGCCCAACCGTAAGTATGCACGCAGTCTTTGCGGTCCACGGTGCAAAGTTCAAGCTTCAGCGTATCCTTAGCCTGGAATCAGGTGGGTCAGAGGCAGAATTGGACGTGCCGTGTTCGTCACTCCGACTTCCAAACAACGACGTAAACAGCGCTGTTACTCTAAGACGGCTTCCCAGGAGGAGTCCATGGCTTGGACCGGAGCAATCCTCGAGTGTGGACCTGGCCAATTGCAATGTCTTTGCGTTCCCCAAGGCGACTTCTCTCACGAGTTGCATGCCTACGGGTTGCAGTCATGGAACGTTCTGTTCGCGGTTAACGGCTCCAATCACGACGAGGTGCAGGCGATCGTGTATGCGGTAGCATGCGCCGCTAATGCGTGGAACCCGAACGGCCCGATTCCTGTTCCAATCGCGGGCGCTGCCCAAAGCGACTACGTCTATGCCTACTTCGACCATGGTAACCCCGGCTGGGCTCAATGCTTCTACGTTGGTAAAGGACGCGGAACGCGATGGATGCAACACATCGACGAGGCACACAAGACTCCTGCAACGCAACGCACTGCCAAGGCGCAGCGCATTTGGCATTGGGTCGCCAACAACGGGTTGACTAATCAACGACCGGCGGCCATGCGCGCCGCTGCTTCAGGCACATTGGTCCGCAAGCTCTATCACTTTCACGGACCCTATTCTGCGGCCCAGGCCTTTTACGTCGAGTATTTCCTAATCACCCATTGCCTTGGCACGCATAGCATTGCCAATGACACCAATGGCAATGCGGATCAGGGGAACTGCACCGCAATCGCTCGACCAAAGCACCTAGATCAAGCAATTCCGAAGCACGTGGCTGTGTGGGATCACACGGTTTGCGCGTTCAAGCTTGATCCGCAGACCCCAAGCCTCGAGCATACCTGGCGACCCGCCTCGATCACAATGCTCGCGGAACCCTACGCCGCCGCCTTGGACGTTTGCCTTCAGGGCATTGTCGTACCGAACGCAATGGCCGGGCAGGGTCGGCTCCCAGACCACTTAATGCCCCGCCCCAATATGCAGGTGACCGGCGCATCCGATTGCACGCTTTGGTATTCGCCTCTGCAGCATCCGCATTACCGGTTAGAGTTGCGATTCGGGGCAACACAGTTCTTGACCACCATAAACCTTAGGTCGAGTGGGACTGGCCGCAACCATGATCGCGCGTTCATCGCATACCTACATGGTTGCGTCATCGCAAATGCAGTGGTAGGCAATGCGGTTACCGACGCCGCTCCATTGGCCAACCTTTACGGTGGAAGCAGATATGTCAAGGATCCAGACACTGGACGACCATACTTCAAACCTTTCGCTCTCAATGCCGAAGGACCAAGGGCGGTGTGGTTCGACATCGCCAACCCGCACAACCCGGCATCGGGCGCGACCAATTGGATCGTTGGTCACAACTTCCATTTGAGCCTGGTGCAGGCAATCGAATTGATCGTTCACGCGTTCAACTGACTGAAGGCAATCCCCCGAGCAAGCTTCCGAAGCGGTCGACACGAAAAAAATGACCGTGCTCGGCACGATCGGGCTGGGCTGCTCTCGGCTTCGCAAGCCTGTAGGGGGCACCTTGCAACGTCATGGCCACAGATGTACCACCCCCAAAAGATCCGCGTGGGAGTCAGGGCGCCACACAGAGGTCCGCTCTCTGACTGAGGGGCGCCAATGACTGCAGGTCTCGCTGGTTGACCACGGATTCGCACTCTTGAACGCCGTTCCTAATGGGACTGGTGCTGGTGGTTCCGCCTCAAGAAGTCGGTCGCACGTCAATGCGGACCCAACTCGTCGAACGGGTAGGTTATAGACAGCGCCAAGAGGCCGCTCCTTTCCTAACCTGCGTTGTCTGGGCAATGCGATTACGTCGCGGTCGTCGTTCAGCACATCCACCAATTCATCGTTCTACTCGATCCAGCAGTCAGGCTGCCCGAGGTTGGCCACGAACCGCCCGATCTTGGGATCTCCGAGTAGCGCCCACCGGCAACTGGCTGAGTTCGAAGCCGGCAAGGTCACGATGAACGGGAAACTTGGCGGCCTGAATCTCATGCCGCAAGGAGGGCGCGCATGGACCGTCGGCGATCTCGGCTCACGGCAATTGCCCCCGCGCTGCCGGCCGGCCGGTACTATTAACCAATTCAAGCTGCACTTGCATCTTTGAGCCGTGGTGGGTGCAGTACTTTCGCATCGTTGTTCCTGCAAGGCTCTCCATGCCTACACTACGCGCTACGACCTACTAATAGTGCTCGACCATTCCGCCAACTACGGTGCGCATCTGTTCCCGGATCGATTCCGGCGACTCGACTCGAATCCACTGTCCCAAGCTGAGCAGGAACGGTAGCAGCTGGACGGTATAGGGCATTTTCGCCACCACCACGCCCCAGGTGCCAGGGTCCTCGTCTCGTCCGTAATCCCTTTGATCAGGCGCCCAAGTGACTTCCACGGTTCCTTTCACCTTGCGCTCTCGGAAATGAAACAGGGCCCTCGGTGCCACTCGCAAACGTAAGTCCACCCACTCGATGATGGGCTCGGGCCGCTCGGCACTGCGGAACTCAACTCTTTCCGTTGGGTTTGCCTTCAATGGGAAGGAATTGATCGGAATCGGGCTGCCGTAGGCAAGCGCCTCATCGAGAAATTTATCAAGATCGATTTCGCGTACGGAGGAACCGGTCGCGCTCGAAATCATCAAGTTGGATACTCTCTGCAGCGCATAGAGGCGCGGCTCATCCGACAAATTGCATGTTCCGACGAGGTATAGAGCGCCATCCTTGGAGACAAGCCCTTGAATCGTGACGCCCTGCCTTCGTGTCGTCCCTCCCTTTTTTGCGGGAAACTCTAGATCAACCCGGCGCTGTAGCCGAATGGCGTCGACTGCCGCCTGAAGGATCGCTGGATCAGTCGTTGCAGGTGCTCGCCCGATTCCGTCGGGGACTACGCGAATCTTGTCGTGAATGCGTTGAATTTCCCGAGTGGCATTGTTAAGCACTCGGGTTGCAATTTGCTCCGCTTCCAGGGTTTCGAGCCCCGGCACCGCGCCGAGAGTTCGCGCGATAGTTCCCGTTGATAGCAGTACCTGAATTGCGATCGACTCACTCATGAGCCAGGAGATGAAAACGTCCGGCACCAGGCAATAGGCTGAAATTATCCTGGCCTTCTTCCCGGTGGTCTTTCCCTTCACTGGGGGCTTGGATACCTTCGGAATTCCTTGCGAACGCTCGACCTTATTTACCACGCCAACATCCACAAGATAGCGGAGATCACGGCGAACCCGCTGCGTCGTTGTTGGATCGGTCGCATCGTAGAGCTGCTCAGCAATTTGCGCCACCGTCTTCGCGCTGTACTGGTCTCGAGGAAGGACGTTGAGCATTCGCTTGGCAGCTTTGAACTCCATGGCGCCCTCCGTCCTCCTGTGAGGAAACTGCCGTCGCTGGCGGCGACGGCAAGCATACGGCCCCACGAACTCGCTGGCTGCGTCGGTCTCGGGGGATGATGATGCATTTTATCAGCCGTCCCGCACCACAAGACCAATGCAGACCATCATTGCGGCTTCTTCGGTTGTTGGCGCACTCTGAGTCCGAAGCCGTTCGCTACGCGCCCCTCTTTGGCTACGCGCTGGTAGAACTCGTTCGTTCAGGGGGCCATTCGAAGCTCCAGTATCTCCTATGCGGACCTGCGCCTGGCGCTGTCCACACGGCGGCGCGGGCCGAGTCCGCCGACACCGCCAACCTGAGTACGGAGGAAGGGAGCGAAGACCTGCTCGACGGCAATGCCTTCCATGATCTGGCCCAGGATGATTTCGCGGCACTCCTTCACTCCCTCGACCAGTTCCGTCTTGTGATCGCGATAGTAGAGCCACATCGCCTCAGCAGCTTGGGGCTGCGCGAGGGGGACCCCCGCAGGCGCAAACGCTACGACGTCCGCTTGGACAGATTGTTTCTTTACTGATGCAGTCCGGGGCACGTTGTTTCCTCACCGACTGGATGTCGACAATGTGTCGCATTTCCGCGCGACGAAGTTCCTACTCGTTAACGACCGTGTAGTTCAGCACATTCCCCTTGCCGTAGAGCGCCTCGGCGAGCGCCTTGCATTCCCAGTCGCTGTCTGCCTTCAGCAGGACATGCGTGGTCTGGTAGTCGTTCAGCTTGATCCAGCACTTGTACGTGTACATGACAATCTCCCATCACAATTTGTACATCATCGGTACGTTTTGCCTGGTCCACACTGGAGACCGGCATTCGCCATGGCCGTCCATCAGGGCGGCGGGGCGCCGACACTCGTCGTCGCCTGCAGCGCATTCATTGCGAGCATCGGCCAAGTCTCTGCAGTCTAGAAGCTCTGTGTTACAAAATGCGTCACGCGCTACCGACCCCGCGATCACGGGCCGGCATCCGTCCTCGCGGCCGACCCACGTTTGCATGGACTGCAGCTGCAGGCCGACCACGTAGCCACCAATGATCCACGCCCAAGGGATTCGGAACAGCATTGCGACGGCGCCCTTCACCTCACACCCGCTCGGGCATGGCAAATCCGGCGAGGTGCACGACCTTCGCATCGACGACCAGCGCCGCGGCCGCCGTGCCCTCTCCCTCGAAGCGTACGTCCTCGCCCTCGGCCAGTGCCGCGAAGCGGGATTCCGGCGCCTCTTGCAGCCTGGCGAGGAACGCCCGCACATCGACCTCCTTCAGGGGCTTGGTCGCGCCCGGCGCAGTCTCTTCCACGGCATCGAGTGCATAGCTGCCGAGCACCTTGCGCATGAACTTGGCGAACGTGGCCGCACTGTCGAAGAGCTCGACGCCACGGACCTTGCCGTTGATCGCGAACACGGCGCCGACCTGCCCGGGCTGGACTTCGAATGCGGTCTCGTAGCTCGCCAGGTCTTCCTCCCGGTGCGCATAGATGTCGCTCATCGCCTCGGTCGGCGAATCGACCTCCATCGCACGCTGCTTGCGCTCGATGCTCTCCCAGACCCGCTGCTGGTTGCTGGCCCGGGAGCCGTACTCGCGCATCCCCGAGGAAATGTCCCGCATCTTCGCGGCGCGGGCATTGGCGTACAGGCTTCGCTTGGCCGAGCCGAACTCGCGGGACCGATACGACCAGCGACCACGCTCCACGCAGGAGACCGGAATGACCACCTTCTGGCGCATCCCGACCAGGATCGTCAGGTTGAGGATGCGGTTCTGCCGCGCGCCGACGAGTTCCTCGCCATCGACGAGCAGGATCTTGCGGTCCGACTCGTTGACGAAGCTCAGTTCCGGGACACTTCCGGACTCGGAGACCTCCGTGATGCGCGCGGCGCCCGATTCGAGAGCCTCGTCCAGCGTGAGATAGTCCGCGCCGGCGT
This sequence comes from uncultured beta proteobacterium, assembly GCA_903912485.1. GTDB lineage: Bacteria > Pseudomonadota > Gammaproteobacteria > Burkholderiales > Casimicrobiaceae > CAIWHR01. The sequence goes on along the minus strand of CAIWHR010000347.1, from coordinate 18,345 downwards.
CAGCGTCGGCAAGCAACGGGACGACCGCCAGGTTCTGGAAGACGGCGGTCTTGCCGAGTTTCAGGCCAGCGAGAGTGTGCGAAAGGGTGTTCATAGTGTCCTCCGATTGGGTGTGCACGCCTTCGCGCCCACCATGCAAAGAAGTCTGCACCGTACGGGGCTCAAGGCGTGCGCCCTCATAGATGCCATTCAAATTCGCGACGCCAGGTCGACTCTCCGTTCAGGCCGCCTCCCCGACTACCTTCCACCGGCACTCGGCCAGCAGCCGGCGCAGGAACTCCTCGGCGGACAGCGCCTCGCCCAGCAGGTCGCGCTGCCTGCAAACATTGGTGAAATCCCCCGCGGTCAGGGTCTCGAGCCTGGCCAGCCGATGGCGAATCGCGACCGGAATTTCGGCAACCCGGTCGACCGATCCCAGCGCCTCGCGGGCGAACATCGCCACCCGCTGCTCCGGCGCGAGCGGCCGGAAGTGCAGCTTGAAGTCGAACCGGCGCAGCGCAGCGGCGTCGAGGTTGTCGCCCAGGTTGGTCGCGGCAATGAAGATCCCGGGGTAGTCCTCCATCTGCTGCAGGAGCTCGTTGACTTGCGTCGTCTCCCAGCTGTGTTCGGCCTGCCGCCGGTCGCGCAAGAAGCTGTCGACCTCGTCGAGGAAGAGCACGCTGCGCTCAGGATCGGTATTGCGGAAGAGCCCCGCGATGTTGGCCTCGGTCTCGCCGAGCCACTTCGACAAGAGGTCCGACCCGCGCCTGACGACGAGCTCACGGCCAAGCGCGTCGGCGAGGACGTGCGCGAACTCGGTTTTGCCGGTCCCGGGGGCGCCAAAGAAACACAGTGTGCCGCGACCGCGCCGCTCGAGCGCATCGGCGATCCGCGCCGGCGCGATCCCGCCGCCGACGTTGAGGAATGCGAGCTCGAATTCGGTGGCGCTGCGGCGCACGGCCGGCAGCCCGGAACCGTGCAAGAGCCGACGCATCGCCGCAACACTGCGCTGGACGACTGCAGCGCCGGCCGCCGGATCACCTGCCTTCTCGCCGGTGTGCAACGCAAGCACTTGCCGCGCAGCGCTGAATTGTGCCGGTGCAAGCTTGGGATCTGCCGCCAGCGATTCCAGCAGCGGCTCGGGCAGTTTGCCCCTGCCCAGGTGCTGGTCGACCATCCGGCGGCGGACCAGCTGCGGCGGCCGCACGAACTCGACGGGCAGCAGAAAGCGACGGAGGAACGCCAGATCCATAGCCTGCTCATCGTTGGTGATCCAGATCGCCGGGACGACGTTTTCCTCGAGGATCCGGTTCACCCATCCCTTCTGCTGCCCCGCTGCCGCCCGGCCGCCGAACAGGCTCGCCAGCAGCGCCCCTTGGTGCGAGAACACGTCCTCGACCTCGTCGAAGATGATCACTGCGTTCCGGTGGTTGGCGAGCAGCCGCTGTGCAAGGAGGTAGGCGCCAAGGCGGTCCTCGCGGTCCATTCCCTCACCATCGTCGTCCGCCGAGGGAATCAGGAATGCCTCCATCCCGGCTGCCGCGGCGACAGCCAGCGCCAGCTCCGTCTTGCCGTAGCCGGCCGGGCCGTAGAAGAGCGCATTGACTCCAGGCACCGCGTTGCGGCCGGCTGCCGACAGTGCCGTCGCCGCATCATCGGCGAGGGTCTCCAGGTGCGGGAAGTCCGCCAGCGTCCGCGTTGCCGGCGACGCCGGCTCGATCAGGATGCCGGTGAGCTCCTCGTCGGTCTCGGGCGCCGCCAGGAGGATCTTCCCGAGGACGTCCTCGGCGGTCAGGAAATCCTCCATGTCGCAGGTGGTCCGTTCGCAGAGGCGGATGAGGCGGCACGCACGCAGCACCGAGCGAGCGGCGAGTGCCTTGCGGATCGCCACCGACGGCAACCCGACCGCCCGCGCGAGGAGATCGAGGTTGCTGGTCACGTCCGCACAATCGGCGAACTGCAAGAGCACGGCGAAGCTGTGGTGCTGATGCCGCTTCTCCACGTAATCGAGGATGCAGGCTTCTGCCATGCCGAAGCCGAACCGGCGCGCCAGCGTCGCAATCGTCGGATGGGTCGGGGCCACCCCATCCGCCTGCACCAGCCGCTCGAGCAGGCCCGCGGGTGGCGACAACAGGAATTCCCGCTGCCGCCGGCGCAGCGCACGGGCGCGCGCCCGCGACTCGCGATCGTCGTCATCGTCGTCGAGGTCGAACCCCAGCTCCGGAAGCTCCAGATCTTCATAGTCCGCCCGGGTCGGCACGACGGCACGATCCACACGGCGGTTGCACGTCGCCGCCGGCTCGTACACCAGCGGCGACACGAGTTCCCAAGCGAGCCGCAGTTCCTCCTCGCCGCGCAACCGCCGCTCAATCTGTTGGCGCCGGTCGAGCAGCAGGTACATCGTGTAGCGCGCGAGGCGGCGCGAAGTCGGGTCGATCCCGGCGAAGTTGCTGCGCCATCGCAGCGTCATCGGGGGCTTCGGCTTCTTCGCGTTACGCGTGGTCATGGTCACCGTCCCCTTGTTCCTGTCCCTGGTTCGGCCACGGCTGGTACCGCTGCGAATTCGCGTGAAACACCAGGAAGTCGCCGCGGTGCTCGGGCGTGTCGATGAAGACGCCGAGGATCACGTCGAGCGGCTCGCGGAAGTAGGTCGAGCCGGTCTCGTCGGTATCGAACACCGGCTCCGGCAGGCGCTCGACGACGACGGCCGGTTCATCCTGACGCGGCCACTTCCGGTTGCGCAGGCCCGGCTTCCACCCGACGATAATTCCAGGCTGCAGGTCGTGGCGGACCTTTGTAAGCTGGTGAAAGCGGTCGAGCAGCAGCGGCACGAGGTCACCGTCCAGCCCGCCCTCGTCGCCCAGGCCGTCGAGGGTGAGAGCCGGGTCAAGCCTGCCGTCGGTGAGGCCGATTTTCTCCAGCAGTTGTTTCGAGGTCAGGGGTTTCGGTGCACGTTGGGCCATGGGCACTCCTGGTAAGGGGGTCAGGATGTAATTAGGCCTGACCGTTACGAGAAAACGTGTCGCATCCGGATCGCAGGCGAGCGGGCGTAAGGCAGGTTTGCCCATGATCCGCGGGATCGACTACAAAATCTGTCGCATCCGTCGCGGCACTTGGCGGGCGCCGGCAGCGCTTGCGTGCGACACGTCTTGACGAACGTATACGTTACGATCCGCGCATTGCAGCTATCGAACAGTTCGCGCCACGCCCGCCAATGAGCTCGAGCCATATCGGCCGTGGCTGCACGTTCACCGGATCACCTTATGCACATCGTCCTGCTCGGCGACTCGATCTTCGACAACGCGCCCTACGTTCGGCGGGGCGAGACCGTGCATCACCACCTCCAGCACGCACTCGGCACCTCCGCCACGGCAACGCTCGTGGCCGTCGACGGCGAAACGACCGTTGGTATCCGCGCCCAACTGGAGCGCGTTCCCGCCAACGCGACGCATCTCGGGCTCAACATCGGCGGCAACGACGCTCTCGGTCACGTCGCGGACATGGCGCAACCGGCACAATCGGTGAACCACGCCCTGATGCTTCTCCGCGAAATCCAGCGCGAGTTCGCCCGGCGCCACGACACCGCGCTGCAGGCGGTCGTCGCTCGCGGCTTGCCGGTGTTGGTGTGCACGATCTACGATGCGGTCCCCGATCTCCCGCCGCATCTCGTCACCGCACTGTCCCTCTTCAACGACGTGATCACCCGCGGTGCCTTACGCTATGGACTGGATCTGCTGGATTTGCGCGAGCTGATGCGGGATCGACAGGATTACTCGCCAGTTTCACCCATCGAACCGTCGGAGATTGGGGGACGGAAGATTGCGGGCGCAGTCGCTCATTGGCTCGCGCGGCAAGCGAGCTGCTCCGCGAACGCGTCGACGTTCGGCGCCGGCCCTGGCCCGTAATTCCTGTGCCTGGTCTCCATCCACTCGCACAGGACGGTCTTGCCTTCGCCTTCATCCTCCATGCTCATGCCGAACTCGAGTGTGAAATACCGGGCTCTCGCCTCGCTGGTCGTGGGATCCGGAGCGCTTGGCGAAATCATCGCGGCGACCATGTAGGCCTCGCCAATATCGGCGGGCGGCGGCAACGTCACGATGACGGTGCGGCATCGGGCGACCGTCCGCACCTCGACCCCAGTCAGCTTGGTGTCGATTCCGGTCAAAGGCTCGCCTACGTACCGCTCCGTCTGTTCCCAGAGCCAGGCGACGAAGTCGTCGCGTTCGGCCGAGTCGACAAGCGCCAGGAATTCTTCCGGATCGTTTTTGACGTAGTCCCGCACGACACGGTGCGCAAACGCATAATGGTGATCATTCATGTGCGGCCCTCCTGTTGTCGACTCACCATTTGGCCATACGCATGCGTCAAAAAACGTCGTGGGCAACCAGGGGACCGGCGTGGCACCGCAGCGGTGAGGCCCGACGCGCTGACGTACTTATATAGATGCGCTGCTTACTCGACACCGAATTCATGAGCATGGACCGGCTGCCCTGATCTCGCTTGCGCTCGTTGCTGACGACGGTCGCGAGTTCTACGCCAAGAGAGCCGACGGCTGGACGACCGCTTGATGAGCCCTAAAATGTGTTCTTGGGCCGGATCGCCACCTCTATCGAACTGCTTCTGGGGCACCAATGAAATTTATCCATGCCGGTGACGTACACCTCGACAGCGCGCTCGCCGGGCTCTCTGCCCATGAGGACGCGCCCTTGGACCTCTTGCGCAGCGCAACCCGGCGGGCGTTCACCAACCTGATCGACCGCGCAATCGCCGAGCGCGTCGCCTTTGTGCTGTTCCCGGGCGACCTGTTCGACACCGGCTGGCGTGACTTCGAGACCGGCATCTTCTTTATGGGCCAAATTGCACGCCTCCATGAGGCCAAGATTGACGCCTATGTCCTGCGCGGGAACCACGACGCGGACGAAGACATGATCCGTGCCCTCGTGCCCCCGCCCAACCTGCATCTCTTCGCGAGCGACGCACCGCAGACCTTCCACACCGAGGTCGAGGGCCTGCGCGTCGCGCTGCATGGGCAGAGCTTCAAGAGGGCCGACATCGCCGACAACCTGGCCGCGGGCTACCGGCCCGCCGAGGGCTGCTTCAACATCGCCCTCCTCCACACCGCGCTGGGTGGGGGATACAGCGAGCACGAGGACTATGCCCCCTGCTCGCTCGACGAACTGCAGAACAAGGGTATGCACTACTGGGCGCTGGGGCACGTTCACGAGCACGCTGTCCTCTCTGCCAAGCCCTACGTGTGCTTCAGCGGCAATGCCCAGGGCCGCCACGTCAGGGAGCCGGGGGCTCGAGGCGCGCTGCTGGTCACCGTCAAGCACGGAATCGTGCAGCCGCCAGAGCGCCTCTTCGTCGATGTCCTGCGCTGGCAACACCTGGCCGTGGACGTGGGCGGCGCAGCCACCATGGACGAAGCCATGGGCCGCGTCGGCGCGGCGTTCGGCGTGGCGCTGAACACCGCCGACAACCGCCCCGTCGCCGCACGTGTTTCCCTCACCGGCAAGACCGCCGTCCACCGCGAGTTGACGGGGCAGCCCCGCATGCTTCGCCAAAACGTGCAGGCACAGGCGATGTACAAGGACCCGAAGAACCTCTGGATCGAGAAGATCGAGGTGGCGACTGCACCGCCGCGCGATGCCGCTGCCATCGCGGCCCGCGCCGATGGCATCGCCGACTTGCAGACGCTTCTCGCCGAAGCCGCTACCGACACCGACTTCATCGAGAGCCTCACCCGCGACTTCGGTCCCATGCTGAACAAGCTCCCAAGGGAAGCCTTCGTCGACCGGGATGTACTGACCCTTGCGCGGGTGGCTGCCAACGACTTCGCGCCACTCATCGCCGAGGCAATCCCCAGCCTCCTCAACCGCGTCGAGCAGGAGGGCTGACCCGTGCGCCTCGCCCGATTCGACCTCACCGCCTTCGGCCACTTCACTGGAACGAGCCTCGCCTTCCCGGCGGGCTCGCCCGACATGCACGTGATTCACGGCCCCAACGAGGCCGGCAAGTCCACCCTTCGGGTAGCGCTCCTCGAATGGCTCTACGGCATCCACTCCCAATCGTCCTTCGACTTCAAGCACGGCTACGGCAAGATGGAACTGGGCGGCCAGCTGGACGACCCGGCGCTGGGCGTCCTCGAATTCCGCCGACTCAAGAGGATGAGGAACTCGGCGCTTGACACAGCCGGCAACCCAGTGTCGGACACCGAACTCGCCCGCTGGCTGCTGCGCACCGACCGCGACTCCTACCGGCGCATGTTCGCCATCGAGCACAAGCAGCTCGTCGCCGGCGACCAGGCGATCACCAACGCCGGCAACGACATCGGCCGCATCCTGTTCGGAGCCGCCGCCGGCCTCGGCAACTTGGGCGAGCTGCGCGCCAAGATCGACGATGAGGTGGAAGACCTCTGGGGACCGCACCGGCGCAAGGGCCACCAGTTCACGCAAGCCGATGTACGCTTCGTCGCCGCTCGCGACAAGCTCACCGAGGTCTCGCTGTCGGCCGCGCAATGGCAGGAGGCGAAGAACGCGCTGGATGCCGCCCGCAGTGCGGAGGCTGCCGCCGAAGCCGAACTCGCGTCCCTCGGCAAGCGGCAACGGCAACTGGAGCGGGTAACCCGCGTCGCCGGCCCGCTGGCGCGCTGGGATGAAGCCACTATCGCGCGGCAGGTGCTGGGCACGCCGGTCGCCTTCCCCGAGGACGCTGCCAGCACCTTCGCCGCCGCCGAGAAGACGCTGGGCGACGCGCAGGTGAAACGCGACCTTGCCATTGAAACCATCACCCGCGACCAACGTGCGCTCGCTGCGCTGACGCTCTCCCCAGTCGTGACCGCGCACGCCGACGACATCGAGGACCTGTCGGAGCGCCGTGCCGTCGTGCTCAACGCACAAGCTGACCTGCCCACCGTGGCGCGCGAACTGGCCGATGCCGAAGCCGACATCGCCCGTGCCGCCGCCGGGCTGGGGTGGACCGACACCACGGTCGCGGGAGTGACGGCTGCCCTGCCGTCCCCGGTGATTCGGGCCGACCTCGCGGCGCATCTCAAGGAGCACGCCGCGCTGGCACTCGCCGCCGAGACCGCGCAGCGCGACCTGCGCGGCAAGGAGGTCGAGGTGGCGCGGCTCACCGATCTATTGACCACGGCCGCCGACGCCGCCGAGTTGCCGGACCTTGTGCAGGCCCATGGCGAGGCGCAGGCCCTCAACTACGGTCCCGCGCTCACCGCCGCCCAGCGCGCGGCGGAGAAGGCGGAGACCGCCCTCGCCGCCGCCCGCAGCGGCCTTGAGCCGTGGACAGGCACCGACGCCGATCTCCCCTCGCCGCTGTTCCCCACGACCGCCGAAGCCGCCACCTATACCAAGGAACGGGCGGGGTTGGAAGCCTCCCGCCGTAACGTTCACGACCAACTGGAGCGCGATGAGACGGCGCTGGCGCATGCGCAACGGGAAGTTGATGCGCACACCCGCCTGCACACCCCCGTCACACCGGAGACCGTGCAGACCCAACGGGCGGTGCGCGACCACCTGTGGTCGGTGATCCGCGCGGGCGAGCCGGTCGCCACTCACGCCGACCGGTACGAGCAGGCCGTGCGCTCCGCCGACGTGGCGGCTGATGACCGTTTCGAGGATGCTGATTTCGTCGCCAAGGCGCGCGAACTGGACAACACCCGGCAGGCGCGGGAGATCGACCGTGACGCCGCCCGCACCCGCCTCGGGCGGGGCGAGCAGGAACTGGCCGACTTCGACGCCCGCTGGCGCGAGCGCCTCGCCCGGGCGCCGGGCGGGACCTTCGTGCCGCTCGACCAGTACGCGACATGGGCCAAGGCCCGCGACACGCTGCTCGCCACGCTTACCGCCGCGCAGGGCGCGCGTGACGCCAAGGGGGCGTTGGATGAGCGGGCGGCCACGCTCGCCGAGACGATCCGGGCCGCCTGTGCCGCCACGCGCACGCCCTGCCCTGCCGGCGCGTTCGCGGTGACGCTGACGCACGCTGCCAGCGTCATCAGCCAACGGTCGGAGGCGCGGGTGAGGCAGCAGGGTTGGCGCACCGACCTCGCCACCCAGAAGGCGCTGGCCGCCACGGCCCGCGACGATCACGCGGCCGCCGCCGCCGTGCTGGCCCGCTGGGAGGCACGCCGGGACGAGCTGCTGGCGAAGACGGGAATCACCCCGGACACAGGCAACGAGGGCGCACAGGCCGCGCTGCAGATGCAGGAAGGGTTGGTGCAGGCGGTGCGCACGGACAAGAGCCTCGCGGTCCGCGTCTCGGCCATGCGCGACAAGATTGCCGCCTTCAATACCGATGCACAGGCACTGGTCACGGCCTGCGCTCCGGACCTCGCCGGCAAGAGTGCTATCGAGGCGGCGCTGGCCCTCAAGGGGCGCGCCGACGCCGAGCATGATCTCGTGGCAGAGCACGCGCGCCTCACCGCCGCCTTGGCCGACGCGCAGGGCCGACTCGCCACCATCGCTGAGGACGAGGCGCAAGCCCGCGCGACGGTCGCGCCGCTGATGGCGATCGCCAAGATCACCACGATGGACGAGCTGCGCGCCTCCATCGCGCGCTGGGAGAGCTGCAGCGCGGCCGACGCCAAGGTCGCCGCCGAACGCGAGGCGGTGGTGAACACAGGTGACGGCCTGCCCTTCGACACCCTCGTGGCCGAGGCCACGGTGGAAGACCTGACCGCGATCCCTGACGAACTGGCGGTGCTTGCGCGCAACGCGGCCGAGACCGACGTCCACAGGACCCAAGCGGTCGAGGTGCGTACCAACGTCCAAAACGCGCTCAATAAGTACGCGGGGCAGGACGATGCCGTGCGCGCCGAAGCCGACAAGCAGGACGCGCTGCTCCTCATGCGCGAGGCCGCTGAGGGTTACTTCCGGCAAGCACTGGTGGCAAAGCTCCTCGCGTGGGCGACCAAGCGCTACGCCGAGCACAAGCACGGCCCGCTGCTGCAGCGCGCCTCGGGTATCTTCGACCGGCTCACCCTGCACAACTTCGACCGCCTCGCGCTAGGACAGGACGGCGCCGAGACTAAGCTCTATGCCTACCGCCCGGACGGAAGCCACATCGTCTTCGGCAAGGGCCTGTCCACCGGCACCGAGAGCCAGCTCTACCTCGCGCTGCGCCTGGCTTCGCTGGAGCAGCACATCGAGGATGGCAACGTGCTGCCCTTCCTCGGGGATGACCTGCTCATGGGTTGGGACGAGGAGCGCGTGGCCGCCGGGATTGGCGTCCTCGCCGATTTCGCCAAGAAGACTCAGGTAATCCTGCTCACCCACAGCGGCAAGGTGGCCGAGATCGCCAAGGAAATCCTGGGTGGGGCCGGCAGCATAGCTATGCTGCCGCGCAACATGTCCTGGGCCGCTTAGATAGAAATGTCAGGTACACGCTCTCTACCGGGCAGAACGTTAAGCTTATTGGTTCACTGCTGAAATGGCGCGGCGAATGGAGTTCGAACGCCATGCGGTTCGCTGGGTGAGGCCCGACTGCGCTAACTTAACTTAATGCGCTGCTTCCTGGACACTGAATTCACTGGCATGGACCGGCCGGCCCTAATTTCGCTTGCGTTCGTGGCGGACGACGGCAGCGAGTTCTACGCCGAGATTGAAGATGGCTGGACGACCGCCGATTGCAGCAACTTCGTGGTTCACCACGTGCTACCCCACCTGTTGCGCGCCCCGGATGTGACGATGACGCGCGCCCAGTTACGCGAGGCGCTTCCTCGCTGGCTGGCAAGCCTAGGCGAGCCCGCGACGGTAATCTACGACCTTCGCGCCGACTGGCGGCTGTTGTCGGGCCTGTTCGACGATCTACCCAACCAGCACGGAGTCCACGGTCGCCGCTTGATCTGGAAGGATTCGGCGATCGAACAGTCCTTCGAGCGCCAGCTCGATGCCTGGTTCGCAACACGCGGCCCGCGGCACAACGCGCTGGTCGACGCGCGCGGATTCCGCGCAGCGATGCATGGCGTCGAGGACAGATTCGGTCGCCAGCTCGCGGAGTAGACAATTAAGCGGACCCCTTGTCAGCTCCCGTGTGCGCGTCATACCGGCGCGACCGGCCGTTAGCGTAACCGATGATGATGACGCCGCCCGAGATGCTGCAGGAAACAGCATTCATAGCGCCAACACTGCCGACATCCGCTCCGTTGATCGCGTCGTACCTTCGGGCCCGACCGTTTTCATAGACCACGACAATCCGCTCACCGTCGCTTGCCGCCGCGTACGCTCCCGATGAACCGACGCTCCCCTTGTCCGCCCCAGTGCGCGGATCAATGCGGCGGGCATGCCCGTTCTTTATCACCACTGCGGTGCTCATCTCTATTCCCTCCCTCGCAAGCCAAGCACTGCGTTGAAACACCCCGTCGATCAAGCTTGCTTCCGCAGAAACGGCGGCAGGTCTTCGGGCGCGAACTCCTGGACCGGTGCGGATCTGCGCTTCCGCCAGCGCCACGTCGGATTCGTGATGGCCAACACAGAGGCCGAAGCGCCTTCGCCGTAGTGCTCGGGCGCGGCCACGACAATGTATGCCTCGGAGCCGAGCCATGCCTTGAGCATGTCGAAGTAGACGTGGTATGCCCTCATTGGCACTCCCTGCGCCGACGAGAGGACACCGCACAGACCGTGTAACTTCGCGACTCCAGCCGCCGCAAGCTCGCTGGACAGGGCGGCAATGGCTTCCGTCGCTGAGGTACCCGTTCCCTCGATGAGCATCGCCTGGGTACCCTCGTCCAGGATCGTCAGGATGTCGGACCAGTCGACGCAGACCAGTTGCTCGGTCAGCACCGGGGCAAGGATGGTGCGCACCAGGAGCGCGAAGTTGGCAAAGGCGTCCGTTCCTGGTCCCGCAACGACCAGGGCGTCGTCGACGAGGGTTTCGTCACCGACGATCGGCGCGGGAGCGAGTAGGATCGTCGTGTCTCGCCTCCGCGCCAACGCCGTCGCCACAGACAGCGCCGCGGGCAGTTCCGCAACGTCGGCACTCACGACGATGCTGACGTCGAAGTCTCCGCCCGGGACGTCGCCGAGGCTCGCCAGGGTCCAGGTCGATTGCCTGCGGTAGCGGGAAAATTCCCCGCTGCGGGACGCCAGGTCGCCGAAATGGGCGAACCCGCTCGACACGACGAGGACGTGGAAATCGTCCGGTGAGACCTTGGGTTCAAACAGCGGCGGCGGCGCATCCATTCGGTCCTGCCTCGATTCGGGTTGACGCTACTTGCCCGTCCTGAGGCAGTAGTCGCCGCTGGTCGTGTACCCGGACGGACAGGCGCCGGTCTTCGGCACGGCGACGTGCGCGCCCTTCCCGGCGAGGCAATAGGCGCCGCTGGTCGAGTAGCCCGACGGGCAGCTGCCAACCTTCGGCACCGCAAAGCGCGCCTGCGCACCCGGCGCGCAGTACGCGCCGCTGGTCGTGTACCCCGACGGGCACGCCCCGATCTTCGCCAGGGGTTGCGGGACCGGATCGGCAATTGCCGAGCTGGTCCATCCCAGTGCAACCGCGACGACGAGGACACTACGTAGGGTCAACATTGCTCTCCTCCAGCCAGCATCGAATCGGGCGCGCCGAGCGTCGGGCGCGAAGCACCCCGTGCAACAAGGTTACATCAGCGATCCGACAGCCGCTGTCGCGCGGACGCCGACGACACGCTGCGTGCCCGGCGCGAGGACCCGCGCCTGACCCAACGCTGCACAGGCTCACCCGGTGCGCCCGCGGGATGCGACGATGGATGACGTCTGACGGCATGCCCCAGGCGTTCGCCTCAAGCCCTGCCTGAAAGCGACACATTCTGTCGCGTCGATGTTCTATCCTGAATGATGAAAACCCGGAACAGGACGCCCGCCATGAACAACCTCCCCGCCTACCTCGCCACCAAGGGCGACGCCTCCTCGCCCGGCAGCATCGCCGATTCAGCGGAAGCGTATCGCCCGCTGATCGGAGCTTGGCTGCTCGAGATGGCGCTCGCGCTCGGCTGGTACCGCAAGTCCCGCCGTCAGCGCCTGCCCGACGTCTTCGGCAATGAGTATTTCCGTGACGTCACCGGCGTCGAGCTCAGCATCGCCCCGGACGACGAGGATGACGAATTCATGTCCAATCCCCGCGCGCGGCGGATCGGCGATGCCGCCCTGCAGCGGATTCTGAAGCAGGCGCTCGCCAAGGTCCGCCGCCAGAAGCTCGCGCCCGACCTGCCGCTCTTCCGCAACGTCGAGCTGCTCGGGCGGCTGCTCGGCCTCAACGACACCGAAATGTCGGTCCTGACGTTCTTCATCGCGCTCCAGGCGTTCCCCGACTTCAACAGCGTCGTCTCGATCCAGGACTCGAAGATGGCCCGGGCTTCGGTGATCCGCCTGCTCGCGATCCTGCTCGGCCGGCCGGACGCCGACATTGCGGCGGCGATGCACGACGAAGCGACGCTGCCGGCCGCGCGCATCCTCTGGTTCGACTGGGATCACACCGCGCTCGAGCACCAGATGAACCTGATCTCCGGGCTCTCGGTGGCCATGCTCGCGCCCAATGCGACCGCCATGGAGCTGGCGGACCGCTTCCTCAAGCGGACCTCCGCGCCGACGCTCGACTGCAGCGCGTTCCCGCACCTCGCGAAGGACATCGCGACCGTCACCGACTACCTCGGCGGCGTCGTGGCCGAGCGCACGCGCGGCGCCAACGTGCTGCTCTACGGCCCGCCCGGGACGGGCAAGACGGAGGTCGCCAAGGCGATCGCCGCCGCGCTGGGCGTCGAGCTCTACGAGGTCGGGTTCGCCGACACCAACGGCGACCCGATCAAGGGCACGCGCCGCCTCGCCGAGTTCAACCTCTGCCAGCGGCTGCTCGCGCAGCAGCGCAATGCGATTCTGATGTTCGACGAGATCGAGGATGTCTTCGAGAGCCGCCACGGCTTCTGGTCGCTGTTCGGCGGCTCCGATGGCGACAGCGGCCACGGCAAGGCGTGGATCAACCGCACGCTCGAGCGCAACCCGACGCCGGCGATCTGGATCACCAACGACGCCGACATCGATCCCGCGTACCTGCGCCGCTTCGACTACTCGGTGCGCTTCCCGATTCCCCCGCAGTCGGTTCGCCTCACGATCGCGCAGCGCCACCTCGGCAACCTCGAGCCGCCCGAGGGCTGGCTCGAGCGCATCGCCGCCAACGAGCACACGTCGCCGGCGCAGCTCGAGGCCGCAGCCAAGGTCGCACGCGTCGTCGCCAAGGCCGGCGATCTCGTTCGCGCCCGCGAGGTCGTCGAACAGACGCTCGACCGCAGCGCAACGCTGCTCGACCAGAAGCGCACGCCGCCGCGCCTTGCCTCCCGCACGCACTACGACATGGCGCTCGTCAACGCCGACCTGGACGTCGCCCGCATCGTCGCGCGCCTCAAGGTCCACCCCATCGGGACGTTCTGCTTCTATGGGCCTGCCGGCACGGGCAAGAGCGAACTGGCCAAGCACATCGCCGACGAGATCGGCAAGCCGACCCTTGTGCGCCGCGCCTCCGACATCCTAAGCATGTGGCTTGGCGGCTCCGAGAAGAACATCGCCCGGATGTTCGCCGAGGCACGGCAGCAGGATGCCGTGCTCGTGCTCGACGAGGCCGACAGCTTCCTCGCCGACCGCCGTGGAGCACGGCAAAGCTGGGAGGTCACGCAGGTCAACGAGCTGCTGACGCAGATGGAGGCGTTCGAGGGGATCTTCGTCTGCACGACCAACCTGATGCAGGCGCTCGACCAGGCGTCGCTGCGCCGCTTCGCGTTCAAGGTCAGGTTCGATTACCTGAATGCCGACCAGCGCTGGCAGATGTTCCGGCAGGAGCTCGCACGCCTGCGCGGCGACGTGACGCAGGTCGCCGACTGGGAGGCCTCGGTGCGCCGGCTCGAGCGCGTGACGCCCGGCGACTTCGCCGTGGCCGCGCGCCAGGCCGAGCTGTGGGGCGTCGCGCCCACCGCCTCCGAACTGTACGAGCAGCTGCGCAAGGAGGTCGAGGCGAAGGGGGGCAGCCTCGCGACCATTGGATTCGCGGCTTGACCCAGTACATTCGATCAGTCCAGCGGGGGGAAATGATGGTTTTCGAGTAGCTTGAGACCCCGACGTCCATCCACTTCGACGGATCGGAACCGCACGGGGGACGTACAGACGCCATTGCGGCGCACGATACCGTCGCTGGCTCTTACCATCCCCATCACGATTCAACCTATACTTTGAATGAGATGAAGATCCCGGAATCCGTGCTGCAGTCCGCGCCATGCTTTCTGTTGATCGCCAACTTCCAGCCTGCATGGACGGTCTTGGCCGACCTCTCCCGGTCAAAGGGCAAACTCCTCGGCGCCGCCGGCACGATCGACTCTCTCGCTGCCCTCGTGTCTCCTGCGAACTTCCGCGAGGCTCGGTACTGGCTGGACCGCCCGCGCCATGACCTCTATAGCCACGCGATCGTTTTTATGGCGATGGGCAACGGAGACTCCACGATCGAGTACCTTGCCGGTCGCCTGCTGGAATTGGTGCGTGAACGGACCGAAAACCCGCAGGAAATCGACTTCTTGCCGGTCGCCGGGGATCATGAGTTGCTCTTGGGCCCGGAGTGGGCAGTGCGGCCGATCCTGCGGCCAGCCCAATCGCGCGAAGATATACCCACCGGGATCACAAGCAGCGATCTCGCAACCATTTGGGAAGACTACGTCCACCTAATGGCCTGGAAGTCCGGCGGACCGCCAGAGGATTTCCTGGACCGGTTGTGCGAGCGAATAGACCAACTGTCCTGCGGAGTATGCGAGGGCGCATGGGATGAACTCGACGAATATCTATGGAAATGATGATTTGCTGGATGTACAGATGGAATTCCTTCGTCGGTGCTCCGGTCGGGCGGCCAATTGAGCTCCTCCTTCACTTTCTAGGTTGCAAGTGCAACTACCACGTGCGGTCATGATGTCTACACAACTTGACGCATACTTGCTTGCTCTCGCCCTAGAAATTGCGCGGCTTCCACCGAACCGACCGCTACGAATTGGGACACCGGAAAGGCTGCCGAGCCGCCAGTACCCAATTCTTGCTTCCTGTGCCGCAATTTCCCACTTCGTTGATCCCGACGGAGCAGCTCAGATCGATCAGGCTGGCCTGCTCGACTTCGTCGATTGCTTCGCCCGCTGCGTTGCCCGTCCACTTGTTCAGCAGGACTTCGATAATGAGCGCGGGCACGCTGCCAGAAGTCTGATCGACCAAGCTATCCGCCGCCTCTCGCAAGCCGTCCTCGAACACGTTACCGCCGAGGGGGGACACTTCAGGCGCAATGACTTCGAGGTTGCGGCCGCGGTTCTTCTTCAGCAAGAATTGCCTTTGGGGTGACCTACGCCCGTCATCGCTATTGCCCGTGACCGGTCGCGCACCCGCATCACAGCAATTGATGCAAACATTGCGCGAGCGCTCCTGTCGCTTACCGTATCGATAGGTGCAACCATGACTTCTGGCCTCCGACAGGCGCTCGTACTCCATAGGTTCGCACCCTTTGCAAGAGATACAAGAAGCTCGAGCCACGTCCTTCCTCCGCTTCCACGCAAGTTGGTTGCCAAAGGACTCTTCGATCCTTGAGCAAACGCCGAGCCATTTACCAACAGTGCATATCCCCATGGGCTCTAACAAATCTGCCGGCGACACCCTCCTTCGCCAATGGCACATGCTCCGTGCCATTCCGCGGTACCCGGGCAAGATCGAGGCGTCGGCCGTGCAGACCAAGCTCGAGGTCGCCGGCTACGAGGTCAGTAAGCGCACGGTCGAGCGCGACCTCGTTGAACTGTCCACGGTCTTTCCGCTGGTAAGCGACAACCGGAACCGCCCGTTCGGCTGGTCGTGGATGAAAGGCGCGCCGGCCTTCGACCTGCCCAACCTGTCGAACCAGGAGGCGCTGGCTTTCGTGATGATCGAGACCTACCTGAAGCCGCTACTGCCGCATGTGCTGCTCGGTCAGCTGGCGCCCTACTTCAGCCTCGCGCGCCAGCATCTGAAGGGTGAGGGGCCCAAGCGTGGCAGCCTCAGCTGGATGGGAAAGATCGCCGCTCTTCAGCCGACGCAGTCGCTGATTCCGCCGCGCATCGCACCCTTGGTGCAGAGCGTCGTAACCGATGCGCTGCTGCTCGACCGCCAGGTCCAGGTCAAATATCGACGACGCGGCGAGACCGCGACCAAGGACTACACGCTGAATCCGCTCGCGCTCGTGCAGCGTGGGCCAGTGACGTACTTCCTCGCGACGGTCTTTGACTACCAGGACGTGCTGATGTTCTCGCTGCACCGGGTCCAGCACGCAACGATGCTGGAGACTCCGGTCAAGCGGCCGAAGGACTTCGATCTCGATCGGCACCTGGCGACCGGCATGCTGGATTTCGGCATCGGCAAGCAGATCCGCCTGACGGCCATCTTCAAGAACGAGTCGGCAATTCACCTTTACGAATCGCCGCTTGCGCCAGACCAACAGCTGGCCCCCGTCGACGATAACTCGGTGCGACTGGAAGCGACGGTCAATGACACGCCGCAATTGCAATGGTGGCTGCTCGCCTTCGGTGACAATGTCGAAGTAGTCGCGCCAAAGGAGCTGCGCAAGAAACTCGCCGGCATCGCCGCGGTCATGGCTGCGGCTTACGCGCGTTTGCCGGACGCCTGAGCGAGCTGCCGCCCGGCGCGCTCTGCGCACGCCGCATCACGCACTGCCGGAAACCCGGTCCGTCGTCGGCGAGTCGAAGAGATCGCGAAACAGGCAGGTTGCCAGGCCCTCCTCGATCGGGGCATTACGCGGCCCGCGCAGCTCGCCCGGTCCCCAGCGCCCGTCCAAGCCGCGGGTGATCGCAAGCGTTGCGGGCACAGGGCGCGGCACCCGATAGAGGAACACGCTGCCATTGAGCACGCGATCGACGTACGTGCCGACGCAGTGGTTCATCGCCAAGCCTTCATGGATCACGCTCGCCGCGGACTCCAGCGGGACGATGTCGGCGGTGCCGAGGAAGGGCGGCGGCGGGAGCGTCACGCCGTCGTACCTGCGCAGGTCCAGCTCGGCCACCTCCTCGTTGTAGATGAGCGCAAGGCGATCGTGCACGTCACGTAGCTGCACCAGTCGGGTGAACTGCCTGGGCACCTCGTGACCGGCCAAGCGTTGGGCGAGCACCAAAGTGTCTTCCAGCATGCGGACGGCCGACGCGCCGCGAGTGATCTCCCGGGCCGCGTCGCAGCTCGCCTCCACTAAAAGCTGCGGCGTGAGCCGCGGCCGCAGCCACTTGCGGCTGACCATCTGGAGGACATCGTCGTTGACGACTTCGAGGTGGCCCAGCACCCTGGCAAGCTGCACGTCGGCCAGCGCTTGGCGAAGGAAGACCATCGCCTTGACCGTCAGGGCCGGCGGCTCGATCTTGGCGAGAATGCGGACCGCCGCATCGGTCGCCGGGAAGCCGAGCCATCTGGCGATCTCGCGCTGCTTCCGGCGGACCAGCGACCGCGCCGCGCGGTACGGCTGGGCGACCACCGGCCGGTGAAACCCCCAGTTGTTGGCGAGGCAGAACGCGAGCCCCGGATTGCATCGGTAAAGCTCCAGTCCGTTCGGCACCCGGGCGCAGAGGTTCATCACCTGCCAGCGGCGTTCGCGCAAGGTCACCAGCTCGTGCCGGACCGCCTCCGGGATTGCAGCGACGTACCCGGCCGCGATCTGCTGATCGCTCGCCGGACGGTCCGGTCCAGGTGGCGTGGAGGGCAACGCCAGCGAAAGGTCGCAGAGCACTCCGTCGGCATGCCTGCGCGTCGGTTGCCAGTTCCTCGCCGGCGTGCGATACCACGCCCGCGGATCGGGCCACGGCGCGAGAACGACGATCCGCCGGAGCTCGAACCGATAGAGCTTGCCGTCCTTGTAGCTGAATCCGGGACGCCAGACCCCGGGCAGCCGCTTCGCCATGGCAGGAACTCCGCGCTGATTGCCCCCACTGCGAACGGGGGGCGCACGCCCGGCTTAGAGGAGGCCGGCCGAAAACTCAGATGATGCGGGATTCCTGCGACACTCGGCGTCGCTGGGACGACGTCAGCCCAGCCGCGCCACGCATGTCGCCGCGGCTCGGTTGCTCATCACCAGCGCGAGGCGCATCGTGGCGCGCGTCGCGCCGACGTAGAGGCGCCGCGCCGTCCGCTCGTCGAGTTCGGCGAAGTCGACCTCGGTGAGGATGATGCAAGGCGCCGACTGCCCCTTGAAGCGGAAGACCGTTTCCAGCAGCACGTCGCCGTCCTGGAACACGGGCCGGCCGGCATCGTCGTAGGTGCCGTCGAACCGCCGGAAGGAACACCCGCTGATCCGGTCGAACGGCATCAGCACCGACCGCTCGCGCCCGCCGAAGGTCAG
>CAIWHR010000346.1 GCA_903912485.1 uncultured beta proteobacterium | reverse complement strand
TCCGTGATTCGGAGAGGGCATGACTACCGAGACGACTCCACTGATTTACTCGTTCACCGAGAAGAAGCGCATCCGCAAGAGCTTCGCCAAGCGCGCGAGCGTGCTGCCGGTGCCGTTCCTGCTGGAGACGCAGCTCGCGTCGTATCGCGCGTTCCTGCAGTCGGGCACGCCGGGCGACGCGCGGAAGAACGAAGGGCTGCAGGCGGCGTTCACGTCGATCTTCCCGATCTCCAGCCACTCGGGCAACGCGAAGCTCGACTTCGTCAGCTACTCGCTGCTCTCGCCGGCGTTCGACGTCACCGAGTGCCAGCAGCGCGGCCTCACCTACTGCTCGGCGCTGCGGGCCAAGGTCCGCCTGACGATCATGGACAAGGAAGCGGCCAAGCCGACGATCAAGGAAGTGAAGGAGCAGGAAGTCTACATGGGCGAGATTCCGCTCATGACCGACAACGGCTCGTTCGTCATCAACGGCACCGAGCGCGTGATCGTGTCGCAGCTGCACCGCTCTCCCGGCGTGTTCTTCGAGCACGACCGCGGCAAGACGCACAGTTCGGGCAAGCTGCTGTTCTCGGCCCGCGTGATTCCCTACCGCGGCTCGTGGCTCGACTTCGAGTTCGACCCCAAGGACCTGCTGTTCTTCCGCGTCGACCGCCGCCGCAAGATGCCGGTGACGACGCTGCTCAAGGCGATCGGCCTCACCAACGAGGAGATCCTCAGGCAGTTCTTCGTCTTCGACACTTTCCACCTGTCGACGACGGCGCTGAAGATGGACTTCGTTCCCGACCGCCTGAAGGGCGACGTCGCGCGCTTCGACGTGCTCGGCAAGGACGGCAAGGTCGTCGTCCCCAAGGACAAGCGGATCACCGCGCGCCACGTGCGCGAGATGGCCGACGCCGGCGTGCAGACGATCGTCGTGCCGACCGATTACGTGCTCGGGCGCGCGCTGGCCGCCAACATCGTCGACACGGCGACCGGCGAAGTGCTCGCCAAGGCCAACGACGAGATCACCGAGGAGCTCCTGCAGACCCTCATCGACGCCGGCGTCGCTTCGATCGACACCATCCACACCAACGACCTGGACCAGGGCGCGTACATCGCGCAGACGCTGCGCGCCGACGACACGCCGGACCAGATGGCGGCGCGCGTGGGCATCTACCGGATGATGCGCCCCGGCGAGCCGCCGACCGAGGACTCGGTCGAGTCGCTGTTCCACGGCCTGTTCTTCGCCGAGGAGCGCTACGACCTGTCGGCGGTCGGCCGGATGAAGTTCAACCGGCGCGCCTACCCCACCAAGCGGGTCGACAGGACTCCCGAGTGGCTGACCGCCTTCTACGACCGCATCGGCCCGACCGGGACGCAGGGCAAGGGCGTGCTGTCGAAGGATGACATCCTCGCCGTCGTCGGCATCCTGGTCGAACTGCGCAACGGACGCGGCGAGATCGACGACATCGACCACCTCGGCAACCGCCGCGTGCGCTCGGTCGGCGAGCTCGCCGAGAACCAGTTCCGCTCGGGCCTCGTTCGCGTCGAGCGCGCGGTCAAGGAGCGCCTCGGACAGGCCGAGAGCGACAACCTGCTGCCGCACGACCTGATCAACGCCAAGCCGATCTCGGCCGCGATCAAGGAGTTCTTCGGCAGCTCGCAGCTGTCGCAGTTCATGGACCAGACCAACCCGCTGTCGGAGATCACGCACAAGCGCCGCGTCTCGGCGCTGGGGCCGGGCGGCCTCACGCGCGAGCGCGCGGGCTTCGAGGTCCGCGACGTGCACCCGACGCACTACGGCCGCGTGTGCCCGATCGAGACGCCCGAAGGCCCGAACATCGGCCTCATCAACTCGCTGGCGCTGTACGCGCGCACCAACGAGTACGGTTTCCTCGAGACGCCTTACCGCAAGGTGATGAACGGCAAGGTCACCGACGAGATCGACTACCTGTCGGCGATCGAGGAAGGGCAGTACGTGATCGCGCAGGCGAACGCGTCGCTGGACCGGACCGGCAAGCTGCACGACGACCTCGTGTCGTGCCGCAGCAAGAACGAGTTCATGCTGGCGACCGCCGACAAGGTCAACTACATGGACGTGGCGCCGGCGCAGATCGTGTCGGTGGCGGCGTCGCTGATCCCGTTCCTCGAGCACGACGACGCCAACCGCGCGCTGATGGGCTCGAACATGCAGCGGCAGGCGGTTCCCTGCCTGCGCGCCGAGAAGCCGCTGGTCGGCACCGGCGTCGAGCGCACCGCGGCGGTCGACTCCGGCACCGCGGTACAGGCCAGGCGCGGCGGCAAGGTCGACTACATCGACGCCAGCCGCATCGTCGTGCGCGCCGACGACGCCGAGACGGCGGCCGGCGACGTCGGCGTCGACATCTACAACCTGACCAAGTACACGCGGTCGAACCAGAACACCAACATCAACCAGCGGCCGCTGGTGCGCGTCGGCGACGTGATCGCCCGGGGCGACGTGATCGGCGACGGCGCGTCGACCGACATGGGCGAGCTGGCGCTCGGCCAGAACATGCTGGTCGCTTTCATGCCGTGGAACGGCTACAACTACGAAGACTCGATCCTGATCTCGGAACGCATCGTCAAGGACGACGTGTTCACCTCGATCCACATCGAAGAATTCGAAGTGATGGCGCGCGACACGAAGCTCG
>CAIWHR010000345.1 GCA_903912485.1 uncultured beta proteobacterium | reverse complement strand
CTGCTGCTGGTTGGCGGGCTCGAGGCAGGGGATCTGCGCGAAGTCGGAGAAATAGCGCGAGTCCTGCTCGTTCTGCGAGCTGTGCATCGACGGGTCGTCGGCGACGGCGACGACCAGCCCGCCGTGCGCGCCGGCGACGGCGACGTTCATGAACGGGTCGGCGGCGACGTTGAGCCCGACGTGCTTCATTGCGACCAGCGCGCGCTTGCCGGCGTAGGAGACGCCGACGCCCTCCTCCAGCGCGACCTTCTCGTTGGTCGACCACAGGCCGCGGATGGACAGCCCCGCGAGCTTCGCGTGCGCCTGGACCGTCTGGAAGATCTCGGTCGACGGCGTTCCGGGATAGGCGTAGGCGGCGCTGATGCCGGCGTCGATCGCGCCGCGCGCGACCGCTTCGTCTCCCAGCAGGATCTCGTGCGGCATGACACTCCTCGATTGGCGTGGTGGAACTCGCGTGCGCCGGAGTCCGGCGGGCGTCAGCCTACCACGCTCGCCGTCCGCGCGCAGGGCGGGCGCGTACTAGAATGCCGGAACCGCCACGGTCCGCCCGAGGTCCGTCCATCCGAAGCGCAGCTGCCTGCCATGATCCCTTCCCTCCGCCCCCGCCGCTCGGTGCTGTTCATGCCCGGAAGCAACGCCCGCGCGCTCGCCAAGGCGCGCGCGCTGCCCGCCGACGCGCTGATCCTCGACCTGGAGGAATCGGTGGCGCCCGACGCCAAGGAACTCGCGCGGCGGCAGGTGGCGGCCGCGGTGCAGCAGGGCGGATACGGCCACCGCGAACTGGTCGTGCGCATCAACGCGCTGGCGACACGCTGGGGCCGCGACGACGTGGCGGCGATCGCCGCCTGCGCCGCCGACGCGGTGCTGGTGCCGAAGGTCGAGTCGCGCGACGAGGTGCAGGGCGTCGTCGACGCGCTGCGCGAAGCGGGCGCGCCGTCGGACCTCCCGGTCTGGGTGATGGCCGAGACGCCGCTCGCGTTCCTGCGCCTGGACGCGATCGCCGGCGCGCACCCGCGGCTGAAGGTCATCGTCGTCGGCACGTCGGACCTGGTCAAGGACCTCCACGCACGCCACTCGCGGCAGCGCAGCGAGACGGCGACCGCGCTGTCGATGGCGGTGCTGGCGGCGCGCGCCCACGGCCTGGGCGTGCTCGACGGCGTGCATCTCGACCTCGACGACGACGAGGGGCTGCGCTGCGCCTGCGAGCAGGGGCGCGGCATGGGCTTCGACGGCAAGACGCTGATCCACCCGCGGCAGATCGCCGCCGCCAACGCGGCCTACGGGCCGTCCGCCGACGAACTCGACGCCGCGCGCCGAATCCAGGCCGCGTGGGACAAGGCACGCGCCGCCGGACAGGGCGTCGTCGTCGTCGACGGCCGGCTGGTCGAGCACCTGCACGTGCTGGAGGCCGCGCGCCTGCTCGCCGTCGCCGCGGCCATCGCCGCCAACGCCTGATCCGGCCGCCCGCCCGCCGCGGCGCAGCTTCGGCGCCCGATCGAACGCGCGATGTCGGCGGCCCCTCGTCCGCGGCCCGGGGACAAGGGGCCGCCGTGCTACCATCGCCGGCATGCACCCGCGCCCCACGCTCGCGCTGGCGTTGGCGGCCTGCCTGTTCGCGGTCCCGGCGCCGGGCGCCGACATGAGCTTCGACCAGGCGCGTGTCGCCTTGATCCACGGTTCCGACCGGCTGAAGGCGGCGGAGGCGAACGTCGACCGCCAGCAGTTCGAAGCGCGTGCGGTGGAAACGCTCGGCTTTCCCGAGCTCACGCTCAACGCCACGCAGGTGCTGGGACGCAAGACCTTCGACGTCGAGGTGCCGCGGCTGGGCGGGCTCAGCTACGACTACAATTTCGACGGTCCGCGCAGTTCGCTGCTGATGAACTGGCCGATCTACACCGGCGGCAAGATCACCGCGGCGCAGAGGCTGCGCGCGGCGGAGGTCGGCGGCGCGCGGGCCGAACTGCACGAAGCCGAAGAGCGCCTCGACTTCGAGCTCGTCGCGCGCTATTTCGGGCTGGGCCTTGCCGTCACCGTCGAGCGGCTGCGCGGCACGCAGCTCGAGCAGGCCGAGCGGCAGTTCGCGCGCGCGCGACGCTTCGAGGCGCAGGGCCAGATCAGCGCCGTCGAGCGGCTCTCCGCGCAGGTGGCGCGCGACGAGGCCGCGCGCGACGGCGTCAAGGCGCGGCGCGAGCGCGAGTCGGCCGAGGCGTCGCTGGCGCGCCTGCTGCGCCAGAGCGGGGCCCTGCGACCGACCACGCCGCTGTTCGTCGTGACTGCGCCGCTCGAGCCGCTGACCGCCTGGCTGCGCGACGCCGAAGCGAGGAACCCGCTGCTGGCCGTGGTCAAGGCCAAGGGCCAGGCGGCGGAACAGGGCATCGCCGCCGCCCGGTCCGAGTACCTGCCGCAGGTGTTCGCCTTCGGGCAGTACAACTTCATCAAGACCTACCTGACGCCGATCGAGCCCGACTGGATCGCCGGCGTCGGCGTCAACATCAAGCTCTTCAGCCGCGAGGACCGCGCCAGCAAGCTGGGCGCGGCACGGGCGCAGAAGACGCAGGTCGACGCGCTGGAAGCCGAGGCTCTCAACGGCGTCCAGACCGCGGTGGAGGCCGCGTGGCTGCGCGTGGCGCAGGCGCGCGAGCAATTCCTGCTGTTCGATTCCGCGGTGGAACTGGGGCGCGAGAACCTGCGGCTGCGTGAGCGCGCTTTCGAGGAGGGGCAATCGGTGACCATCGACGTCAACGAGGCGCGCAACAGCCTGATGCGCGCCGAGACCGGAAGGGCTCAGGTGGCTTTCGAGTTCGTGGTGTCGCTCGCGGCGCTGCTCGAGGCCTCCGGCCAGATCGGGCGCTTTCCCGAATTCATCGCCCGCGCCGACGTCACGCTGGCGCCATGGTGACGGCGCGCGGGGTCTCCGCGGCCGGGGTCGCCGGCACCGTCGCGGTCGTGGCGGTCGCCGCGTTCATCGGCGGCGGGCTGTGGCTCGCGTATCACCCGGCGCCGGTGCCGCTGCAGGGGCAGGTCGAGGCGCGCACGATCAGCATCGCGCCCAAGATTTCGGCGCGCATCGCTGCGCTGGGCGTGCGCGAAGGGCAGGCGGTGGCGGCGGGCACGGTGCTGGTGACGCTCGACAGCCCCGAGTTGCGCGCCAAGCTGGCGCAGGCGAATGCGGTGCAGGCCGCGGCCGACGCGCAGCGCGACCTGGTCGACGTCGGCGCCCGCGCCAGCGACATCCGCGCCGCCAAGGCGATGTGGGACAAGGCCGCCGCCGGCGCGGCGCTCGCCCAGAGCACCTACCAGCGCCTGAACGCGCTCTACCGCGAGGGGCTGCTGCCGCTGCAGCGCAACGACGAGGCGGAGACCAACGCCAAGGCGGCGAGCGAGACCGCACTGGCCGCGAAGGCGCAGTACGACACCGCGGTCGGCGGCGCGCGGCCGCAGGAGCGCGCCGCGGCGGGCGCGGTGGCGCGCCAGGCCGCGGGCGGGGTCGCGGAAGTGGACGCCGCGGTAGGCGAACTGGTGCTCAAGGCGCCGCTGGCCGCCGAGGTCGACAAGCTGCTGCTGCATCCGGGCGAGCTCGCGGTCGCCGGTTTTCCCGTGCTGACGCTGGTCGATCTCGCCGACGTCTGGGTCGTCTTCAACGTCCGCGAAGACGATTTTCGCGGCGTCCGCATCGGCGGCGAACTCGAAGGCTCGGTGCCTGCACTCGACCATCGCCGCGTCCGCCTGGTCATCGACTACATCAGCCCGCGCGGCGACTACGCGACCTGGCGCGCCACCCGCCAGTCTAGCGGCTACGACGTGCGCACGTTCGAGGTTCGCGCGCGCCCGCAGGGTCCCGCCGACGGGCTGCGCCCCGGCATGTCGGTGCTGGTCGATCGCCGCTGACGATGGCGGCTCCCGGCCTTCGCGCGACGCTGGCGCGCGAGCTTGGGTTCCTTGCCCGGCACCCCTGGGAACAGGCGCTGCTGCTCTGGTTTCCCGCGGCGACCTTGGCGCTGATCCTGTGGCTGTTCTCCGCCGGCAGCCCGGTCGGGCTGCCGATCGCCGTCGTCGACGAGGATCACGGCAGCGCTTCGCGCGAGCTCGTCCGGCGGCTGTCGGCGACGCGGGCGCTGGCGGTCGCGGGACAGCCCGCGAGCCTCGACGCCGCGTGGCCGCTGGTGCGGGCGGGGAGCGTCTACGGCGTCGTGCACATCCCGCCCGACTGGGAGCGCGACGGCCTGCGCGGCGCGCCGCAGCCGGTGGTGCTGTACGACAACGCGCAGTTCTACCTGGTGGCGGGGATCATCGGCGGCGACGTGCGCGCGGCGGTGGCGTCGATGGCGGCGGACAAGGCGGTGGCAAGCGAAGCGCGCTTCGGTGACGGCTTCGCCCAGGCCGCGGCGCGGCTGGCCGCCGTGCAGGCGGACCTGCGCACGCTGTTCAACCCGACGCTGTCGTACGAGGCGTATCTCGCCGGCATGCTGATGCCGGCGGTGCTGCACCTGTTCGCGGTGATCGCCGGCGTCACCGCGCTGGGCCGCGAGTTTCGCGACCGGTCGGTCGACGCCTGGCTCGCCGCCGCCGGCGGCAGCCTGCCGCGTGCGCTGGCGGGCAAGCTCGCGCCGGTGCTGGCGGCGTACCTGCTGCTGGGGCTGCTGCTCATCGTCACCCTCGCCGGCTGGCGGGGATGGACGCCCGCCGGCAGCCTCGCGCTGTGGGTCGCCGCGCTGGCGCTGCTGATGGCCGCCTCGCTCGCGCTCGCGATCCTGTTCGTGGCGGCGACGGTCAACCTGCGCGTCGCGCTGAGCCTCACCGGGTTCTACGTCGCCACCGCGCTCGCGTTCAGCGGCGCCACCTTTCCGCTGTCGGCGATGAGCGAGGCCGCGCGCGGGTGGGCGCTCCTGCTGCCCTACACGCACTACCTGCCGCTGCAGCAGGGCCAGTGGCAGGGCGGCGCCAGCGCCGCGGCGTGGGCGGCGGGCGTGCTGCCGCTGCTGCCGTTCGTCGCGATCCCGCTGGCGCTGGGCCTGCCGCTGCTGCTGCGCGCGACGCGGCAGCCGGAGCGCTGGGGCGCGCGATGACCATGCGCGAAGCGTTCCTGCAGACGCTGCGCGCGGCGCTGCGCGACCGCGGCGTCGCGGTGTTCTTCGTGCTCGCGATCCCCGCGTACTCGTTCTTCTACCCGCTGCCCTACGCGACCGAGGCGGTGCGCAACGTCCCGGTCGTCATCGTCGACCTCGACGCCAGCGCGCTGTCGCGCGAGGTCGCCGCAAGGCTGTCGGCGGTGGCGGCGATCCGCATCGCCGGCCGCGCGTCGTCGGTCGCCGAAGCCGGCGACGCGCTGGCCGCGGGAAGCATCGCCGGGATCGTCGTCGTGCCCGAGAACTTCCAGCGCGACACGCTACGCGGAACGGCGACCGCGGTCACCGCCTTCGGCAGCGGCGCGTATCCGGTGCAGGACAAGGCGGTCCTCGGCAGCGTCGGGCTGGTGGTCGAGAGCGTCGCGCTCGAGCACGCCGCCGCGCGCCTGCTGCGCCAGGGCGCGCCCCCCGCGGCGGTGCTGCAGGCGGCGCGTGCCGGCCCGGCCTTCGTCGACCAGCCGCTCTACAACCTCGGCCGCGGCTACGGCAGCTACGTGGTGACGGCGGTCAGCATCCTGATCGTCCAGCAGATCATGCTGATCGGCATCGCCGCGCTGGTCGGCACCTGGCTGGAGCGGCGCGAGGGGACGCTGTTCGGCGCGCCGACGCTGCCGCTGGGCGCCTTCGCCGGCACCGTCGCCGGCTTCGCGCTGTTCGCGCTCTTCGCGCTGCTCTACTTCTTCGGCTTCGTCTACTGGCTCCACGACTATCCGCGCGGCGGCAATCTGCCGGGGGCGCTGGCTTTCGCCGCGCTGACCGCGGCGACGCTCGCCTGCCTTGGCATCGCGCTGGGCGCGTGGTTCGCCGACCGCGAGCGCGCGCTGCAGGTGCTGCTCGCCACGTCGATTCCTTTCCTGTTCCTCTGCGGCGTGGTGTTCCCGCGCGAATCGATCCCCGCGCCGCTCGACGCGCTGGCCGCGCTGATCCCGACCACGCCCGGCATCGTCGGCTTCGTCAAGCTCAACCAGATGGGCGCGGCCTGGAGCGAGATCCGGCCCGAATTCGTCAACATGAGCGCTCTCCTGGCGCTGTACGGCGCCGCCGCGTGGTGGGCGGTGAACATGCGGCGGCGCGATCCGATTGGGGATAAAGTAAAAGATTCACCGACACCGAGCGACGAACCATGACTGCCCATCTTGCCGATCCCGAACGCAACCCATCCTTCACCCGCGGCGTCTTTCTGGGCGAAATCCGCGAGGATCTGGTCTTCCCTTTCCCGGAACTCGCGCCCTCCGACAAGGAAAGCCTCACCGCGATCCTCGATTCCTTCCGCGCGTGGGCTTCCGCCACCGTGGACTCGGCCCGCTTCGACCGCGAGGGCCGCTTTCCCGACGCCGTGTGCGCCGGCATGGGCGAACTGGGGATGATGGGTCTCAACATCCCCGAGGAATACGGCGGCTTCGGCGCCTCGGCGCTGCTGTTCAGCCGCGTCTTCGCCGAAGTCGGCGCCACCGACGCCTCGCTCGCCGTGTACTTCGGCGCGCACCAGTCGATCGGGTGCAAGGGCATCACGCTGTTCGGCAGCGACGACCAGAAGCGGCGCTGGCTCACGCGCTGCGCGACCGGCGAGCTCGTCGCGGCATTCTGCCTCACCGAGGCGGGCTCGGGCTCCGACGCGCAGGCGATGCGCACCACCGCCGTGCCTGGCGCCGACGGCACGCACTACGTTCTCAACGGCGAGAAGATCTGGATCTCCAACGCCGGCTACGCGGGCGTGTTCACCGTGTTCGCCAAGGTGCCGCTGGTCGTCGACGGGGTGGTGAAGCAGCGCGTCACCGCGTTCATCGTCGACGCGCACGCCCCCGGCGTCACGCTGGGCAAGATCGAGCAGAAGATGGGCATCAAGGCCAGCGACACGCGTTCGGTGTCGTTCGAGAACGTGCGGGTGCCGGCCGAGGACCTCCTGGGCGAGGTCGGCGGCGGCTTCAAGATCGCGCTGGAGATCCTCAATTCCGGGCGGCTGGGTCTTTCGGCGGGGTCGGCCCGCGGCGCGCGCACCGCGCTCGACTTCGCGCTGGCCTACGCCAAGGAGCGCAGGCAGTTCGGCCGCCCGATCGGCACTTTCGAGATGATCCAGCGCAAGTTCGCCATCGCCGCCGCCGAATGCTACGCCGCCGATGCCGCGTGGATGATCGCCGCGGCGATGGTCGACCGCGGCGGCGTCGACTTCTCGCTGGAGACGGCGGCGTGCAAGGTGTTCACCTCGGAGCTCGCGTTCCGCACCGCCTGCGACGCGCAGCAGATCGCCGGCGGCCTCGGCTACTCGAGGGATTACCAGTACGAGCAGGCGGTGCGCGACTCGCGCATCATGCTGATCTTCGAGGGAACCAACGAAGTGCTGCGCGCGCTGATCGCGCTGTCCGGCCTGCAGCAGCCGGGCGAGCAGCTGAAGGCGCTGGGCCGTGCGTTTCGCGATCCGCTGCGCTCGCTGGGCGCCATCGGCAGCTACCTCGGCGGGCGGGTGAAGCGGCAGCTCGGCAAGCCCGAATTCACGCGCGTGCACGAGGCGCTGAAGGACGAGGCCGAAACGGTGGCCAAGGCGGTCCACGACCTCGCGCTCGCCGTCGAGAAGCTGCTGGTGCTGCACGGCAAGGCCATCATCGAGCGGCAGTTCCACCAGGAGCGCCTCGCCAACGCGGCGATCGACATCTTCCTGTCGACGGCGACGCTCTCCCGCGCGACGTTCGCCATCGAGAAGGCCGGCGGCGCCGACAAGGCCGCCGCGGACCTCGACAACGCGCGGACCTTCATCTCGATGGCGATGCGCCGGACGCGGCGCGCGCTGCGCGCGCTGGAGAAGAACGAGGATGCGCGGCTGAAGGCGCTGGCCGAGCGCGCCCTCGACAGCGGTTCGCTGACCGTCGCCACGCCGACCGACGCCTGAACCGCGCCGGCAGCGCT
>CAIWHR010000344.1 GCA_903912485.1 uncultured beta proteobacterium | reverse complement strand
GCCGCCGCGCGGCGCGGCGGCCGGCGCGCCCGCCGCTTCGGGCTGCCTGCGCGCAGCGGCCGTGCTGCGGCGCAGGCGCCGTTCCTGGATCCAGTTGTAGATCATCACGCCGACGACCAGAGCGGCGCCGCCGATGATGAGGCCGAGTTGGAGCGAAGTCATGCGCGGCGAGGGCGAAGAGTGCGGGTTGCGGGCACGTCTGACGAAGGCGTCGCCGCGCAGCGCGCGCGGCCGGTGGATTATAGCCTGACGTCAGGCGAAAAAATCGGCCGCCGCCGCAGGCCGCGCGGCGACCGTCGCGCCGTCAGGATCCTGACTGTGCAATCTGCAGCGCTTCGGCGATGTCGACCGCCACCACGCGCGAAACACCCGGCTCGGGCATCGTGATGCCGACCAGCTGGTTCGCCATCTCCATCGTGATCTTGTTGTGCGAGATGAACAGGAACTGCGTTCCCTCGGACATCGTCTGGACCATCTTGCAGAACCGGTCGGTGTTGGGATCGTCGAGCGGCGCGTCGACCTCGTCGAGCAGGCAGAACGGCGCCGGGTTGATCTCGAACAGCGCGAACACCAGCGAAATCGCGGTCAGCGCCTTTTCGCCGCCGGACAGCAGGTGAATCGACGCATTGCGCTTCCCCGGCGGCTGCGCGACCACCTGCACGCCCGAATCGAGGATCTCGTCGCCGGTCAACACCAGCTTCGCCTGCCCGCCGCCGAACAGCACCGGGAACAGCCGCGAGAAGTTGGCGTTGACGGTGTCGAAGGTCTGCTGCAGCAGCGCCCGCGATTCCCGGTCGATCTGGTGGATCGCGGTCTCGAGCGTCGTCAGCGCCTCGTTCAGGTCGGCAGACTGCGCGTCGAGGTAGGCCTTGCGCTCCTGCGCGATGCCGAGTTCGTCGAGCGCGGCGAGGTTCACCGCCCCGAGATCGGCGATGGCGGCGGCCAGGCGTTCGATTTCACCCGGGAGCGCCGACTTGTTGCCGAATGCCTTCAGCAGCGCCGGCAGCGCCGTCAGGTCGGCGTGCGCCTCGGCCAGCTGATCGACGAACTGCTGCTCGAGCAGCGCGGCCGCCTGTTCCTTGAGGCGCGTCTCCTCGATCCGTGCCCGCGCCGGCTCCAGCCGGTGCAGGGCGGCCAGCTGCGCCTCTTCCGACGCGCGCAGTTCGGCGCCCAGCCCTTCGAGCGCGTCGCGCGCGGCTGCGAGCGCCTGTTCGGCCACGCCGCGCGCGGCCAGGTGCCGCTGCAGCGCCTGCTCGACCGGCGTCCAGTCGATCGCCGCGCGCTCCGAACCGAGCTGCGCGAGCAGCCCCTGCTGCTGCGCCACCTGCGCGGCCAGCGCGTCGGCGCGCCGGTCCATCTCGGCCAGGCGATCGCGGCAGCTCCGCTCGGCGAACGCGGCTTCCTGCGCTGCGCGCTCGGCCAGGCGAACGCGCTCGCGGCCGCGCGCCAGGCCGACGTCGACGTCGCCGCGGGAGTGGCGCGCCGCATCGCGTGCTCCGATCTCGTCGTGCAACCGCGACTGGGCATCGGCCAGTTCGGCGGCAACGGCGTGGGCCTGCTCCTGCTCCTGCGCCTCCTGCGCGGCGAGATCGGCGAGCTCCTTCACGATCTGCGCGCGACGGCGCTCGGCGGCCTCGGCCGCCTGCTGCAGTTGCAGGAGCTCCAGTTCGAGGTCGTGGCAGCGGCGCTGCTGCGAGCCGAAGGCGAGGCTCTCGGCATGGTACGCGTGCTGCGTCTCATCGAGTTCGGCGGCGATGGCGACCAGCGTTTCGCGCGCGACGGTCGCCGCGTCGGACGCCGCCGCGATCGCGTAATCGAGCTCGGCAAGCTCGCGCT
>CAIWHR010000343.1 GCA_903912485.1 uncultured beta proteobacterium | reverse complement strand
CGCGTGGTGGAATACGCGTCCGTCGGCTGCGAGCCCGAGATCATGGGCGTGGGCCCCATCTACGCGGTGGACAAGGTTCTCAAGAAGGCGGGCATGACCCTGGACGACATCGACGTGATGGAACTGAACGAGGCTTTCGCCGCGCAGGCGCTGGGCGTCACGCGGATGCTGGGCCTTGCCGACGACGCCGCGCACGTCAACCCCAACGGCGGCGCGATCGCGCTGGGGCATCCGCTCGGCGCGTCCGGCGCGCGGCTCGCCACCACGGCGCTGTATCAGCTGGAGCGCAGCGGCGGCCGCTACGCGCTGTGCACGATGTGCATCGGCGTCGGGCAGGGGATCGCTCTTGTCATCGAGCGGGTCTAGCGGCGCCGCCGCGAAGCCGGCGGCGCCGGACGGCGCGGTGGTCAGCGTCCGCGTCTGGGACTGGCCGGTCCGCGCGTTTCACTGGGCGGTCGTGGGCCTCGCCGCGGCGTCGCTGGTCAGCGTCAGGATCGGCGGCGACGCGATGGACTGGCACCTGCGCGCAGGCTACGCGCTGCTGGCGCTGGTGCTGTTCCGCATTCTCTGGGGCTTCGCCGGCAGCCGGCACGCGCGCTTCGCGAGCTTCGTGACCGGGCCGCGCGCGGTGCTCGCGTACCTGACCGCGATCCGGCGGCGGTCGAAGCCGGTGTACGCGGGGCACAACCCCTTGGGCGGATGGTCGGTCGTCGCCCTGCTGCTGATGCTGCTGCTGCAGGGCGCCTCCGGGCTGTTCGCCAACAACGACGTCGCCGTCGAAGGGCCTCTGGCCAAACTGGTCAGCAAGGACCTCTCGGACGCGATCAGCTCGCTTCATCGCCGCAGCGCGTGGCTGTTCTGGGGCCTGGCCTGCATCCACGTCGCGGCGGTGCTGTACTACCTGTTCGCGCTGCGGGAGAACCTGATTCGCCCGATGATCAACGGCCGCAAGACGTTGCCGCGCCGCTTTGCCGACGCGGGTTTCGCTGCCGGCGCCGGCGTCGGCGGCAGGGCGCTGGCGCTGCTCGCGCTGGCCGCCTGCGCGGTGTGGTGGCTGGTGACCCGGCTCTGATCGAGGCGCAGCCGCTGCAGCAGCGACGAGGCCGGGCGCAGGCCCGGCCTCCTTTCGCTCACTTGCTGCGGAAGTCGTCGTGGCAGCTGTCGCAGGCCTTGGTGACCTCGCCGAACGGTCCCTTGACCGCCTCGAGCGTGCCGACCCGGGCGGCGGCGACGAGCTTGGGTGTCGCCGCCTGCAGCGCGTTGGCGTGCTGCGTGAATTTCGCCATGTCTTTCCAGATCTCCGGCTTGGCCCGCGTCGGCGCGCCCTGGTCGGACCCCGGCGTGAACCCTTCCCAGGCCATCGCGGCGAGCTGGTCGAGGTAGGTGGCGCGCAGCAGGAACTGTTCCTTGTTGAACGGCTTGTCGCCCTTCACCATCGCCGCCATCGGCAGGACGTTCCAGAGCTGCGCCCGCAGGATCGCCTGCCGGTACCTGATGGCAACCTCCGGCTTGACGTCCTGCGCCGCGGCGACCGGGGCCAGGCTGCAGGCGAGCGCGAGACCGGCCAATGCGTGGATTGTCTTCTTGTTCACGTTGTTCTCCGTTGTCTGAAGGAAAGATTCCGCGGCGCGGATGCGGCCGCCTTTGTAGCCGATTCCCGGCGCGGGAGCAAGCCGAGGGGGCAAACAGGCGCTGCCGGCGTTTCATTCCGTCGGGCACCCGGCGTCGGCGAAAGCGGACCGCCCGACGCCGTTCGACGGCGACGACCGGCGCGCGGCATGGACAAACGCCGGGCCCGCGGTTAGATTCGCCAGACGCACGCGCTTGGCAGGTCGCAGCCAGCCTCGATCGAGCGCGGCGAAACCCGGGAACGGGACAAGTTCGGAGGACAGGTGGAAGTCTCGTTCGCCCGGGAAGCCCGGATGCTGCGCCGCGGTGCGGGAGAAACCTTCCACGGCGAGGGCATACTCGCGATCACCAAGGCGCTGCTCCAGTCGGGGGTCGCGTACGTCGGCGGCTACCAGGGCGCGCCGGTGTCGCATCTCCTCGACGTGCTGGTGCAGTCGAAGGACTATCTCGCCGAGCTCGGCGTCCACGTCGAGGCCTGCGCCAACGAGGCGTCGGCGGCGGCGATGCTCGGCGCGTCGATCCACTATCCGCTGCGTGGCGCGGTGACGTGGAAGTCGATCGTGGGCACCAACGTCGCCGCCGACGCGCTGTCCAACCTGGCGTCTCCCGGCGTGACCGGCGGTGCGCTGATCGTCGTCGGCGAGGACTACGGCGAGGGCGCCAGCGTGGTGCAGGAGCGCACGCTCGCCTTCGCGCTGAAGTCGTCGCTGCTGCTGTTCGATCCGCGGCCCGAGCTCGAGCACATGGTGCGGATGGTCGAAGCGGCGTTCGCGCTGTCCGAGGCGTCGAACACGCCGGCGATGTTCCAGCTGCGCATCCGCGCCTGCCACGTGCGCGGCAGCTTCGTCTGCAGCGACAACGTCGCGCCGCCGGTGTCGGGCCGGCACCTGCTCGAGACTCCCGCGGCCTTCGACTATGCGAAGCTGTCGCATCCGCCGGCGACGTTCCGGCAAGAAAAGCTGAAGCACGACCAGCGCATTCCGGCGGCGCGGCACTCGATCGTCGAGCAGAAGCTCAACGAGACGTTCGCCGGCCGCCGCGACGATCTGGGCATCATCGTGCAGGGGGGGCTCTACAACTCGCTGGTCCGCGCGCTGCAGCAGTTCGAGCTTGCCGACGCGTTCGGCGACGCGGTCGTGCCGGTGCTGGTGCTCAACGTCGTCTGTCCGCTGGTTCCCGCGGAGATCCGCGAGTTCTGCGCGGGCAAGCGCTCGGTGCTGGTGGTCGAGGAGGGCCAGCCCGAGTTCATCGAGCAGGAGATCCTCGCCACGCTGCGGCGGCTCGACGTCGCTTGCCGGATCCACGGCAAGGATCTGCTGCCGATGGCCGGCGAGTACACGGTCGAGGTCGTCGGCCGGGGCCTCGCGGGCTTCGTCGCGCAGGAGGCGCCCGAGCTGCCGCAGGACGCCGGCCGGGACTGGCTGGCCGCGACCGACGCGAGGCGGCAGGCGGTCGCCGACGAACTCGCGCGGCCGCTGCCCGCGCGCCCGCCGCAGTTCTGCACCGGCTGCCCCGAGCGACCGGTGTTCGCGGCGCTGAAGCTCGCGCAGCAGGACGTCGGCCCGGTCCACGTCGCGGCCGACATCGGCTGCCACAGCTTCGCGACGCTCGAACCGTTCTCGATCGGGCATTCGATCCTGGGCTACGGAATGAGCCTCGCCAGCCGCGCCGGCGTGTCGCCGGTGTTTTCCCGGCGCACGCTCGCGGTGATGGGCGACGGCGGCTTCTGGCACAACGGGCTGCTCTCCGGAGTCCAGTCGGCGCTGTTCAACGGCGGCGACGCGGTGCTGCTGATCCTCAAGAACGGCTACACGTCGGCCACCGGCGCGCAGGAGATGATCTCGTCGCCGACCGAAGCGGACAAGATTTCCGCGCGCGACCCGCGGGCGAGCGCGGTGCACGCCAACCGGAGCATCGAGCGCACGCTCGCCGGCATCGGCGTCGGGTGGCTGCGGAGCGTCGACAGCTACGACGTGGCGGCGATGCGGCGCACGCTCGACGAGGCGTTCACCACGCCTTTCGCCGGACTCAAGGTCATCGTCGCCGAGGGCGAGTGCCAGCTCGAGCGGCAGCGGCGCGTGCGGCCGTGGCGCGCGGCGCGGTTGAAGGCCGGCCAGCGATCGCTGCGCGTCAGGTACGGCGTCGACGAGGACGTCTGCTCCGGCGACCATGCGTGCATCCGCCTGTCCGGCTGTCCGACGCTGACGCTGAAGGCGAGTTCCGATCCGCTGAAGGTCGATCCCGTCGCCACCGTCGTCGACGGCTGCGTCGGCTGCGGCCTCTGCGGCGAGAACGCGCACGCCGCCGCGCTGTGCCCGTCGTTCTATCGCGGCGAGGTGATCACGCATCCGCATTGGCGCGACCGGCTGGCGGCGCGGCTGCGCCGGGCGTGCATCGGCTGGATGCAGAAGCCGTGACCGGCACGCCAGGGCCGGTCACGATCCTGATCGCGGCGCTGGGCGGGCAGGGCGGCGGCGTGCTGGCCGAGTGGCTGGTCGAGGTGGCGCAGGCCTGCGGCTACCCGGCGCAGAGCACGTCGATCCCCGGCGTCGCACAGCGCACCGGTGCCACCACGTACTACGTCGAGATCCATCCGGAGCCGCAGGCGGCGCTGGGCGGTCGCCGTCCGGTGCTGTCGCTGCTGCCGGTGCCCGGCGGCATCGACCTGCTGGTGGCCTCGGAACTGCTCGAAGCGGTGCGCATGGTGCAGGACGGCATGGTCAGCGCCGAGCGGACCGAACTCGTGACCTCGTCGTGCCGGACGCTGACCACGGTCGAGAAGATGGCGCCCGGCGACGGGCGCTTCGACACCGGGCGGCTGCTCGCCGTGGCGCAGCGGCACAGCCGCCGGCTGGTCGCCTTCGACATGGACGAGGCCGCGCGCGCCGCGGGCACCGCCGTGAGTTCAGTCATGTTCGGCGCCATCGCCGCCAGCGGCGCACTGCCGTTTGCCCGCGACGCGTTCGAAGCGGCGGTGCGCGAGTCCGGCCTCGCGGTCGCCGCGAGCCTCGACGGCTTCGCGCGCGGATGGGAAGCGACGGCCGCGGCGCCCGCTGCGG
>CAIWHR010000342.1 GCA_903912485.1 uncultured beta proteobacterium | reverse complement strand
CTTCCGCGCCCGCGAGGGGCGCGAGCCGGCCGACGGCGAGCGCGCCGAGATCGCCGCCCGCACCTACTCGTCGGTGCGTGGCACGGTGCAGGCCGACATCCTCAAGGAGGACCAGGGCCAGAACACCTGCATCTTCTCGACCGAGTTCTCGCTGAAGGTGATGGGCGACATCGCCGAATTCTTCGTCCACCACAACATCCGCAACTTCTACTCGGTGTCGATCTCCGGCTACCACATCGCCGAGGCCGGCGCGAACCCGATCTCGCAGCTCGCGTTCACGCTGTCGAACGGCTTCACCTTCGTCGAGGCGTACCTCGCCCGCGGCATGCACATCGACGACTTCGCGCCCAACCTGTCGTTCTTCTTCAGCTACGGGATGGATCCCGAGTACACGGTGATCGGGCGCGTCGCGCGGCGGATCTGGGCGGTGGCGATGCGGCAGCGCTACGGCGCCAACGAGCGCTCGCAGAAGCTCAAGTTCCACTCGCAGACGTCCGGGCGCAGCCTGCACGCGCAGGAGATCTCGTTCAACGACATCCGCACCACGCTGCAGGCGCTGATCTCGACCTACGACAACACCAACTCGCTGCACACCAACGCCTACGACGAGGCGATCACCACGCCGACCGAGGACAGCGTGCGCCGCGCGGTCGCGATCCAGCTGATCATCAACCGCGAGTGGGGGCTGGCCAAGAACGAGAACCCCAACCAGGGCTCGTTCATCGTCGACGAGCTGACCGACCTGGTCGAGGAGGCGGTGCTGAAGGAGTTCGAGGCGATTTCCGAGCGCGGCGGCGTGCTGGGCGCGATGGAGACAGGCTACCAGCGCGGGAAGATCCAGGAGGAGTCGATGTATTACGAGCACAAGAAGCACGACGGCTCGTATCCGATCATCGGCGTCAACACCTACCGCAATCCGCACGCCGACGCCCCGCCGGTCAAGGTCGAGCTCGCGCGTTCATCCGAAGAAGAGAAGGCCTCGCAGCTGTCGCGCCTGCACGACTTCCACCGGCGTCACGCGGGGGAGGCGCCGGCGGCGCTGGCGAAGCTGCAGCGGGTCGTGATCGAGAACGGCAACGTGTTCGCCGAGCTCGTGAACACCGTGCGCGTCTGCTCGCTGGGGCAGATCACCCACGCGCTGTTCGAGGTCGGGGGCCAGTACCGCCGCAGCATGTGACGGCGCTCGCGCCCTCGGCTGCCGCCTCCCGCGAGCGGGGGTCGCGGCGAGGCCGGCTGCGCGACGGCGCGTCAGGCCGGCGGGATGCGGGTGGCGACCATCGAGTCGCGGCCGCCGAACCACTCGAACCACGCGGCGGCGTTCGGGTGCGTCTCCCGCCACGCGAGCGACGCGAAGCGATAGTCGAGATAGCCGAGCGCGCAGGCGAAGGCGATGGTCCCCAGATCGACGCGGTCGCCGAATCCGGTGGCGCGCGCTTCGAGATCGGCCAGCCCGCAGGCGATCTTGTCGAGCTGGCCTGCGGTCCAGTCGCTCCAGCGCAACGCCTCGGGACGCACCGCGGTCTCGTAGCGCGCCAGCACCGCGGCGTCGCTGATGCCGTCGGCGATCGACTGCTCGACCAGCGTGCGCCACCGCGCCGGACCCGGCGCCGGCAGCAGGCCGCCGCCGCCCAGATCGTCCAGGTACTCGCAGATCACGCGGCTGTCGTGGAGCGCGGCGCCGTCGTCGGTGATCAGCGTGGGCACCTGGCCGAGCGGGTTGTGGGCGACGATCGATCGGTCGCGATCGATCGGATTTGCCGCCGCGGGCAGGCGTTCGATGCGGTCGGAAAGACCCAGCTCGAAGGCGGCGACCATGCATTTCCGGACAAAGGGCGAGGCGGCCGAGTGGAAGATCTTCAAGGGGTTCTCCGGAGGGTGGCGAACGGGGCCGGCGAGCGGAGTCAGTGCACGCTCGCCCCGTGGCAGTGCTTGAACTTGCGCCCGCTGCCGCAGGGGCAGGGATCGTTGCGCCCGACCTTGGGGCCGGTGCGTTCCGCGGGACGCCGCGGGCGGGTGATGTCGGCGATGTCCATCACCGCGGCGGTGAGCGCGCCGATCGCCTCGTCGAGATCGGCCAGCGGCAGGTCGCGATCGAACGCGGCCTTGTCGCGCGCGATCTCCTGGCCCTCCTCGCTGTCGTCGTCGGGATCGGCGGGGAGGTGGCGCAGAACGCCCATCAGCGCCACGGCAGAATCGTCGTCTGCCTGCAGCTGCTCGAGCAGTTCGGGAAACGCGGCCAGCGCGCTCATGAAGCCCTCGGCCCAGGG
Organism: uncultured beta proteobacterium; assembly: GCA_903912485.1. Taxonomy (GTDB): domain Bacteria; phylum Pseudomonadota; class Gammaproteobacteria; order Burkholderiales; family Casimicrobiaceae; genus CAIWHR01. Next base: position 1,984 of record CAIWHR010000342.1, on the reverse strand, counting down.
CTCGAGCGCGGCGATGGCGGCCGGGCCGGTCAGCGCGCTGCCGTCGTCGTCCTCGAGTTCGAAGATGACGGGGTCGAAGGGTTCGCGCGCGGCGATGTAGGCGGCCAGCTCGTTGTGGCGGCGCATGATGAGTTCCATCGCCCTCTGCGCCGCCGCGGGATCGGCCCACGGCGGCGCCTCGACGCCCTCCGCGTCGAACACGAAGGGAAGCCACGCCGAGGGCGGCACCGTCTCGGGCTGGAGCAGGATGGCGGCCAGGAAGCCGTCGAGCATCGCGACGTCGAGCGGCTCGCTGTCCTCCGGCAGCGACTGCAGGAGTTCGTCGAGCTCCGAGACCTCGGCGTCGGACAGGGGGGCGGTGAGCGCGACGTCGGGCGTTTGCGGATTCATCGGGCAATGATAAGGCGAAACGCCGCCGCTGGCACGAGCGGCGCGCAGGGCCGCGGCGCGGCGACGGGCTTCACCGGTGCATCCGGGGCGCTCCGCGCGGGGCGCCGCGCCGCGCTCACCGGACTGCCGTCGTGCTGCCGCCCCCCGTCGTCGACGCGTCGTGATGCGTCATGTGCACCAGCGCCTCCTGGTAGGGCTCGACCGACACGGTGACGCCCCCCCGGAACGGGCGGTCGGTGACGGCGATGAAGAACACGACCAGCGCGATCGGCGTGGCGACCAGCGCCGTGACGACCGCGTGCAGCAGCAGGCTGTCGATGCGCAGCAGGAAGCACGAGGTGATCGCGATCGCGCCGAGCAGCGTGACCACGGCCCACAACGGCCCGGGCAGCGCCGTCTCGTCGGCCGACCGGATCCGCTCGCGCCGCATCTCGACCAGCCGGTTGTAGCTGTGCAGCGTCTCGGCGTGCACGACCTTCTGCCCCTCGGTCGTCGGCTCGAACGCGTACAGCATGTGCTGCAGGTCCTCCAGCACCTCGAGCCCGCCGCCCAGGTTGCTGCCGCTCAGGTGCACGGGCCACTCCTTCTCGATCACGTCCTGCGTGTACTGGGTGAGGCGGGCCCTGGCCTGCACCTCCAGCGATTTCGGGTAGCCGCCCAGATCGTGATACAGCACGGTGATCGCGGTCACTTCCCGGCTGACGTGCGCGGTCGCGTCGACGGTGTTGTTCCAGACCGCGACGGCGGTCAGCCCTGCGGCGATCGAGTAGACGCCGACGAGAGCCGCCAGCAGCCCCGCGATCGTCGAGTTGTCGAGTTGTGCGCGGGCGTTGAGGCGCCGCGCGAGCCCGGCGAACAGCGCCAGACCGGCCATCGACCCCGCCAGCACGGCGAAGACGACGATGAAGGCGAGCGGCGTTGCGGGGAGGTCGTGTAACCAGTCCATGGCGGGTGGCGGGCGTGAAGCTCAATCTTACGGCAAACGCGCCCCGCCGTTGCCTGCGGCCGGCGCGCCGCGGTCACCAGCGGCAGCCGCCGTCGCCGATCGCGGCGGCGATCAGCGGGGGTATCGCGAGCAGCCCGAGCCCGGCATAGGCATCGCGGCAGTCGGGCTTCGCCGCCTTGGCGATCGCCTCGCCCAGGTCGAATTTCTTCGCGTCCGGCGGCGGCGGCGGGACCAGCTTCAGGAATCCCGGCGAGCCTGGCCGTTCGGCTGCGATCTCGCGCGCCCGCCGCCGCGTCGCTTCGAGGTCGATGCGCGGCGGTTCGCCGGCCGCGGGCGCTTCCGTGTCGCGGCGGGGCCGAAAGATGTCGTCGCCGGCATCGGGCGCGCCGAGGAGCCGTCGCGGAGCCGTTTCGCCGGACGGGACGCCGGCCGACGCCTTCGCCGCTCCGGCGGCCGCCGCGTCCCGCGCGGAAGCGGGGTTGGCCGCGCGGTCGCCGCCGGGTGCCGATCCCTGAACCGGCGCGGTCGCCGGCCGGTCGGCCGGGGGGGCGACGGGTGCTGCGAGCTCGCGCGACGCCGGATCGGGCGCGATGCGCTCCAGCGGCGCCGGCGCGGCGAAGGGGACCTCGCGCGGCGGCGGGGCGACGG
>CAIWHR010000341.1 GCA_903912485.1 uncultured beta proteobacterium | reverse complement strand
TCGGCGTGCGCGGCGTGCGCATCAACGTCTCGCCGGTGCAGCCGCCGCAGGCCGGGCTCGCCGCCGCGCTGGAGCCGCGCATCCTGTGCCTCGCGGAGCGCTGCCGGAAGATCGGATGGCACCTCGACTTCCTGCTGCCGGGCTGGCTCACGCTCGAACTCCTGCCGCTGCTCGAACGCCTGCGCGTCGATTTTTCGCTCGCCCATCTGGGCATGTTTCCGGCGTGCGAAGGAAGTGCGGCCCCCGGCTTTCGTCGCCTGCTGGACCTGATGCGCGGCGGCGAGCGCCGCTGCTGGGTCAAGCTCACCGGGATCTACCGGATCTCCGCCGCGCCGGGGTATGCGGACGCGGCACCGATGGTCCAGGCGGTCGTGCAGGCGGCGCCGGATCGCGTGATCTGGGGAAGCGACTATCCCCATCTGTCGTTCGCCGACCGCGTGGGCTCGGTCGAACTCTTCGCTCTCTTCGCCGCCTGGGTGCCGGATCAGCGGCTGCGCGAACGCATCCTGGTCGAGAATCCGGCGCGCCTGTACGGATTCACCTGATCGGCTCGCGATCGGCGCGCTCGGCCAGCCACTTGTCCGCGGCGATCCACTCGCCCTGCCGGATGCAGGCGACGGAAGCGAGTTCGACGATCAGCGGCATCAGCGCTGCGGCCGGCTTGACCGTCGCCGGGTCTTCCTGCGGAAAGGCTTCGGCGCGCATCTGCGTCCGCGTCGCGCCCGGATTGACGACGTTGATCCGTATCGGCGTGCCCGCGACTTCGAGCGCGTAGATGCCGGCCAGCGCTTCGAGCGCCGCCTTCGACACGGCGTAGGCGCCGGTGTGCGCCTTGGCCACGCGCGACACGCCGGTGCTGACGACGACCACCCGGCCCGCGTCCGACTGCGCGAGCAGCGGGTGCAGCCCGGCGAGCAGCGCCAGGTTGGCGTGCACGTTCACCTGGAACAGCCGCATCCAGACGTCCATCGGGTAATCGACCAGCGGCAGCCGAACGCCACCCAGCGCGGCGTTGAGCACGACGACGTCGAGCCTTTCGGTGCCCGCGCGCAGCCGGCCGACGGCGGCGGCGATCGCCGCCGGATCCTCGAGATCGAGCGCGAACGCGGCCGCGTCGCCGCCGTCGGCCCGGATCGCGTCGACCAGCCGATCCAGGCTGGCGGCGTTGCGCGCGGTCAGCAGGCAGCGCGCACCCTTGCGCGCCAGCGTCGCGGCGATGACCGCGCCGATGCCGCGGCTGGCGCCGGTGACGAGCGCGGTGCGGCCCGCGAATTGCCCGCTCACGCCGGTTCCCCGGATTCGTCGCCGACGGTTCGCAGCACCGGTCGACGGCTCGGCGCGGCGGCGCGAGGCAGCACCCGCGCCGGGCACCCTATCGCGGTTCGCCCGGCCGGTCGCAAAACAGCACCCCGCCCTTGGCCTTGGACGCCTTCGACGTTTCCATGATCTGGACCATGACGGTTGCCGGCTCGACCTTGAAATGGCGCACGACGGCGTCGGTGATGTCCTTCACCAGCGCGCGCTTCTGATCCATCGTCCGGCCTTCGACAGCGTAGATGTAGACCTCGGGCATGGGCCTGCCTCCTGGTGAATGCCGCGTTCAGGCCTCTTCCGCGATCACGGCGTTGCGCAGCACGCCGATGGAAGAGATTTCGACTTCGATCACGTCGCCGGGCTTCATCCACAGCGGCGGCGTGCGCGCGAAGCCGACGCCCTCGGGCGTGCCGGTGGCGATGACGTCGCCGGCGACGAGCGGCGTGAACGACGAGATGTAGCTGATGATCGTCGGTATGTCGAAGATCAGGTCGTCGGTGCCGGAGCTCTGCACCTCGACGCCGTTGAGCCGCGTCGCCAGATGCAGCTGCGCCGGATCCGGAATTTCGTCGCGGGTCACCAGCCACGGCCCGCAGGAACCGGTGCGGGCGAAGTTCTTGCCGACGATCAGCGAGTGCTTGAACTGGTAGTCGCGCACCGAACCGTCGTTGAGGATGGTGTAGCCGAAGACGTGCCCGAGCGCGTCGGCGCGGGCGATGTGGCGCCCGCCCTTGCCGATGACCACGGCGAGTTCGCCCTCGTAGTCGAAGTCGTTCGAGACGCGCGGGCGGACCAGCGCGCCGCCGTGCGGCACCAGCGAAGCGGCGAGGCGAAGGAAGAGGCTCGGCTGCTCGGGCAGCTTGTGGCCGGCCTCGGCCACGTGGCCCCGGTAGTTGCGGCCGATGCAGAACACCCGTTCCGGGTCGGGGAGCGGCAACCGGAACCCGATCTCGGACCACCGGAAGTCGGCCCCAGCGCCGGCGGCCGCCGCGGCCAGGTCGCCCGACGCGTCGGCTTCGATCGCGTCGCGCAATCGCCGATACCGGCCTGCGAGACGCGCGCCGAGATCGACGACGCCGTCGCCGACGACCGCGCCCCAGGAATCGCGGCCGGCTTGGGTGAAGCTCAGGAGTTTCATGTGTGCGACCCCGTTGCGGTGGAAGCTCAGCTGCGGCGCAGCGCCTGCGTGGCCGCATCGTCGACGGTCATCGTGACCGCGTCGACGACCACGCCGTAGTCGCGCCGCGCGCCGTCGACGGTGACGTAGCCCTGGCGCACGTCCTCCAGCACGCGCTCTACCGGGCGCGTGGTCGGCAGGCCGCGGCCGCCGCCGCCGGCCGAGAGCAGTTCGACGGTCGCCCCGGCGGCAAGCGGAAGGCCGGTGACCTTGCGGCAGCTGCGCGTCTCGCCGCCGTCGGACTGGCGGACGCGGGCGTCGGCGGTCTGCCCGGGCTTGCCGCCGAACAGGCCCCAGGGCGGACACTTGGTGCGCTCGAAGGCGGAGACGAACTTGCAGTCCTGGATCATCCGGTACACCTTGCGCAGGCCCAGCCCGCCGCGGAATTCGCCCGGCCCGCCGGTGTCGGGGCGCCAGGCGTAGCTCTCGACGTGCAGCGGATAGAACGTTTCCTCGACCTCGACCGGGATGTTGCGGGTGTCGCCGTGGGTGACCGTCTTCAGCGGCGAGAAGCCGTCGCCGTCCGGCCGTGCGCCCCAGCCGCCCAGCGTCGTGTCGAGCGTCGAATAGCGCTGGCCGGTGGCCGCGTCGCGGCCGAAGAACGTGTACAGCCCCTGCGCGGCGTGGTGCGCGGCGGGAATCCGGTCCGGCATCGCCTGCGACAGCGCGAGGTAGATGGTGTCGATCACCGTCTTCAGCGCGAGGTTCCAGTGCGCCATCGCGGCGTTGTCGACGGCGCTGATCATCGTGCCTTCGGGCAGCACGATCTGCAGCGGCCGGAAAGCGCCGTCGTTCGCCGGCAGGTCGGGAAAGATCGCGCTCTTGAACGCCACCTTGGCCGCGGCCAGCCCGCCGCTGCGCCCGCTGTTCATCGCGCCGCGGGTCTGCCCTGCCGTGCCGGTGAAGTCGATCTCCAGCGTGTCGGCGGCGATGGTGACCGCCACCTTGATCGGCAGCGTGTGGTCGGGATCGATGCCGTCGTCGTCGAGAAAGCTCTCCGCCTCGAACCGCCCCTTGGGCAGCGCGGCGATCTTCTGCCGGACCAGCGCCTCGGACTGGTTCCAGATCCTGTGGATGCAGGCGTTGGTCGTTTGCCAGCCGTACTTGCCGATGAGGTCGAGGAACCGGCGCGCGGTGAGCTCGCAGGCGCCGACCTGCGCGGCCATGTCGCCCAGCGACAGCTCCGGGTAGCGGATGTTGTGCCGGATGATGCGCATGATCTCCTCGTCCGGCTTGCCGCGCTTGTACGCCTTGACGCTGCGCAGCTGCAGGCCTTCCTGGAAGATCTCGGTGGTGTCGGTCGAGAATCCGCCGGAGACGCGGCCGCCGACGTCGGTCCAGTGCGCGCGGGTCGCGGCGAAGCCGATGAGCTCGCCCTCCCAGTGCACCGGGACGTAGAGGATCATGTTGTTCAGGTGCTGGCCGCAAATGGCCGAGTAGTTGATCAGCACCACGTCGCCGGGATCGAAGCCGTCGGCGCCGTACATCTCGATGCCGTCCCTCACCGGTTCGCCCATGTCGGCCATGAACGTGGGGATGCCGCCGCGGCTCTGGGCGATGGTCTGACCGTCGCGGTCGAGCAGGCAGATCGAGTAGTCCTTCACCTCGTAGATGATCGGGCTGAAGGCCGTCCGCGACAGGTTGATCTCGCCCTCGTCGAGGATGGCGATCAGCAGGTTGCGGACGATCTCCAGCGTGACCGGGTCGACGGTCGCTTCGGGCGCGGCGGGCGCAATCATGACCATCCTCCGAGCGTGATCGCGATGTTGCCCCAGCAGTCGATCTCGCCGACGTCGCCCGGCGGCAGCACCGTCGTCGAAGCGTCCTCCTCGATCACCGCCGGGCCGGCGATCGACTGACCGGCGACGAGATCGTCGCGCTGCCAGACGTCGCAGGGGGCGAGGCCCGCGCCTTCGAACCAGACGACGCGCCGCTTCGGCCTGGCGGTCGCCTGCTGTCCGGGAGCGGCCGGACGCTGCTGCGGCCGTGCGGTGCGGGCGTCGACGACGACGCGGAGCATCACGACGTCGATGCCCATGTCCTTCGCCGCGTGCCCGTAGCGGCGTCGATAGCTTTCCTCGAACAGCTGCCGCAGCTCGTCGCGGTCCTTGCAGTGCGCCGGCAGCCGGACCTTGATCGTGTATTCCTGCCGCTGGTAGCGCATTTCGGCGTAGCGGATGTAGCGCAGCGATTCGATCGGGACGCCGATGCCGGCGAGGTTGCGTGCACCTTCGGATTCGAGCACGACGAAGCGCTCGTTCATCTCGTCGACGTCGACCGACTCGAGCGTCCGCGCCACCGTCTCGGTCAGGTCGTAGCGGAAATCCGCGAACAGCATCCCGTAGGCGGAGAAATGGCCGGGCTTGGGCGGGATCAGCACGCGCTTCATGCCGATTTCGCGCGCCACCTCGACCGCGTGCAGCGGCCCGGCGCCGCCGAACGCGACCATCGCGAAATCGCGCGGATCGTACCCGCGCTCGATGGTCACCTTGCGCACCGCGGTCGCCATGGCGATGGTCGAGATCCTCAGGATGCCCGACGCGATCGCCGCCGTCGGCTGGCCCAGGCTCGCCGCCAGCTCGTCCAGCGCCGCCGCGGCGAGGTCGCGGCGCAGCGGCATGCTGCCGCCCATGAAGTGGTCGGCGTCGAGCCGCCCGAGATACAGGTTGGCGTCGGTGACCGTCGGCAGCGTGCCGCCCTGGCCGTAGCAAGCCGGGCCGGGCATGGCGCCGGCGCTGCGCGGCCCCACCTGCAGCGCGCCGAGCTCGTTGACGCTGGCGATGCTGCCGCCCCCGGTTCCCACCTCGACGATGTCGAGCACCGACGCCTGCACCGGGTAGCCGCGATCGTAGCCGCCGACCCAGTACAGCGGCGACGCGGCGACCTCGCCGTCCTCGATCAGCACCGACTTGGCCGTGGTCCCGCCCATGTCGAACGCGACCAGGTTTTTCTCGCCGATGCGCGCGCCGATCTCCACCGCGCCTGCGGCGCCGCCGACGGGCCCCGACTCGACCAGCAACAGCGGGCGCATCCGCGTGTCGTCCTCGGTCAGCACGCCCCCGTTCGATCCCATCAGGTAGAGGCGGCCTTCGAAGCCGGCACCCCGCAACGCGCCGCCGAAGCGCTCGAGGTAGGTGCTAACCGAAGGGCCGACGTAGGCGTTGAGCACCGACGTCGACGTGCGTTCGAACTCGCGGAATTCGCGCGAAATCTCGTGCGAGCAGGTGACGAAGCAATCGCTGTGCTGGCGCAGATAGGCGCCGATCTCGATCTCGTGCACCGGGTTGCGCCAGGCGTGCAGCAGGCACACCGCGACCGCCTCGATGCCTTCGGCCTTCAGGCGCGCGGCAAGCAGCGGCAGCGCGTCGCGGTCGAGCGGGCGCAGCACGTTGCCGCGCGCATCCAGCCGCTCGACGATCTCGTAGCGACGATCGCGCGGCACGACCGGCGGCAGCCGGTGGTAGAGGATGTTGAACGATTCGGGACGGTTGCCGCGGCCTATTTCCAGGATGTCGCGAAACCCGTCGGTGGTGATCAGCGCCGTGCGCGCGCCCTTGTGCTCCAGCAGCGCATTGATGACGACCGTCGTCCCGTGACGCAGCACCTCGATCGTCGCCGTGTCGATGTCCGCCTTGGCGAGGCAGTCGAGCGCACCCTGCTCGAAATTCGGCGGCGTCGTGAGGCTCTTCGAAAACCGCAGCTCCCCGGATTCGGGGTCGAGCGCGGCGAGGTCGGTGAACGTCCCCCCGATGTCCACGGCAACAATCGTCATGATCCGGTGCTTGTCCTGTTGTTGTCGGCCGGCCGATAATCCAGTGCCGACGCGGTCGCCGCACACGGGCGGCGACGGAGTTCGCATTCTACGCTGCGCGTCCGCCGGACCGGCAGCGGCGGCAGGCAAATGGCCCGAGAGACCGATGACGACCCAAGGCAGGACCGGCAGACTGCTCGAACCCCTGCAACTGAAGGGGGTAAGGCTGCGCAACCGCATCGTGAAAGCTCCCCAGGTTCTGGGGTTTGCCGCCGCCGACGGCAATGCGAGCCCGGCGCTGATCGCGCACTACGAGGCGCTCGCCGAGGGCGGGGTCGGGCTGATCATCGTCGAGAGCACCTGCGTCGACTATCCCCTGGGCGGCAAGGGCGAGAACCGGCTGCGCCTCGACGACGACGCGTTCACGGCGTCGTTCGCGCAGCTGGCCGAAGCGATCCACGGCCACGGCTGCCCGGCGTTCGTGCAACTCAGCCACAACGGGCCCGCCGGAAAGTTCTCGGGACAGCCCCCGCTGGCAGCTTCCGCGCTGCCCGAAAGCGAGGCGCCGATCTCCGACCCCCGAGGCAGCTACGATCCGCCGCGCGCGATGACGCTCGCCGACATCGAGCACGCGGTGGACAAGCACGCGCAGGCGGCGCAGCGAGCGAAGGCGGCGGGCTTCGACGGCGTCGAGATCCACGCCGGCCACGCCTACCTTCTCAACAGCTTCCTGTCGCGGGCCTGGAACCGTCGCGACGACGACTACGGCTGCGGGACGCTGGAAACGCGGGCACGCTTCACCGCCGACATCGTCCGCGCCATCCGCAGGCGCGTGGGACCGGATTTCGTCATCGGCGCAAGGATCAACGGCGAGGAATGGGGGCACGAGCAGGGGATCACGCCGGAGGAGAGCCGGGGGTTTGCCCGGATTCTGGAGGCCGCCGGACTCGACTACGTCAGCGTGACCGGCTGGGGCTACGGCCGTGGCGCCTACGGCTGGGTGCATTTTCCCGAGCAGCTGCTCTATCCGGAACCGACGGTTCCGCTGGCGAAAGCGGTGCGGTCGCCCGGAGTCAACACCCGCAGCGCCGCCGGCATCAAGGCGGCGGTGTCGATTCCGGTGATCGTCGTCGGCAGCCTCGGCCCCGAACTCGGCGAGTCGATCCTGCGCCAGGGGATGGCCGACGCCATCGCCATGGGCCGGCGGCTGATGGCCGACCCCGACCTGCCGCGCAAGCTGATCGAAGGAAGGCCGGAGGACATCCGGCCGTGCATGGCCTGCCTGGAGTGCGTGACGCCCATGCAGAAATACCGGCCGCTGTCCTGCCGCGTGAATGCGGCGCTGGGCCACGAGCGCGAGTACCGGATCGCGCCGGCGGCGCGCAGCAAGCGCATCGTCGTCGTCGGCGGCGGCCCGGCGGGCATGGAAGCCGCCCGCGTCGCGGCGGCCCGCGGACACGAGGTCGTGCTCTACGACAAGGCGCGGCAACTCGGCGGGTCGCTGCCGCTGGCGGCGCTGATCAAGGGCACGCTGATCGAAGACCTGCCCGGTCTCGTCGCCTACTACGACATCCAGCTGCGAAAGCTGGGCGTGTCGCTGCGCCTGGGACAGGAGTTCACCGCCGCGACCGCGCGCGCCGACAGGCCGGACGCGGTGATCGTCGCTGCCGGCGGCAAGCCCGCCGCGCTGGACATCCCGGGCATCGATCGCCGCAGCGTGCTGACGAGCCGCGCTCTGGAGCGCCGCGTGGCGCCGTTCCTGCGGCTATTCGGCCCGGAACTTCTCGGCCGGCTGACCCGGCTCTGGCTGCCGGTGGGCAGGCGCGTCGTGATCGTCGGCGGCTTGCTGCACGGCTGCCAGCTGGCGGCGTTCCTGGTCAAGCGCGGCCGGCAGGTGACGATCGTCGAAGCCTCGAACGATCCGGGTGCGGGAATCCCGGTGGCGATGAAGCCGCGGCTGCAGGAGTGGCTGGCCGGCAACGGCGTGACGATTCTCACCGAAGCCGAATGCCTGAAGGTCACCGACGAGGGTATCATCGTCCGGACCCGCGAAGGGACGGTAAGGACGGTGGCGGCCGACAGCGTGATCACGGCGCTGCCCCCCGGACCGAATCTGGCGCTGGCGAAAGAACTGGAGGGCGTGGTTTCCGAGGTGTTCTCGATCGGCGACCGCGACGAGCCCCACTTGATCCTCCAGGCGATTGCCGGCGGCGCGCGCGCCGGACACGCCGTCTAGCGCGCGCGGCAACGACGAACTCAACAGGGAGGTCTTGGAAATGGCACTGCATCGCCGCTTCATCCGTCGCATCATCGTCGCCGCCGCGCTGTCGCTGGGTCTGGGATCGACCGCACAGGCGGCCGACGAGATCGTCCTGAAATTCGCCGACACGCATCCGCTGACCCACTTCCTGTCGATCAACGGCCATCAGGCGTTCATGAAGCGGGTGCAGGAGCTGACCGGCGGCAAGGTGAAATTCCAGCACTTCCCGGCCGAGCAGCTGGGCAAGGAAAAGGACATGCTGGAGCTCGCCCGCAAGGGGCTCGCCGACATCGTCTTCACCGGCGCCGGCCAGTCGAGCGGGAAGCTACCGCTGGGCGGCGGCGCCGACCTGCCGGGACTGGGCGCCGACGTCGTCAAGAACACCAGGGCGTATCAGGTCTACCTGAATTCGAACACGCTGGTGGTCGACGAATTCCTGAAGATGGGGCTGCGGCCGTTCATGGGCTTCATGTATCCGCCCTACCAGGTCCTCTCGGGCAGCAAGCCGGTGCAGAAGATCGCCGACCTGAAGGGAATGAAGATCAGGATCAACAGCCCGGTGATGGGCTCGGCGATCGAGGCGCTGGGCGGCACGCCGGTCATGCTGACGTCGCCGGAAGTCTTCGAGGGCCTGCAGCGGGGAACCGTCGACGGCACGACGTTCAGCTACATCAGCGGCAAGTCGTGGAAGCTGGAGGAAGTCGTCAAGTACGGCACCGTCGGCATCGACGTCGGCACCGTCGCTTCGTTCTGGGCGATCAACGAAAACACCTGGAAGAAGCTCCCGGACGACGTGAAGCAGGCGATCAGGAAGGCATCCGACGAGACCTCGGCGGCCATGGCCGCCGCGGCCGACAAGGAAGAGAAGGGGATCATCGCCGACTGGGAAAAGAAGGGAAAGGGGCTCTACCACCTGACGGCGGCGGATCAGACCGAGTGGGGCAACAAGGTCAAGCCCGCGATCGAGCAGTGGATCACCACGATGGAAGCCCGCGGCCTTCCCGCCCGCAAGTCGGTCGAGCAGCTGTGGAAGATCCGCGCGGAACTCAACTGAGAGCGTCCCCATGCTGAAGCGGTTGAGCAAGGCTTTCGACGCCGTCGAAAACGCCTGCCTCTACGTCAGCGCCGCGTGCGCCGGCCTGATCATGGTCATGGTCAGCGCCGACGCCATGGGGCGCTACCTGTTCAACCGGCCGATCAAGGGCGTCACCGAGTTCGTCGAGGAATACCTGATGGCGATGATGATCTTCCTGGCGTTGAGCGCGACCAACCGGAGCGGATACCACCTGAAGGTCGAACTGCTGGAGAAGCACTTTCCCCGGCGGGTGAAGGCGGTGCTGGACCCGGTCATCGAGCTCCTCGGCCTCGGGATCCTGCTCCTGATCATGGTCGCTTCGTGGGAGTCCTTTGTCCGGGCCGCGGAGACGGGTGAGCTGTCGGTCGGCATGGTCGCGTATCCGCTCGCGCCGGCGTATTTCTTCGTTCCCTTCGGCTGCGCGCTGATCTCGATCCGCATGCTCCGGCATCTGCTGACGCTCGTCCGGGGCGGGTCCCCGCACGACGGCGGCCACGCCGGGCGCGACCAGATCGTCGAAGAGCTTTAGGGCGAACGACGATGATCTTCATCGCCATTGCCGTCCTGCTGGTGCTGATGCTGGCGGGCGTCCCCATCGCCTTCAGCCTGATGATCAGCGGCTGCGTGGGCCTGTGGCTGGTCGCCGACTGGAACACCGTCATGGCGATCCTGGGCTCGGTGCCCTACCGCTCGACCGCGTCGTACGTGCTGACGGTGATTCCGATGTTCATCCTGCTGGCGGAAGTCACGTCGCGCAGCGGGATCGCCAAGGAGCTGTTCACCGTGGCGAACAAGTGGATCGGCCACGTGCCCGGCGGCGTCGGGATCGCGACGATCATGGCCAGCGCCGGATTCGCCGCGATGGCCGGAACGAGCTCGGCGTCGGCGGCGGTGTTCTCCCGCATCGCGATTCCCGAGATGCAGCGGCTGGGCTACAGCGACCGCATCGCCGCCGGCGTCGTCACCGTCGCCGGCACGCTGGCGATCATGATTCCGCCCAGCCTGACGCTGGTGCTCTACGGCATCCTGACCGAGACGTCGATCGGCAAGCTGCTGATCGCCGGGATCATTCCGGGCGTGCTCACCGCCGTCAACTTTGCCGTGGGCATGTACCTCATCGCCAAGTTCGTGCCCGGCGAAGTCAAGGACGTCCCGCCGTTCAGCTGGAAGGAAAGGACGACCGGACTGACCAAGCTGCTGCCGCTGTTCGCGCTGGCGTTCATCATCCTGGGCGGTCTCTACACCGGGATCGCCACCGCGACCGAGGTCGGCTCGCTCGGCGCGCTGGCGGCCTTCGTCATCTGCATCGTCACGCGCCGGCTGAAGATCGGCGAAGCCGCCGACAGCCTGAAGCAGACGGTCATCGTTTCCACGATGATCTTCTCGATCGTCATCGGCGCGATGATCTTCGGCTATTTCACGACGATGACGCAGGTTCCGCAGGCGCTGATCAAGGCCATCTCCGCCGCCGGCCTGTCGCGCTGGACGGTCATCGCCATCCTGGTCGTCGTGTACCTGATCCTGGGATGCTTCTTCGATCAGCTGGCCGTGCTGCTGATCACCGTCCCGCTGACGTTTCCGCTGATCACCAGCCTCGGCTTCGACGCGATATGGTTCGGCATCGTGTTCACCAAGCTCACCGAAATCGGACTGGTCACGCCGCCGCTGGGGCTCAACGCCTTCGTCGTCAGCGGGACGTCGAAAATCCCCATCATGACCGTCTACCGCGGCGCGTCGATGCTGCTGGTCTTCGACGTCGTCACGCTGGCGATGCTGCTGTTCATTCCCGAATTGAGCACGTACCTGCCGTCGCTGATGAAATAGGCGGCCGGTCTCGCGTGGCGCCGCCACGGTCGCGCTGCCCGAACACCCTGCGGCCAAGCTCCGACACCGCGTACAACCCGAGCTGGGTGAGACTGGGGGCGCCGAGTGCGTGGCGCACGAATGCGGGAAAGCCGGGCAGATCCCTCCCCGCCGGGCCGCGCCTGAGCGCGCGGTAGCGTTCGTACAGCCACCGGAGTTCATGCAGGCCGGCGCGGATCCCCGGCGGCGACACGGTCAGCGCGAAGTCCTGCCGTTCGCGGCGGGTGACGGGAGCGGTGCGAAGCTCCCGTCGAATCCGCTCCGGCGCGCCGACCTCGAATCGCGCTTGCAGATAGTCGAGCATCCCCGCCGCAGCGAGCGTCAGCCGACGGTCCCGGGCTGCGGCGAGGAAGCGCTCCCAGTCGAGCTGCGTTCCCTCGCTCCGGATCAGCGTCACGGCGTCCGCCACCCACCGCAGCGGCGGTATCGGGTTCCAGCGAACGCCGTGCGCGAGCAGCAGCAGCAGGTGATCGGCGGGGTCCGGCAGGAGCACCGGCGCCTGCTGCAACGCTGCCGGCTGCGCGGCCGCCCACGCCCGTTCGTCGCCGCCGGCGTCGCCATGGCCCTGGAAGAGAAACCAGTGCAGGTCGACGTCGGTCCCCGCCGGCCCCTGAAATCCGTGCGCGTGGCGAAGCCCGAGGTAGGCCTCGTCGAATGCCGCGGCGGGACGCGGCCCGGCGGTCCAGCCGGCGTGCGCTCCGGCCGCCGAGACCCGTGTTCCGGTGAGCGGCGTCGCGTGCGGCATCCATCCGCCGGCCACCAGCGCGTCGACGGCGCGGCGCGCGGCCCCGCGAGGCACTGCGAGGTCGACGTCGTCCATCGGCCGCACGCCCTCGTCGCGGTAGTTGCGCAACGTGAGCGCGGCCCCCTTGACCAGCATCGCCGGAATGCCCTCCGCCGCGAGCAGGCGGACGACGTCGGCCGCGCGTGCGAGCACCAGATGATTTCCGACCCAGGTGCGGCGGTAGACGCCCTTGATGACGTTCCGGGACGGGTGGTCGAGGCCGAGCGCGACCATCCTCTTCCACAGCAGCGGCAGCAGGCGGTAGGAGCCGAAGTCCAGCCTCTCGATGTCGACCTGCCGGCGCCACGCGGCGAAGGCCGCTCGCGCCGCGTCGTCATCCGCCGCGAGGCAGGCCTCGAGCAGCGCCTGCTGGTCTCCGGTCGGGAGCCATGCGGGATGCGGTCTCAAGCCGAACCGTCCCCTGCCGCGCCCCGGCGCCGGTCGAGCGAGGCCTTGAGGATCCTCATGCGGTCGCGATTGGCCTCGTGCTTCTGCGTCAGGCTCATGTTGCGGCCGTGGATCCGCCGGTGCATCACGACGTCGGGCAGCACTCGCACCCGCGCCCCCGCCCCCGTCGCCCGGATGAACCAGTCGAGGTCGGCAGAATTTCGATAGTCCTCGTCGAATCCCCCGAACCGCTGAAAGCACTCGGCACGGATGATCGACGCGCCGGCGACGTGGCCCCGCTTCGCGGCCTCGGGCAGCACCAGCCGCGACCGCGCGCCGGCGTCGAGATCCGGACTGAAGAACTCCAGCAGATGGCCCGCGACGACGTCGAGCGCGGGTTCGGCTTCGAAGGCCGCCATGCGGACCGCGATCGACCGGGGCGGCAGCAGATCGTCGCCGTCGAGATGGGCGATGAACCCGCCGCGGGCCGCCGCGACCGCCTCGTTGCGCGACGCGGCGAGGCCCCGGTGGGGGCAGCGGACGCAGCGCACCGAGGGGCCGAATCCCTCGGCCACCGCCGCGCTGCGATCCTCCGATCCGTCGTCGACGACGACGATCTCCATCGGCTGCCACTGCTGCCGCAGCACGCTGTCGAGCGTCTCGGCCAGATAGCGTTCGCCGTTGTAAACGGGGATGAGAACGCTCAGCAGCAGAAGATCGGCGTCAGCCATCCGTGCCCTCGGCTCCGGCCGGCTCGGGCTCGAGAAACGACGACAGCGGCGGCAGCACGGCGGCCGCCGCACCGCCGGCACGGCGCCGGTCGAGCGACCGCTTAAACATGCGCAGCTGGTACTGGACCGCGACGTCCTGATGGCGGGTGATGTTGGCGGTGTGGATCCGCTGGTCGAGCACGACGTCGCGGTGGATCAGCAGTCCGACGCGCTGCTCCCGCGCCCGCATGAACCAGTCCCAGTCGTCGCAGTACCGCATCGCCTCGTCGAAAAACCCGACGCGCTCGAAGACCGAGCGGCGGAAGATCGCGCACCCGAGCTGCAACGCCAGGTGGTCGTCCTCCAGCGGCGCGAACCGCGGCTCGGCATCGGCTCCGCCGGTGAGCCGCTGGTATTGGCGGCCGCCGATGACGACGTCGACGCCCGGGTTGCGGGCCAGCCGCGGCAACTGCTGCGCCAGCTTGTCCGGGGCGAACAGGTCGTCGGCGTCGAGAAAGGCGATCACGTCGCCGCGAGCCATGCCGAGCCCCCGGTTGCGCGCGCACGGCGGCCCTGCATTGGCCTGGCGATGACAGCGGACCGGGTCCCCGAAACTCGCCGCGATCGCGCCGCTGCCGTCGGTCGAACCGTCGTCGACGACGATCACCTCCAGCGGCCGATGCGGCTGGGCGAGGATGCTGCCGATGCCCTCGGCGATGAGCGCGGCGGTGTTGTAGACCGGCATCACGACGCTGACCCGCGGCGGCGAATTCATCGGGGCCTCGCCTCGTTCCGCAGCAGGTTCTCGAGCAGAGGCTGCGCTGCCGCCGGGTCGGGACCGAGCGAGAGCTGCCAGCACGGCAGCTCTCGCACCAGCGCGGCCAGCCGCGACAACGACTCGCCGCGGTCGCCGGGGAGCTGGAACAGCGTGCTGGGAGCCACGGCCCGCAGTGCCGCCGCCCGCGGCATCGGGTCGAGACGGCACGCCGCGTCGCCGGCGATCCGCGGCACGACGACGGCGCGCAGCGGAAACGTGTCGATCATCGTCCCTGGAAAGCTGTCCTCGACGAAGATCACCGACTTGCCCTCGCCGCGCAGCGCGGAAGCCGCGAACGTCGATTGCAGCCGCGGCAATCTCGCGCCCGAGGCGGCATCGGCCTTGCCGCTGCCGTACAAGGCGTGCACGCGCGGCCCGTCGTCGAACGAGAGCAGGCAATAATCGTCGCCGGCGTAGCCGAGCGCCGAACCGACGCACGCCAGAGCCGTCGTCGACTTGCCGGAGCCGCCACGGCCGACCAGCAGCACGCCGCCCTGCCGCGTGCCGACCGCCGCCGCATGCACCAGTTGCAGCCCCAGGCCCGAGGCCCACCAATGGAGGATCCGGCGCAGGGGTGCCGCCCGTTCCCAAACCGGCACGGCGCCAGCGTCCTGGAAGCGGACCAGCGCCAGGCGCTGCGTCGCGCTGAAGGCGGCGATCGCGCGCTGACCGGGCTCCCACGCGAGCTTCACCGGCCCGTCCACGAACTCGATGCCCGCGCGATCGGCGGACACACGCGGCTCCGGCGTGGTCACCCCGGTCGACGCATCGTCCCAGCAGCAGACCGTCAGGTCCGGCGGTTCAGCCGATGACCGCAGAAGATGCGCGAACGCCGGCGCCAGAACCGGCAACAGCGCGGGACCTGCGAACCGCATGCAAACGCTGCGGCCGGCGATCCGGAGGCCGATCGAGCGACGCTCCCCGGCGACTTCCTTCGCCTGCCGGAACACGGCGTGCATCGCCGCGAAAAAGCCAAGCGCATCACCCGCCGCAGCAGCAGCGACGTCGATGGCGGCGTCGCGGGCGCGGTGCATGCGGCCATCGATCACTCAGCGGCAGTCGATCGGGTCGGCCAGCCCACCGGGTCCACCTCGTGAATGGGATCGACGAGCAGGAGGTCCTGCATGTCGGAGTACTTCTGGATCGAGGGCGCGACGAACGGCTCCCGCGTGCCAGCCTCCGGCAGCGCGTCGCCTGCCGGCGCATCCGGCGAAGCACTCGCGTCCGCAACGATCAGCTGTTCGCTCTGGAGTTCGCGGACGAACCGGCGCAGCTCGGCGGCCACGACCTCCGGCGCCGCCGTCACCGACGAAACGACGCCGGCCACGATCACCGGCTCCGCCACGCCACCGATGACCTGCGCCCAGATCGCGGCGCCCGAACCGGTGAGGCTGTAGTAAGTCCCCGAGGCGAGGTGCACGACGATGACCTCGCCGTCGAGCACTTCCTGGACGACGTCGGGGGAATTGAGGCGAAATCGCATGCGGATCCTCCGGAGTTCCCGGCACCGAAACGGGCCGGCCGCCGGCTGCGGCCCATGCCCGTCGCCAACGTGGTCCGGCGGTCGGCGACGGCCGATTCTACCGCAGCCCCGTCGCGCCCGATCGATGAAAGCCCATCCTCGTTCGGCTCGCCGACCGGGCGAGCCGGAGGATGAGCTAGACTGCGGCAGGTCGGTCCAACGTGCCCGACGGATTCCGAAAGCAGGGCCTCGGGCGGCAGTTGGTCCGCGCATTGCTGCGCCATGCAGGGAATCGCCGAGGCACACAGCTCGTTCAACTCACTGTCACTGAGGGCAACGCTCCCGCTCGGCGCCTCTACGAAGCGAGCGGCTTTGTGCCATTCGGCGTCGAGCTGTTTGCCGTCCGGGTCGGCGCCAATTGCGTTTCCAAGGTCCACATGTGGTGCGACCTTTCGCTTCGCGCGGGCAACGATGCGGCGCAACCCGAACATTGAACGGCGGTTGTTCAGGGATTCGCGTGCCTCGAGTCAGCACGGGCAGCCGGAAATCCTGTCGTCCACACTTTGCGGAGCAATGAACCGATGAGCGTGATCGATTCGAGAGTCGTCAACATCGACGAGTTGAAGCTCGAGCATTTCGCCCAGGGCGACAGGTTCGGGTGCGACTCGCTGCGCATCGGGCCGCGGCTCGGAGCGAAGAGCCTCGGCTACTCCTACGACGTCGTTCCGCCCGGAAAGCGCTCGTGCCCTTTCCACAGCCATCGCGCGGAAGAGGAGATGTTCTTCATCGTGAAGGGCAAGGGAACGCTGCGCTACGGCGACGAAACCAGGACCATACGCGCGGGCGACGTGATCTGCTGCCCGACCGGCGGCCCGGAAACCGCGCACCAGATCGTCAACGATTCGGATGAAGAACTCGCCTACCTGTCGGTGAGCACCATGTTGCCTGCGGAAATCTGCGAATACCCGGATTCGAAGAAGATCGGCGCTTTCGGCGGCGGCCTGCGCCACATGACGCGCGCAGGCGCCGCGCTGGACTACTGGGTGGACGAGACCTGAACGTCACTTCTTGAGCGAGACCTCCATGCCGCTCAAGTCGAGGGCCAGTTCGAGCCCGATCTGCTTGCCCTTGACCTTCAGCACCACGCCCTTCGAGTTCTTGAGCTCGGCGACCTTCTCGCCGCCGGCGATGGCGACGCTCGCCTGCCCGGCTGTATAGGTGCCTTCGATGTCGCCCGGCGCCTTCATGTTGTAGACCTCGCCGATCAGTTCGGCCTTCGACACGCCGATGGTCGCGCCCAGGCTGACGCCGCCGATGCTCACCGGGTACTGCTTGCCCTTGAACTTGAGCGTGCCGCTGCCGCCGCTGCCGCCGACGATGAAGCCGGCCTTGTAGAGCGTGATTTCTATCCTGCCGTCGGGCGCTGCCGAAGCCGCACTGGCAAACAGCATCGTGCCCACCGCGACGATCAGCGTCGCTGCTGCAGCGAAGAAGGATTTTGCGAATCTCGAAGTGTGCATGATCGTGTTTCCCCAGTGCGTTTGCCGTCCGCTTGCGTGGCTGCTGCAACTACGCGGGACGGTATCGGCGTAGTCGGTTCGATGTCCTGCGCGCCTGCCGGCGCCATGCCCCCCGCCGGGTCGGTGCGCACCCCTCCTACTGCGCGGGTCGGGGCGCGCCGCCCCATTCGCGCAGCAACGACTGGTAGTCCTCGGATTCGCGCAGCAGTCGCCCGGCGCTGTCGCGCAACCGGTCGATGTCGTCGGCGGGCAGCACGAAGCTGGTGGGCAGATTCATCAGCCGCTCGCGCTCGGTCGGATCCCTGACGTCGTCGAAGCCGACGGCCACGACGTGCAACGCGAGCTTCGGCAGCACGACGTTCACCCCGGCCTCTGCCTCCGCCTCGGTCGCGCCGGCCAGGCGCGCCCGCGAGATAAGCATCTCGCGCCGCCAGCCGTAGATCTCCTGGCGGTCCTTCATGGTCTCGATGGTTTCGAACGAGTAGCGGTCGATCGGCACCCCGCTGGCCTTCAGCAGCTGGCCGATGGTGCCGGGTGGATCCTCGCTGCGGTCCCAGTCGTTCCTGGGGGCCGAACGCGAATTCACGACGATGACCGCAATCCTGCGGATGGCCCCGAAGCCGACCTCGCCACGGAACGCGGCACTCGCCCCCACCGCCTCCAGTGCCTCCAGCACGCTGCGCATCCCGATGTTGTCGGCGACGCCGCCGTCGACGAGGTGGATGTACGGGCGATCCTTGCTGTTCTGGAAGTCCTGCATCTCGCGCCAGCGCTGCGCCACGCGCGCCGACGGCCGGACGCGCCCCTCGGTCCGGGTGACGTCCTGGACCCAGGCCGGATATTCGTAGCCGCAGGTGCCGCCATAATTGTCCAGCGTCACCGCCGAGAGGACGACCGGCACCGCCGAGGAGGTGGCCGCCGCGCGCGACAGGCGGACGCTGTTCAGGTCCGAGCACAGCAGGTCGAAGTCGTTCTGGTAGAACGAAAACCGGTAGCCGGTCGAGATGTCGGTGCCGTTGGCGATCGCCACGGGCGCCTGCCTGGAGAGCAGGTCGGCGTAGGTTGCGCCTTCGAACAGGATCTCGTCGTAGTACTCGGCGGCGAGTTCCGAGCGCCCGGCGCTGCCGCCGACGTATCTCCACCAGTTGAGCGGATTGAGCGCGCGCCGGATCAGCTCGCCCTGAACGTCGCGCTTCAGGAAGCGCTGCTCGTACTCGGAGAACAGCCGCTCTCCGTGGAGCGCATACGCGAGCGCCGTGAAGCTCCCGCCGGACACGCCGGTGATGATGTCCACCTCGTCGATCAGCCGCCGGCGCTGGCCGTCGATCGCGATCTCGGTGCGGCGGAGTTCCTCCAGCACGCCGTAGGACAGCGCCGCGGCGCGCGTGCCGCCGCCGGAGAACGCGAGCACGAACAGCGTGGAGGGATCGTTGTTCGCCCGCATGGGCATCAGCAGATACGGCCGGTAGCCCGTGCTCGGGTCGGCCTGCGTCAGCCGCTCGTTGGTCGGGCGGCTGGCGCAGCCTCCCAGCGTCAGCAGCGCCAGCAGGACCACGACGAAGCGATGCGTCGGCATGACGTGAACCTCGCGCGAGCACATCAGGTCTCTCCGGCCGCGTCTCCGCCCACCTGCCCCCTGACGACCCTGGCCATCACGTTCCCGCGCTCGCTCTCCAGCAGGTCCCTGGCGTCGACGCGCCCGAACAGGTCCAGCAGGGGAGCGATCAGGCCGGTCCATCCGGTCTGGTGGCTGGCGCCGAGCCCCGCGCCGTTGTCGCCGTGGAAGTACTCGTAGAACAGGATCAGGTCGCGCCAGTGCGGATCGTCCTGGAACTTCGTCGTTCCGCCGTAGACCGGTCGCCGGCCGTCGGCATCGCGCAGGAACGTTCCCGCCAGCCGGCGGACGATCTCCTGCGCCACCTCGAACAGCGTCATGGTCCGCCCCGAACCGGTCGGGCATTCGACCTTGAACTCGTCGCCGTAGAACGCGTACAGGTTCACCAGCGCCCGGACGATCAGCGCGTTGACCGGCATCCACACCGGACCGCGCCAGTTGGAGTTGCCGCCGAACATGCCGGTGTTCGATTCGGCGGGCAGGTACTGCACCTTGTACTCCTGGTCGCCGACGTGGAACACGAACGGATGGTCGAGGTGATGGCGCGACAGCGAGCGGATGCCGTGCGGCCCGAGGAATTCGTTCTCGTCGAGCAGGTAGGCGAGCACGCGCTCGAGCTTGCGCCGGTTGAGGATCGACAGCAGCCTCCGATCCCTGTAGCCGACGAAGCCCGCGTCGGTCGGCGCCACGTGCGAGATCAGCTCGGGGTGGCGCTGCCGGAACTGCGCGATCAACGCCATCAGCTTCGGATAGCGGATGACCGAATCCGCCTCGAACACCGTCGACGCGCACAGCGGCAGCAGACCGACCAGCGACCTGACCTTCAGGCGCATCGCCCGGCCGTCGGGGAGCCGCAGCAGGTCGTAGAAGAAGCCGTCTTCTTCGTCCCACATGTCGTCGCGATTCTCGCCGCGGCGATCCATCGCGTAGGCGATCCACATGAAATGCTGGACGAACTTGAACGCGATCTCCTCGTAGATGGGGTCGTACTCGGTCAGGATGAGCGCCATCTCCAGCATGTTCTGGCAGTAGAAAGCCATCCACGCCGTCCCGTCCGCCTGCTCCAGCGCCCCCCCCGTCGGCAGCGGCGCGCTGCGATCGAAGATGCCGATGTTGTCGAGCCCCAGAAAGCCGCCGGCGAACACGTTGCGCCCGGTGGGATCCTTGCGATTGACCCACCAGTTGAAATTCAGCATCAGGCCCTGGAAGGACCGCTCCAGGAAGCGCAGGTCCGCCCGGCCCAGCTGCTTCTCGTACTTGTACAGCCAGAGCGTGGCGAAAGCGTGGACCGGCGGATTCACGTCGCTGAAGTTCCACTCGTACGCCGGAATCTGGCCGCTGGGGTGGAAATACAGGCTGCGCAGCATCAGCAGCAGCTGCTCCTTGGCGAAGTCGAAATCCACCAGCGACAGCGAGACCGTGTGGAAGGCCAGGTCCCAGGCGGCGTACCACGGGTACTCCCACTTGTCCGGCATCGAGATCACGTCGGCGTTGAGCATGTGGAACCACTCGGTGTTGCGCACGTCGCGGCGGACGGACTCGAGCAGTGGATGGCTGTTGTGCTCGCGCAGCCAGTGCTCCAGGTCGAAGTAGTAGTACTGCTTGCCCCACAGCATTCCCGCCAGCGCCTGACGGTGCACCCGGCGCTGGTCCTCGGTCAGCGACTTCGGCGCGATCCGGTCGTAGAACTCGTCGGCGTCGGCGATGCGGTCCTTGAACACCTGCTCGAAACCGCCGAAGGGGTCCCGGGTCCCGGGCGGCGCCAGACGCAGCCGGATGGTCGCGCTGCCGCCGCCAGGCACGTCGAGGACGTAGTGGGCAGCCGCCTTGGTGCCGACCTTCGCCGGATTCACCGCGTCGCGCTGCCCCGAGATCACGCAGGCGTGGAACGCGTCCTTGACGTAGGGCGACGCGCCGGGCTGCCCCCAGAGGCGCTCTGCGTTGCTCTCGTTTTCGGTGAAGAGCAGCTCCGGCGCGCCGTCGCAATGCAGCCAGTACTCGCCCAGTTCGTGGTGCTCGGCGGCAATGGCGCCTGGCCCCGCTTCGCGCAGCGACGGCCTGCGCTCGTCCTGCCCCCACGACCAGGTGTTGCGAAACCACAGCGTCGGCAGCACGCGCAGCCGCGCCGCCTCCGGCCCGCGGTTGTGGACGCTGATGCGGACCAGCACGTCTTCCGGCCCTTCCTTCGCGTACTCGACGAACACGTCGAAGTACCTGTCGTCGTCGAAGATGCCGGTGTCGAGCAGCTCGTACTCGAAATCGTCGCGCGATCGCCTGCCGTTGGTCTCGACCAGGTCCCGGTACGGAAACTCCCGCTGCGGGTACTTGTACAGGAACTTCATGTACGAGTGCGTCGGCGTGCTGTCGAGGTAGAAGTAGTACTCCTTCACGTCCTCGCCGTGGTTGCCCTCGCTGTTGGTGAGGCCGTACAGGCGCTCCTTCAGGATCGGGTCGCGTTCGTTCCACAGCGCCAGCGCAAGGCACAGCCGCTGCTTGTCGTCGCACAGCCCGGCCAACCCGTCCTCGCCCCATTTGTAGGCGCGTGAGCGCGCCTGGTCGTGGGTGAAGTAGCTCCACGCGTTGCCGTCGTCGCTGTAGTCCTCGCGGACCGTGCCCCACTGCCTCTCGCTCAGGTACGGCCCCCATTTCTTCCAGGGGACCTGCGTCTCGCGCGCATCGTTCAGACGCTTCTGCTCGTTCACGTCCACGATTGCAGGGCTCATGCGTTCCTCCGCGGCGAGTGAAACCGGTTCGGCAGCTTCCACAAATCCCTACGGCCAATTCACAGTTTCGGACGATCGCCGATGCGGTTCTTGCTCGAAATCAAGAAAAGCTCACGTTCGCGGCCACGCGCTTCGACCGTCGGCTTCCGGCGGCTTCTGGCCAGAGCTCGCCATCGTTGATATTCTAGGGCGGCGTCTCCCGGCCCCGTCCATCCCGAACGGGATCCGCGGATCGGCGCTCCTTCACAAGGCTTCGCGCCTTCCATCGAACATGCTCCTGGGATGCATTGCCGACGACCTCACCGGCGCCACCGACCTGGCGGTCAACCTGTCCCGCGAAGGGATGTCGGTGGTTCAGGTGAACGGCGTTCCCGACGCCGCCGTCGACCTGCCCGACACCGACGCCGTCGTCGTCGCGCTGAAGTCGCGGACGATTCCGGCGGCCGACGCCGTCGCGCAGTCGCTGGCAGCGCTGGCCTGGCTGCAGGAGCGCGGCGCCCCGCGCATCTACGTCAAGTACTGCTCGACCTTCGATTCGACCGCCGGCGGCAACATCGGGCCGGTGACCGAGGCGCTGCAGGATGCGCTCGGCGCGACGGTCACGCCGGCGACGCCGGCGTATCCGCGCAATCAACGCACCGTCTATCGCGGACACCTGTTCGTCGGCGACCTGCTGCTGTCGGAGACCGGCATGCGCGAACACCCGCTGACGCCGATGACCGACGCCAACCTGGTCCGGCTGCTTGCGGCCCAGTCGAAGCGCAAGGTCGGGTTGATCGGCGCCGACCTGCTCGACGCGGGCGCCGGCGCGGTTCGGGCGCGGCTCGACGCGTTGTCGGCAGAGGGCTGCCGGCACGCGATCGTCGACGCAACGCGCGACTTGCACCTGACGGTGGCCGGCGAGGCCTTCGCAGGGCTTCCGCTGACCACCGGCGGCGCGGGGCTGGCGGTGGGGCTCGCGCGGGCGCTGCAGCCGCGCTCGCGCGGCGACCTGACCGCGTGGCAGCACCCGGCGCGCGGCACCCCCGTCGCCTGGCTCGCCGGCAGC
>CAIWHR010000340.1 GCA_903912485.1 uncultured beta proteobacterium | reverse complement strand
GAGGCCGGTGGATCACGAAGAAAAGAGAGAGACAACAGCCGCTCGAGCAGGCGCTCGACGAGGAACACCAGCGCCTCGTCGTCGTCGACGTAGAGGATGCGCCGGCCGTGATCCGCGCGCTGCGGCGCCGGAGGGGCCGCCGCGGCGCCGGGCGCGGGCGCGGTCGCGGCGACCACCACGGTCTCCGCGACCGCCGGCAGGTAGAGCGTGAAGGTCGAGCCCTGGCCCGGCCGGCTTTCGACCGCGATCGCACCCTCGTGCGCCTGCGCGATGGCCTGCGCCACCGGCAGACCCATGCCGGCGCTGCGGTCGCCGCGCTTGGTCGTGTAGAACGGGTCGAAGATCCTTCCGAGCGTGGCCGCGTCGATGCCCGGGCCGTCGTCGCTGACCGCCAGCCGCAGCACGCGGCCCGGGTTTCGGGCACGCATCGCGAACAGCGCCGGATGCGACTCGGCCAGCGCCGCGTCGAGCGGCACCGCGTCCAGCCGGATGACGACGTGTCCGGGTTCGTCCTCGATCGCCTGCACGGCGTTGGTGACGAGGTTGAGCAGCGCCTGCTTGATCTGCATCGCGTCGGCCAGCACGGTCGGCAGGTCGGTCTCGCAGTGGACGTCGAGCGTCACCTGCGCGGGCAGCGTCGTGCGCAGCAGGAGAACCGCCTCGACGACGACCGGTGCCAGCGTCGTCGGCGCGCGCTCGGTCGGCGGCCCCTGGCTGAACGCGAGGATCTGCTGCACCAGGTCGCGCGCGCGCTCGCCGGCCTTGCGGATTTCGTCCAGGCTCTCCACCACCCGCGGGTTGGCGCCCAGGTCCTGCCGCGCCAGCATCACGTTGCCGAGGATGGTCGCCACCGCGTTGTTGAATTCGCGCGCGATGCCGCCGGCCAGCGTGCCGACGGCCTCGGTCTTTTGCGCTTCGCGCAGGTTCGCTTCGAACGACGCGCGCACGGCTTCGGCCAGCTTGCGGTCGGTGACGTCGACCAGGATGCCGGTCCACAGCGTGCCGCCGTCGGTCTGCAGGTGGGGCCGGGCCCAGGCGCGCACCCACTTGACGCTGCCGTCGGCCATGGCGATGCGGTGCTCGTGCGTCCAGGCGCCGAGGCTGCGCGCGGAGGCTTCGATCGACTCGCGATGCGAGGCCCGGTCCTCAGGCAGGATGCGCGAGGTCAGCGCGTTGTGATCGCGCAGCGCGTCCTCCGGCTCGACGCCGTAGAGCTCGCGGATGCCCTTGCTGATGTGGAGGAATCTCCAGTCGCCGGCGGGCGTCCGCAGAAACCGGTAGACGACGCCCGGGGTGGCGTCGGTGATCGCTTCGATCTGCTCGCGCGCGGCCCGCTCGGCCGCCTCGGCCCGCTTGCGCGGCGTGATGTCGGTGTGCGCGACGACCGCGCCTCCCTGCGCCGTGTCGCGCAGCGGCGTGACCAGCATGTTGAACCAGCGCTGCTGCTGCGGCGAGTCGCAGGGGTAGTCGATGCTGAAGCTCGGGAGGCGGCCGTCCAGCACCGCCTCGATGCCGTCGCGCGCCGCGCGCGCGCCGTTGCTCCCGGCGTCGGTGCCCGCTGCGCAGGCCGCCAGATAATGCGTGCCGACGTCGACTTGCGGCGCCGGCTTGCCCGCCCCGGCGCCGTTGTCGGCGGCGAAGCGCCGCCAGGGCTCGTTGATCGCCGTGATCACGCCGTCGCGGTCGAGCACGGCGATCTCGGCGGCGACCGAATCCATGATCGATTGCTTGAACCGCTCGCTCTCCCGCAGCGCCTGCTCGCGCCGGCCCAGCGACGCCAGCAGGCGGTTGAAGCCGCCGATCAGGCCGCCGATCTCGTCGCGCCCGCTGACGGGCAGCGGCTGCAGCGGCGCGTGTCCGTCGGAAAGCCGCGCCAGCGTCGCCGCGGTGTCGACCACGGGGGCCAGCTCGCGCCGCAACAGCCACCAGATCAGCGTGCCGGTCGGCAGCGCCAGGATCAGCGCCGCCGCCAGCAGCCGCCGCCCCAGCGCGCCGATCGGGGCGAAGACCTCTTCGGTCGGCAGCATGACGCCGAGGTGCCAGCCCGCCAGGGGAACTTCCTTGACGGCGACGAGTTCCTCGACGCCGCGCAGGCCGACCCCGACCACCGAACCCTCGCGACCGTCGGCCAGGCGGTCGCTGAGCGCGTTGACGCCGGGCGCGGGAAGCTCCGCCATGACGAGCTGCCTGTCCGAGGCGGCGATGACCCGCCGCTGCTGCGGCGCGACCAGGACGTAGCTGCCGGACCTGCCGTACCGGTTGGCGGTGATTCCGTCCAGGAAATTGGGAAGGGCGAGGTTGACGATGCCCAGCAGCGCGCCGACGACCTTGCCGTCGGCGTCGCGGATGGGCGCCGTCATGCCGATGACCGGGGCCTTCAGCTTCCTGCCCATCACCGGCTGGCCGACCGTCGTCCTGCCCTCGCCGAGCGCGGCGGCGACGGTGTCGCGGTCGATGTAGTTGACGCCGATCCGCCCCGTCGACTGCGGCACTTCCGCGATCGCCGTGCCGTCGCGACGGCAGACGATCAGGCCGCTGTTGAACATGCGCGCGAGCACGCGGCGGTCGTCGATGAAAGCCTGCAGCGCCGCCGGGTCGCCGAGCAGCGCCGGAGTCAGCTTGGCGGCGACGCTCTCCAGCGAGCGCAACCGGTCGTCGAGCGCCTGATCGATGTCCGCGGCGATGAACGACGCCGTCGACAGCTGCTGCTCGCCGATCAGGCGCCGCATGTCCTCGCGCAGCACGCGCTTGGCGTGGAACGCCATCGCGACGATGCCGATCGCGAAAATGCCCAGCGTCAAGACGGTCACTCTCGTCTTCAGCGATCGCCAGGAAAATGCGTCTGTCTTCATGCGCTCTGTTGCCGTCGGTGCGTTCTGCCGATGATCAGATTCCGCATCGGAAACGCAGTTCGCAAGTATCGCTGCCGCCGGGGGGGCTTGCGGTTTGACGTGGATCAAGCAAGGGGTAGACAGCAGGGCATTGCAGCAATAATACCGACAAATCAGGGGAAGGTCCCCGATTGACAGCCCGCGATCCGCGTTAGTAGACAGGAAATCGCCGCGGGGGTATCTCTGCGCCCGGCGCCGCGCTACTCTCGGCCACCGCGATCGGTCTTTCGCCGGCGTCCGGGAGGGTGACGACCATTGCATGGAGATCGGCGAAGTGAAGCATCGGACGCACCGGCGAAAGGTGGCCCATGGCCAAGACCGTTGAACTGCTGAAAGCGAGGCCCGGCGAGATCCCGGTCGACGCGTCGCAGCTGCGACCGGGGGTGCACGTCCGACTCCCGGTGCCTTGGCTGGCGCACCAGTTCCTGTTCAACTCGTTCGTGATCGAGACCGAGGATCAGGCGCGGCAGATCGCGGCGATGAAGCTGCCGCTGCTGTTCTGCGAGGTCACGCGCTGCAGGCTGCCGCCGCTGCCGACGCGGCAGGTCTCGGCGCCGCCCGATCCGATCAGCGAGGAGGAGAAGGCGCGCCTGGCCGCGCTGACGGCGAAGCAGTTGGCGGACAAGCACGAGCGCATCCGGGCGATGACCACCATCCGCGAGCACCTGGAGACGACGCAGAAGCACTACGTCGGCGCGTCCAAGGCGGTCGGCAGCGCGTTCAAGTCCTTCGACGTCGACCCGAAGGAGAGCATCAGCGAGATCACCCGGGTCAGCACCAAGTCGACCAAGCTGCTGCTGACCGACGTCGACAGCGCGATCGTGCTGATCGCCGAAAAGGGCCAGAGCGACGGCTTCGCCGCGCACGCGCTGTCGGTGATGACGCTGTCGCTGCTGCTGGGCAAGCAGGCGCGCCTGCCCGAGGAGGCGCTGCGCACGCTCGGCGTCGGCGCGCTCTTGCACGACATCGGGCAGTCCGCGATCAGCACGTCGATCCTGCGCAACACCGAGCGCAACAAGCACGAGGAGGCGGCGTACATGACGCACTGCCGCATCGGCCACGAAAGCGTCACCCGCTCCGGCAACACGTCGCAGCCGCTGCTGGAAGCGATACTGCACCACCACGAGCGCTTCGACGGCAGCGGCTTTCCCGACAGGCTGGTCGGCGAGGGCATTCACATTGCCGCGCGCGTGATCGCCATCGCCAACCGCTTCGACAACCTCGCCAATCCGATCGACTACCGCAGCGCGCTGTCACCGTCCGAAGCGCTGTCCAGGATGTGGGTCCGCGAGAAAAGCGCCTTCGACCCGGTGCTGCTGCAGCTGTTCGTCCGGGCGATGGGCGTCTACCCTCCGGGCTCCATCGTGCAGCTGAGCGACGGCCGCGTGGGCGCCGTCGTGGTGTCGGCGACGACGGAAAAACCGCTGTGCCCGCAGGTCATGATCTACGAGCCCGAGGTGCCGCGGCACCAGGCGATCATCATCGACCTGGCCGCGGAGAACTCGGTCAAGATCGACCACGCGCTGCGCCTGCTGGACCGCTCGAACGACGAGCTCGACTACCTGCTGCCGCGCCGCAGGATGAGCTGGTTCGCCACCGAAGGACCGGCCTAGCGCCGACCCGCTACAGCGGCACGATCCCGTAGCGGACGGCGTAGCGGGCGAGGCTCGCCACGTCGTGAATGTCGAGCTTGGCCATGATCTGCGCGCGGTGGGTCTCGATCGTCTTGGCGCTGAGGCCGAGGTGCACCCCGATCTCCTTGGTGCTCATGCCCTCGGCGATCAGCTTCAGCACCCGGTTCTGGCGGGCGGTCAGCAGGCTGACCCGTTCCTTGTCGCCGCCGCGTTCGACGTACGCGGCCACGACCTTCTTCGACACCGCCGGCGACAGCCACATTTCCCCCTGCATCACGGCGGTCAGCGCCATCGCCAGCTCTTCGGGCGCCCCGTCCTTCAGCATGTAGCCGGCGGCGCCCAGGCGCAGCGCGCGCAGCACGTGCTCCTCGCTGCTGTGCATCGACAGCACGATCACCTTCACCTCGGGCTGGCGGTCGCAGATCTGCGCCAGCGCTTCGAATCCCGACGCCCCGGGCATCACCAGATCGAGAAACACGACGTCCGGCTTGGTCTCCGCGACGATCGCGACCGCCTCCTCGCCGGTGCCGGCTTCGGCAACCAGATCGACTCCGGGAATGTCGCGCAACAGCGCGGCCAGTCCGGCCCGCACCAATCGGTGATCGTCCACAAGCACTACGCGCATGACTGTCTTCCCGCTAATTGACCATGAAAGTCGCGACTACCGTCGTCCCCGCCCCGGGCCGCGACTGGATTTCGAGCGTGCCGCCCAACGCCCCGACACGTTCGCGCATGCCGATCAGCCCCAGCGACCTCGCGGCATCCTCTTCGTGCAACACTACCGTGGCGTCGAATCCCTGTCCATCGTCGCGCACGGTCAGCTTGAGCATGCCGGCAGTATGCACCAGCGAGAGTTCGGCGCTTGCTGCATGGGCGTGCTTGGTGCAGTTAGTAAGCGCTTCCTGCGCCACCCGGAAGCAGGACAATTCCACGTCGCCGGGGAAGCGCGCGTCGCCCAGGTTCTCGCTGAACTTCACCTCCAGACCCATCGGGCGTATCGCCTTGTCCAGGTGCGAGCGCAACGCCGCCGCCAGCCCGAGCTGGTCCAGTTCGGACGGGCGCAGCCGATGGGCGATGTTGCGGACGTCGGCCATCAGGTGCTCGACCATCTTGCCGGCCTCCCCCATGAGCGGATCGGTCCGCGTCCCGGGCGAGAGATTCCTGGTCCGCGAAATCGCTATCTTCAGCGCCAACAGCGATTGCCCGACGTCGTCGTGCAGCTCATGCGATATTCTGCCACGTTCGGCTTCCTGTGCCTTGAGGACCGCTGTGGCCAGTTCGCGCGACTGGGTCCGGATCCGCTCGGTGGCGTCCTCGACCTGCGCGACCAGCTTGAGCGCCCGGCCCTCGTGGTCGCTCACCAGCGAAATGGTGAGGATGACCGGAATCCGGCTGCCGTTCCTGCGGATGTGGACCAGTTCCAGCGAGCACAGCGAGGTCACGCGCTCGCGCAGCTGCTTCAGCAGCGCCAGCGGCCGCTCCAGTTCCTCGCCGGAACCGGAATCGACGATCGAGCGTCCGATCATCTCCAGCGGGCCGTAGCCGGTCATCCGGCACAGGGCAGGGTTGGCCTCCAGCACGCTGCCGTCCAGTGCGCAGATCGCCATGCCGATCGGCGCATGCGTGAACGCCTGCCGGAAACGCTCCTCGCTTTCCTCGAGTTCCTGCAGCGCCTGCCGGCGCGCCGACGTGTCGACGAACACGGCCAGGACCTCTCCGGTCGCCGCGTCCCACGGGGCGACGCCGATGTCGACCCAGAATTGCGTTCCGTCCGGGCGGCGAACCTCGCATTCGATCCGGTCGATGCCGTCGCCGTGCGGGGGCGAATGCAGCGCAGCGTCGAAGGCGGCGAACGACCGGTCGTCGGCGAACAGGTCGCGCGCCGGCAGCCAGGACACCTCGGCGCCGTCGCGGCCGATCAGCTTCCGGAACGAGGGATTCGCCCAGGTGACGTGACCATGCTGGACGCGGACCAGCGCGATGAGGCCGCTTTCGAGCGTCATCCGCTGTTCGGCCACCAGCCGCGCCAGCCGCGTCTGCGCCGCTTTCTGCCCGGTGACGTCGCGCAGGTTGGCAAGATAGACCGGCTCGCCTTCGGTCGGAATGATCGCCACCGACAGCAGGCCGTCGATGACGCTGCCGTACTTGGTGCGGAACTGCGCCTCGAAGCCGGAGACCGAGCCGTCCCGGCGCAGCCGTTCGATCATCGGCCGGCGCGCCTCGGGATGGACCCAGTGGTTCAGTTCGAGCGAGGTGTGGCCGATCGTCTCCTCGGCCGTGTAGCCGGTGATCTGGGTGAAACCCCGGTTGACGGCGACGATCACGCCGTCGTCGAGCCGGCACAGGTTCATCGCGTCCGGGTTGAGGTCGAAGGCGTTGTGGAACTTCGTCTCGCTGTCCTTCAGCAGCTTCTGCGCGAGCTTCTGCCCGGTGACGTTGCGCACGGTGCCGATGTAGTGAGGCACGCCGTTGGCGACGAAGACCATCGCCGACAGCACCCCGTCGATGATCCGGCCGGTCTTGTTGCGAAAGCGGACGTCGAGGTTGGTCGCGCAGCCTTCGCGGCGCAGCAGGTCGACGTAGCGCTCGCGCTCTTCAGGATGCACCCACCGGCTCAAATCCAGCGCCGTGCGGCCGACCGCCTCCTCCGCCGTGTAGCCGGTGAGGTCGGTATAGCCCCGGTTGACCGCGACGATCACGCCGTCGGAGACCCGGTTGATCGTCATCGAGTCGGGATTGAGGTCGAACGCCAGCCGGAATTTTTCCTCGCTGGCCCGGAGCTCCTCGTCGGCCCGCGTTTGCTCGGTCACGTCGCGCAGCGTGCTGATCAGATAGGCGACTCCCTCGATGTCGACGATCGCCGCCGATATCAGGCCGTCGATGGCCTTCCCTGCCTTGGTGCGGAAGCGGGCGGCGTAATCGCGGACCGCGCCGTCGCGGCGCAGGATTTTCACCATCGTCGCGCGCTGTTCGACGTCGATCCAGTGACCCAGTTCGCGCGACGTGCGGCCGACGACCTCGTCGTCCGCGTAGCCCAGCGTCTGGGTGAACCCCCGGTTGACCGCGAGGGTCAATCCGTCGTCGAGCCGGTTGAGGCTCATCGAGTTGGGATTGAGGTCGAACGCCTTCCTGAACTTCTCCTCGCTGCCCTTCAGCGCCGCCTCGTTGCGCCGCTGCGCCGCGTTGGCATCCTCGAGCCTGCGGATGTCGGACTCGCGGCGCCGCCACCACGAGAGGAAATAGAGCGTCAGCGCGACGCTGGTCAGCGCGAACAGGCCGGCGAACGCGACCGTCCAGCCGGCGGCGCGGCGCCAGTCGTCGAGCAACCCGTCGGTCGCGAAGCCGACGATGACGTAGAAGGGGTAGCGCGCGAACTTGCGGTACGCGAACGCGCGCTCGACGCCGTCGACGGCGCTCCCGGCCCGGTAGTTGCCGGCCGCGGGATGCGCCTTGATCGCCGCCAGCAGTTCGGGGGTCACCCTGCGGTTTGCCTCGTCGCTTTCCAGCCGCGGCGGCCCGGGGTGCTTCGCCAGCAGCGTGAAATCCTCGCCCCGAAGGCTTGCGACATCCTTGCCGCCGAGGTTGAGCGACCCGATCAGCGAGGCGAACAAACTCAGGTCGATGCTCGCGGTGGCGATGCCGGCGAAGCTGCTGCCCTGCCGGTGCAGCGGGCGGGCGAGGACGACGCTCACGTTGCCGTCGACGCGGCTGACCAGCGGGCCCGCGACCGCGGTCGCAAGCGAGGGGTCGTCGCGCAGACGGATGAAGTAGTCGCGATCGGCGACGTTGGCGGGCGCGCACGGCACCGGGACCGAGCCGCAGATCCGCTCGCCGTCGGCGCCGAAGATCGCGAAGCGCCTGGCTTCGGGGGCGAGTTCCGGCTCGCTTCCGAAGACGCGTCGCAGCGGGTCGGAATCGAGGTTCAGGTCCTGGCCCTGGCGCTCGATGTGGGTCACGACCCGGCCAAGCGCCACGTCGATCCGGTCGAACGTCGCCGAGACGTCGCGCTCGATCAGGCGGGCGAGGTTCATCGTCGTGGCGTCGGCACTGTCCATCGCGGAGCGCCAGCCGGCCTGGATCGCCAGCGCGGCGACGACGATCACCAACAGGTTCAGCGCCAGCACGCCGACCGCCAGCGTCGCGATCAGGTGCCGCGCCGGGCGCGAAGCCGGAGGCGCTTTCGGCGGCGCGGAATCGCGCCGGTCAGGCGACGGCGGTTCGGTTGCGTCCGTCATGCTTTGCCTGGTAGAGCGCGCGATCGGCGCGGTCGGTCAGGTCGCCTGCGCTCGCTTCCTTCCCGGTGCGCGAGGCGACGCCGATGCTGATCGTCGGCGCCGCCAGGCTGGCAATCGCGCGCACCGCGGACTTTGCCACCGCCGCCCGCAGGCGTTCGGCGATCGCCAGCGCGTCGCTGGCGTCGAGGCCGGGGCAGACCAGCAGGAACTCTTCGCCGCCGAAGCGTCCCAGCGTGTCCTCGATCCGCGAGTCCCGGCGCAGGATCTGGGCGATCTCGCGCAGCACGCGGTCTCCGGCGGCGTGTCCGAGCTCGTCGTTGATGCGCTTGAAGTGGTCGACGTCCATCATCAGCACCGCCAGATGCGACCCGTCCTGGACGGCGGTCGCGAATTCCTGGTCGAGGCGTTCGAGCACGAAGCGGCGGTTGGGGATGCCGGTGAGCACGTCGGTCAGCGCGAACGCCTGCAGCCGGCGATTGGCGACCGCCAGCTCGGCGGCGACCTTGCGCAGTTCGACGCTTTCCCTGACCAGCGTGTCGCGCAGAGCAATGAAGCGCCCGCCTGCCCGCAATCGCGCCAGAAGCTCACTGCGCTTGAACGGCTTGGTCAGGTACTCGTCGGCGCCGGAGGCAAACGCTTCCGCGAGACGCTCCTCGTTGCCGTGACCGGTGAGAATGATCACATAGTGCAGCCGGCCGGCCGGCGTTTCCCGCAACGCCCGGCACAGTCCCATGCCGTCGAGGATCGGCATTTCCCAGTCGGTGACGATGATCTGCGGCGGATCCTGCGCGATGCGCGTGAGCGCTTCCTGTCCGTTGATCGCCGTGGTGACCCGGTGGCCTTCGGCGCCGAGGATCGCTTCGAGCAGCATCCGCGACGACCGGTCGTCGTCGACCACCAGGATCTTCAGCGTGCGCTCCCGCTCGGCGCCGACCGGCGCGTCCGGCTTGAAGCGCGACTCGGCGATCTGCGCCATCGCGGGCACCGCGGAGGTGGCGACGTTGACGATCCCGCCCCATTCGTGCCACTCGGCGACGATCAGGTCGGTCAGGCGCGCCAGCGCGCCCTCGTCGAGCCCGACGCGGGCGCCCTGGCCGAACAGCACCGGCAGGATGTGCTTGCGTCCGGTTTCGTCGGCGACACACAGGTCGGCGATGTTCGAGGCGAGGCCGAGCGCCTGCGACGCCAGCAGCGCGCGCGATCCTTCGGCCAGCGCGACCTCGGCCGGGTTGCCGTGGTGCATCGCGATTTCCACGAACGGCGGCGGGAAGCGCCAGTCGGCCAGCATCGCCGCGGTGATCTGGGCGTGGTCGATCGCGAACGCCTCGCGCTCCAGCGCGAGGATCTCCTGCGGCGCCCTTCCCGCGGCGTCGCCGAGCACTTTCGCGTACTCGACCGGATACACCGACGCCAGCGCGAGGCAGCCGATGCGCGACAGCAGGCCGAGCGTGAAGAACTCGTCGGGCGCGGCGAGCCGCAGGTTCGCCGCGATGGACTTGGCCGCGATGCCGCAGGCCAGCGAATGCGCCCAGAAGTCCAGGTAGTCGAACTTCGCGCAGAGCTCGTCGCCCTTGGCCGACATCAGCGACAGCCCCAGCGCGACGTTGCGCACCGAACTCAGGCCGAGCCGGTGAATGGCCTCCTGGATCGACGCTACCGGGCGGCGGCCGGAGAGCGCCACCGAATTCGCGATCTGGATCAGGCGACCCGTCAGCGCCGGGTCGGTCTGCGCGACGACGACGACCCTTCCGATGGGAACGTCGTCCTGCAGCGCCAGGCGGGCGATTTCGAGCGCGACGCCGTCCGGCGACGGCAGCTTCGCCGACCCCTTCAGTTCCGCGAACCGTTTGTGCGGAAGCGTCAGCACGGCGAGCCTGTCATTTTTTCGGGGTTTCCGGGGCCGCGAATCCCGGGTCGAGGACCACGCGGTTGCGGCCTGAGTTCTTGGCCTGGTACAGCGCCCGGTCCGCCGCTTCGAGCGTCTGGTCCATCGCGCCCTCCGAGGTCGAGCAGGCCACGCCGACGCTGATGGTGACCGACAGTTCGCCCGATCGCGTCGCCACCCGGGTGTCGGCGATGCTCGCGCGCAGCCGGTCGTAGAGCGCTGCGCAGTCGGTCCCCGGGGTGAACGGCGTGATCGTCAGGAACTCCTCGCCGCCGATCCGTCCCACCGCGTCGTAGTCGCGCAGGTGCGCGCCCAGGCCCGTCGCGACCGCGCGCAGGACCTCGTCGCCGACCTGGTGCCCCCAGGTGTCGTTGACCTTCTTGAAGTGGTCGATGTCGCACATGCCGATCGCGATCTTCTGCCCGGTCCGCGAGGCGCGCGAGAGCTCCTCCTGGAACCGCTCCAGGATGGCGCGGCGGTTCATCAGGCCGGTCAGCGCGTCGTGCGAAGCCTGGTGGACCAGCGCCTCGCGGCTTTCGAGCAGTGCGTCCTGCAGCGCCACCATGCGCTCTCCCACTGCGATCCTGGCGCGCAGTTCGTTGGGATCGAAGGGCTTGGCGACGTAGTCGTTGGCGCCGGTCTTGAGGCCCACGACGATGTCGCCCTTGTCGCCCCGGGCCGTGAGCATGATGATGTACGGCGGCCGGTCGGTTTTCAGCTCCCTGACCCGGCGCACGACCTCGACGCCGTCCATCCCCGGCATCATCCAGTCGAGGATCGCGAGCGAGGGCGCGCCGGGCTGGCCGAGCACCGCCCAGGCCGCGGTTCCGTCGTCCGCAGAGACGACTTCGTGGCCTTCCTTGGTCAGGATGCCCGACAGCACGAGCCGCGAAGTGTAGTCATCATCGGCGATCAGTATACGCACGCGCGTCCCCTTTGCTCAGGCGGGCAATTGACGCCGTGGCCGGCGGGGATCAAGGCGATCCCTCCTTCTTCTGGTAGAACACCGT
Source organism: uncultured beta proteobacterium (assembly GCA_903912485.1). Taxonomy (GTDB): domain Bacteria; phylum Pseudomonadota; class Gammaproteobacteria; order Burkholderiales; family Casimicrobiaceae; genus CAIWHR01. The sequence continues at coordinate 6,385 of CAIWHR010000340.1, read as the reverse complement.
GCGCAGGTAGCGGCGCGGCTCGAATTCGGGGCAGATCCCCGACAGCGACTCGGTCGATCCGATGATCAGCGCGCCGCCGGGCGCCAGCGCGCGCCCCAGCGTCCGGAACAGGCGGATGCGGTCGGGCTCGGTGAAGTAGATGGCGACGTTGCGGCAGAAGATGACGTCGAAAAACGGCGGGGTGGCCAGCGTCTCCAGCAGGTTGGCGTGCCTGAACAGCGCGGTCGCGCGCAGTTCGTCGCGGATCTTCCAGCGGTCGCCCACCGGCTCGAAGTGACGGGCGACGTCGGCGGGAGTGAGCCCCCTGTCGATTTCCAGGCGGCTGAAATAGCCGTGGCTGGCCCGTGCCACCGCGTGGTCGGAGATGTCGAGGCCCAGGATGCGCGCGTCGTAGTTGCGCAGTTCGCCCAGCGTCTCCTTGAGCACGATGGCGGTGCTGTACGCTTCCTGCCCGGTCGAGCAGGCGGCGCTGAGGATGCGGATCGGCACCGGGCGCAGGCCCGACTTGCTGCGGCGGTCGACGAGTTCGGGGATGAGCTTGTGGCGCAGGAGGTCGAACGGAGCGCGGTCGCGGAAGAACGACGTCTCGTTGGTCGTCATCGCGTCGATCACCTTGCGCCGCAGCGCGTTGGTCGCGTCGCGCTTGGTCTTGTGCAGCAGTTCGGCGAAGCCGCCCGACTGCGTCTCGCGCATCAGGACGCCCAGCCGCGTCTCGAACAGGTAGCCCTTGGAGCCGTCGAGCGAGACGCCGCAGATTTCGTGCACGTAGCGGCCCCAGGCCACCAGCTCGTCGCGGCTGATCGGGGTCGCGCTCACCGGCTCTCCCCCCGCACGACGGCGGCGATGCGCGCGGCGATGCCGGTGACGGGCAGGATGGCGTCGACGACGCCGGCGTCGACCGCGGCCTTGGGCATGCCGTAGACGATGCAGCTCGCCTCGTCCTGCGCGATGACGAACGCGCCGTTGCGCTTCAGCAGCCGCAGCCCGAGCGCGCCGTCGCTGCCCATGCCGGTGAGGATCACGGCGGTGGCCTTGCCCGGAAAGTTGTTGGCCACCGACCGGAACAGGTAGTCGACCGCCGGCCGGCAGTTGTTCTCCGGCGGGTCGTCGGTGATCTCGATGATCTTGCGGCCGCCGCTGCCGGCGACCAGCCGCATCTGGCGCCCGCCGGGCGCGATGTAGACGACGTTGGCCTCGGCGACGTCGTTGTGCGCGGCCTCGCGCACGCGCAGCGCGCAGCGCGCAGCGAGGCTCTCGGCCAGCGACTGCGTGAACAGCGCGGGCATGTGCTGAACGACGAGGACCGGGACGCCCAGCGCGGCGGGCAGCGCCGGCAGCACTTCGGCCAGCGCGTTCGGGCCGCCGGTGGACACGCCGATGAGCACCATCTCGGGCCTGGCGTAGACTGCGGGCCGCTTCGCCGGCTGGCCCGGCACGTCGGGCGCGGCGGGCCGGGCCTTGGGCGCCGGCGCCGGCGCGGGCGCCGCGGGCATCCCGGAGAGGATGCCGCGCACGCCCAGGCGCAGCTCCAGCCCCATCAGCTTGGGCGCGAGATCGGCGCGCAGCATCTCGCGGCTGCGCGCCGGGTCCGCGCCGGCGGGCTTGGTGACGAAATCGAAGGCGCCCTTCTGCAGCGCCTGCATCGTCAGCTGCCCGCCGCGCAGCGTCAGCGCGCTGACCACGATCACCACCGGCGGCTTCGCTTCGCGCTTCAGCGCGGTGAGCACCTCCAGCCCGTCGCCCTCGGGCATTTCCATGTCCAGCGTCAGGAGGTCGGGGGCGAGCTCGCGGACGCGCTGCAGCGCCAGCTTGCCGTTGGGCGCCTGTCCGACGACCTCGACGTTGGGCAGCGACCCGAGCACCTCGGTCATCACCCGTCGGAAGAGGATCGAATCGTCGGCTACGAGGACGCGCACGTTGCCTGCCCTCCCGCCCTAGTGCAGCGGACCCTGTTCGTCGGGATCGTCCCAGCGGAACAGCGTCTGCGATTCGAGCAGTGCGACCAGCCGGTCGCCTTCGCGCCAGACGCCGCGCAGGTGCGAACGCAGCGCGGGATCCAGGCTGGCGGGCAGCGGCCCGATCCGTTCCCGGGCCAGCGCGTTGGCGTCGGTCACCAGGTCGACCAGGAAGCCGACCGCCTCGCCGTCGGCCTCCATGATCAGCAGGCGGGAATCCGGGCCGGGCGTCACGCTGCCCAGGCCCAGGTGCCGCGCCATGTCGACGACGGTGACGATGCGGCCGCGCAGGTTGCGGATGCCGACCACGCCGGCCGCGGCGCCGTGCACGCGCGTGATGTCGCCGACCTTGACGACCTCCTGCACCAGCAGCGCGTCCACGCCGAACGAGGCGTCTCCCAGCATGAAGCCCATCACCATCATTTCCTCGTCCGGATTGTCTTCGCGGCGCATCTGTGATCGCTCCTTCGACGGGGCCGGCACCGGCGGCTAGACCTTGAACGCGCCGAGGAGATGCCGCAGCTGCTCGGCCAGGCGCGACATCTCGCTCGCGCTCGTCTGCACCTGCTCGCCGGCGGAACGGATCTCGCCGGTCGCCGCGTCGATGCCGGCGATCTCGGCGGCGACCGAGCGCGTCGCCTCGGCGCTCTGCGCCACGCGTTCGTTGGTGTCGCGGACGCCGTTCGACGCCTGCGCGACGTTGCCGGCGACGTCGCGGGTCACCGCCGCCTGCTCCTCGACCGCGGTCGCGAGGCTCGCCCCCAGGTGGCCGACCTCGCCGATGACGCCGGTGATCTTCTCGATGTCGTTGATCGCGCTGCCGGCGGAGGTCTGCACGCTGGCGATCTTGGCCTTGATGTCCTCGGTCGCCGCCGCCGTCTGCTTGGCCAGTTCCTTGATCTCGGTCGCCACCACGGCGAAGCCCTTGCCCGCGGCGCCGGCGCGCGCCGCCTCGATGGTCGCGTTGAGCGCCAAGAGGTTGGTCTGCGACGAGATGTCGGTGATGGTCTCGGTGACCTTGCCGATCTCCTGCGCCGCGCGGCCGAGCTCCTGCATCATCATCGACACCGACGACGCCTCGGCGCCGGCCTCGGCGCTGATCGCGCGCGCCTTCTCCGAATTGGCGGCGATCTCGCCGATGGTCGCGCTCATCTGCTCGGTGGCGCTGGCCACCGACATCAGGTTCGACGACGCCTGCTCCATGCTGGCCGCGACCGACAGCGTGTTGGTGCTCGACTGCTCGGCGGCCACGGCGACCATCGCCGTCTTCGCCGACAGCGTCTGCGTGCTGTGCGCCGTCTGCGCGCTGACCGCGAGCAGTTCGGTCGCCGCCGCCGACACCGTCTGCGCGTTGCCGGCGATGCTGCCGATCATCAGTTGCAGCTTGGCCGCGAACTTGTTGAAGTAGCGCGACATGTCGGCGATCTCGTCCTTCCCCGACTCGTCGAGGCGCGCGGTGAGGTCGCCCTCGCCCTCGGCGATGTCCTTCAGCATGCTGGTCGCGCCGAGGATCGGCCGCGTGATGCTGCGGGTGATGATCGTGACCAGCAATCCCGTCAGCAGGATGGCGAGCACGCTGACGCCGATGACCAGCCAGTAGGCCCGCGCCGCGACCGCTTCCGAGTCATTGATCTCCTTGGTCATCAGCGCCGCCTGGTATTCGGCGAGCTTCTGCGCTGCGCTGATGTACGCGGTCTGGCTGACGCGGATTTCGGCGAACACCATCGCCTTCGCTTCCTCGACCTTGCCCTCCTTCACGTAGCGGACGAGCTGCTGGTAGTCCTGCAGGAACGCAGCCCGCGTCTGCTTGACCTGTTCCAGCAGCGCACGCCCTTCGGACGAGCGGATCGCCTTGTCGAGTTCGCCCATCATCCGGGTGACGTCCTCGCTGGCCTTGGTCACGCGCGCGAGTTCGGCGGTGATGTCGTCCTTGTTCTTCAGCAGCAGGATGCTCCGGTACACCCGCGCGACGATGTTGATGCGGTCGATGATGTCGCGCGGCAGCAGCGTCTTCGGATAGACCTCGTGGACCATCACCGAGGTGTCGCCCGCCATGGTGTGGATGGTCCACACGGCGATGCCGCTGGCGGCGACGAACATTGCGATGACGACCACGAAGGTGGCGGCCAGCTTCCTGCCGATGGTCATGTCCTTGAGATTGATGAGCATGGTCTTTCCAGGTTGACGTGGTTTGGCTGAACGGGAGAGTGTGGGATTCGTCAGGTTGCCCGGCCCGGGGGGCGTTCCGGCCGGGGCCGCGCGTCGGCGAGCGCGTGGACGCTGGCCAGCAGCCGGTCGCGGTCGAGCTTCACCTGATAGTCGTTGACGCCGGCGGCGCGGCCGCGGTCGACGTCCTCGTCGCCGGCCAGCGAGCTCACGGCGATGATCGGAAGCGCCATGGTGCGGGCGTCGGCACGGATGCGCTCGGCCAGTCCCAGCCCCGACAGCCGGGGCATTTCGATGTCGGTGACGACGAGCGTGACCGAGTCGAGGTTCTGCAGCAGCAGCTCCCACGCCGCCTCGCCGTCGGGCGCGGCCAGCACCGCCATGCCGTCCTGCTCGAGGTACTTCTTGACCTGCGCGCGGAAGAAGTCAGAATCCTCGGCCAGCAGCACGGTGACCGCGGCGCTTCCGGCGGCGGCGGCGCCCCCGGCTTCCTCGGCGGCGCGCCAGTCCGGGTGCGCGAGGTCGACGAGCTCGAACAGGTCCGCGATCAGCGTCGTGCGGCCGTCCAGGATGACCGAGCCGGCGACGCCGCTCTGCCGGTGCGTGCGCTCGTCGACGGTCGCGCGGGTCTCGATGACATCGATCGGCGCCGCGCCCAGCAGCCCGAATTCCCGGCCGTAGGCGCTGGAAATCAGCACGATGAGGTCGCTCCCCGGCGCCATCGTCGCGACGTCGGCGGCGTGCTGCAGCGTGACCAGCGGCAGCGACTGGCCACGGTACTGGATGGTGCGGTGGTTGCCGAGCAGTTCGACCTGGCTGGCCTTGATCCGGATGATGCGCTGGATGGAGTCCAGCGAGACGGCGTAGGGCTCGTGCGACAGGTTGGAAAAGACCAGCAGCAGGTGCCGGTCGAGCAGCCGATGCTGTTCCGCGTCCGCGGCGAGCTTCGCCGCCCGCACCGATCCCGAGACCGACGTCAGCCCCGACCGGGCGGCGAGTCCCGCGATGTCGAGGATCAGCGCGACGGTCCCGTCGCCCATGATGGTCGCGCCCGAATACTCGCGCCGCTGCTTGAAGCGGCGGCCCAGCGGCTTGACGACCACTTCCTCGGTGTCGTGAAAGCCGCCGACGACCAGCCCGTAGGACGTGGATCCGGTGTTGACCACCGCGATCTCGATCGCCGACGACGCGGCTTCGCGCCGCTCGGCCGAGCTGCGCGGCAGGTCGGCCGCGATCGCCGGCAGCGAGGCGGACGCCGCAGCGCCGTCGGCGCCGGCGTCGTCGTGCCGGGGCGAGCGGCGGTCGGCCAGCCGCGTCCGGCGATTGACCTCGCGCCGGTTGCTGACGGGATCGGCGAACGCCGGCACGATGCCCAGGATCTGGTCGAGGCGCGCCAGCGGCAGCACGCGGTCGCGCAGCAGCAGCACCGCGCAGTCGCCGACGATTTCGATGCGCTCCTTCACCTCGGCCGGACGCAGCCGCAGCAGCTCCTCGATGCTCGCCTGCGGGATGGCGAAGCGCTCGTTCTCGACCGACACGATCAGCGACGGGATGATCGCCAGCGTCAGCGGCAGCTTGATGCGGAAGGTCGAGCCTTTCCCCGGCTCCGAGTCGATCTCCACCTGGCCGCCGAGGCGGTCGAGGTTGGTCTTGACGACGTCCATGCCGACGCCGCGCCCCGAGACGTCGGACACCTGCTCGGTGGTCGACAGGCCGGGCAGGAAGATCAGCGCCTGCTTGTCGCGGGTCGACATCGCGCGCGCCTTGTCGGCGGAGATCAGCCCCTTGCGGATCGCGGCGTCGACGACCTTCTGCGGGTCGATGCCCTTGCCGTCGTCGGCGATCTCGACCACCACCTGGCCGCCTTCGTGGCGCGCTTCGACGCGGAGCGATCCGCCCGGCGTCTTGCCGGCGGCGAGCCGCTGCTCGCGCGTTTCGATGCCGTGGTCGACGGCGTTGCGCACCATGTGCGTCAGCGGGTCGGACAGGCCCTCGACCATCGCCTTGTCCAGCGCCACGTCCTTGCCGAGGATCTCGAGTTCGACGTCCTTGCCCAGCGCCTGCGACAGGTCGCGCACGACCCGCGGGATCTTCGAGAACACGTTGCCCACCGGCTGCAGCCGCGTCTGCATGATGACGTCCTGCAGCTCCGCGGTGATGTGGTTCATCCGCTGGTTGACCGACAGCAGCGCCTCGCGGTTGTCCTGCTCGACCGCCGCGCGCAGCTGGTTGCGGCCCAGCACCAGTTCGCCGGCGAGGTTCAT
>CAIWHR010000339.1 GCA_903912485.1 uncultured beta proteobacterium | reverse complement strand
TGTCCTCGCCGGCCTGGTTGGCGCAGCCGTAGAACACCTCTTCGACCGCTGCCCAGTCGACGCGGCCGTTGCGCGCCATCAGCGCCCGGATCGGAATCGCCGCGAGGTCGTCGGTGCGCACCGACGACAGCGCGCCGCCGTAGCGGCCGATCGGCGTGCGGATGGCATCGCAGATATAGGCTTCCGTCCTGGCGCTCCCTTCGGTCGCGGGTCGAGGACGCGCCTGGCCTTGCCGATCGAGCGCTCGATGCCGCCCGGCAGCGCGAGGCGCACCGTCGCCGAGACGCCGACGTAGGCCTTGATGTTGTGCTCGAGCATGCGCGCCGCGTCGTGGCGCATGCTCTGCGGCCCCTGCGACAGCGGCGGCCCCATCTCGACGTGCACGGTCACCTCGTCCAGCGCGCCGGGCCGGGTGATCTCGATCAGGTAGTGCGGCGCGAGTTCGGCCTGCTTGAGGATCAGCTCCTCGACCTGCGTCGGGTAGACGTTGACGCCGCGGATGATCATCATGTCGTCGGAGCGGCCGGTGATCTTTTCGATCCGCCGCATCGAGCGCGCGGTGGGCGGCAGGAGCCGCGTCAGGTCGCGCGTCCGGTAGCGGATCATCGGCAGCGCTTCCTTGGTGAGCGTCGTGAACACCAGCTCGCCCTTCTCGCCCTCCGGCAGCACCGCGCCGGTGGCCGGGTCGACGATCTCCGGGTAGAAGTGGTCCTCCCACACGGTGAGCCCGTCCTTGGTCTCGATGCACTCCTGCGCCACGCCGGGGCCGATGATCTCGGACAGCCCGTAGATGTCGATGGCGTCGATGTCGAGCTTCGCCTCGATCGCCTTGCGCATCGCCGGCGTCCACGGCTCGGCGCCGAAGATACCGATGCGCAGCGAGCACTGGCGCGGGTCCATCCCCTGCTTTTCCATCTCCTCGGCGAGTGCCAGCATGTACGACGGCGTCACCATGATGACGCTGGGCTCGAAGTCGCGGATCAGCGCAACCTGGCGCTCGGTCATCCCGCCCGACATCGGAATGACGGTGGCGCCGAGCCGCTCGGCGCCGTAGTGCGCGCCGAGGCCGCCGGTGAAGAGGCCATAGCCGTAGGCGACGTGGATGATGTCGCCGGCGCGACCGCCCGCGGCGCGGATCGAGCGCGCCATCACCGTGGCCCAGGTGTCGATGTCCCTGGCCGTGTAGCCGACGACGGTCGGCCGCCCGGTGGTGCCGGACGAGGCGTGGATGCGGACCACCTGCTCGCGCGGAACCGCGAACATCGCGAACGGGTAGTTGTCGCGCAGGTCCTGCTTGTTGGTGAACGGGAAGCGCGCGAGGTCGGCCAGCGACTTCAGGTCGCGCGGATGCACGCCGGCCTCGGTGAACTTGCGCCGGTAGTGCGGCACGTGCTCATAGGCGTGCGCGAGCGACCACTGCATCCGCTCCAGCTGCAGCGCGGCGAGCTCGTCCCGGCTCGCGGTCTCGATCGGCTCGAGTTCGCCGGGTCTCGGTCTCTTGACGGGCATCGGTTTCTCCTCCTTGCAATGCGCCGGTCAGGCGGCCACGCCCGCCGGCGGTTCGATAACGTGTCCCTTGATCCGGTAGCTCCTGCCGCGGAACAGCGCGATCTTGTCGCCGCGCTCGTTGGTCACTTCGATGTCGTAGACGCCGGTGCGTCCGCTGGCGCTGCGTTCGTGCCCGACCGCGATCAGCACGTCGCCTTCGCGCGCCGGCGCGAGGAAATCGATCGCGCAGCCGGACGCCACCGTGTTCAGATTGTAGCTGTTGCAGGCGTAGGCGAACGCGCTGTCGGCCAGCGTGAAGATGAATCCGCCGTGACAGATCGCGTGGCCGTTGAGCATGTCGGCGCGCACCGTCATCGCCGCCTCGGCGCGGCCGGGGGCGACGCGCGTCAGGCGGATGCCCAGCGCCTGCGCCGCGGTGTCGCGCCCGTACATCGCCGCCGCCACGCGCTCGGCCAGCGCCTGCGCGTCGGCCGCCGACAGCGCCGGATGGTGCTCACCCACGGAGCGGGTCTCCGGTCAGCGCGCGCCGGGCGAGCAGCGGCGAAATCCGGTAACGACCGTCGCCGTAATGCGCGGCGAGGTGCGAGAGCGTGTCGCGCACGACCGCCGCGCCGAGCGCGTCGGCCCAGGCCAGCGGCCCGCGCGGGTAATTGACGCCCTTCACCATCGCGAGGTCGATCGCCGTCGCGTCGGCGACGCCCTGCAGCAGCGCGTCGGCGGCTTCGTTGGCGAGCATCGCGACGGTGCGCAGCACGACGAGGCCCGGGCAGTCGTCGATCCGGCTCACCGCGAGGCACGCCGCCTGCAACGCGCCGGTGGTGGCGGCGGCGGCGCGCTCGCTGCAGCCGTCGGCGCGGGCGACCGCCAGCCGCGACGCGCCCGCG
>CAIWHR010000338.1 GCA_903912485.1 uncultured beta proteobacterium | reverse complement strand
GGCGCATCACGGGAAGCGCCTCGAGCCTTGCCGCGAGCGACCGCGCGCGCGCCAGCGGCTGCAGCGCCAGCAGGTCGGCGAGGCTCCCGACCGGCTGCAGCGATTCGCGCACGCTCGACTCCGTCTCGCGGCCGATGTGGCCGAATGCGTCGTCGGCGCCGGCGAGCGCGATGTCGCGGCTCTCCACGTAGCCCAGCCAGGCGATCGCGACGCCGGCGGCGAGAACCAGCGCCGAAAACAGCACGCTGAGCAGGACGTAGAGCGGGTAGCGGCGACGGACCGCGGCGGGATTCATGGAATTCTGCTGACCTCGTTCGAGCGTTGCGCAGTGCGACACCCGGGCATGCGGCGCGGTTGGCGCGCGCCCCCTCGGGCGGCCCGCCGGCGCCTGTGCCGATTCTAACCGCAGCGGCGCGAGGGCCGCCGGTGCGCGGCCGCGGCAATCTGGCCGCGGCCGCCGACAGGGACTACACTGGTCGTATCGCGCGACGCATCGGCATTGCCGGCGGGCGACGGCGGGACTGGGGCGCGATCGGTCCGCCGGTCAAGGAGGTGGAGCCATGTTCGATTCCCCGTTCGAGTTCTGCGCGTTGTGCCGCGAGTACGTCCTTCTCGACCAGACGCAAAAGCAGTGCGCGCGGGAGTACGCGTGCGCTCCCGCCACGCTCTGCCCGCTTGATCGGTTCTTCACCGGGATCGATTTCGCCGCCGGCAAGCATGCAGCGGAGGGGGCCGGACGGCGCCCGGGATCGCGCAGCGGTACCCGGTGACGGCACGGCGATCGGGCCGCAGGCGATAACGCAGCAGCGAAGCGGCGGAACCGTCGGCGGTCGGCGCCGCCTCGGCAGGCTCGGCGAGCGGCGTCGACAAGCATCGGCATCTCCCTGTAAAGTTTAGCCTGCCGGCCTCGCCACCTCCCGGCAGGTTTGCCCTGCCCGCATCTCCATGAAGGTCCACTCATGAAGTTCATGATCGCCACGTCGCGCCCGGCGCGCGCCGGGTTGGTGTTCGCCCTCGGCGCCGCGCTGCTGCTGGCCGCCGGCTGCGGCAAGGAAGCGAAGAAGGACGCCGGGCATCCGGTCGTCGACGTGACGGCGCTGACGGTGGTGCCCGCGGACGTGCCGGTCACGTCGGTGTTCGTCGCGCAGACGCAGAGTTCGCAGGCGGTCACCATCGCGGCGCGCGTTTCCGGCTTTCTCGACAAGCGCGTCTACACCGAAGGCTCGGTGGTCAAGGCGGGCCAGGTCCTGTTCCAGATGGACCCGAAGCCGTTCCAGGCGCAGGTCGACGCCGCGGCGGCCGCGCTGCAGCGCAACCAGGCGGCGCTCGACGTCGCGCGCGCGAACCTCGCGCGCACCAAGCCGCTCGCCGAGCAGAATGCGCTGTCGCAGAAGGACCTCGACGACGCGCAGGGGCAGTACGAGCAGTCCGCCGCCGCGGTCGCGCAGTCGAAGGCGCAGCTCGACTCGGCCAGGCTCGACCTCTCCTACACGACGGTCACCTCGCCCGTCGACGGCGTCAGCAGCTTCGCCGCCGTGGCCGACGGCACCTACGTCAACCCGCAGAACAGCCAGTTGACGACAATATCGGTGCTGACGCCGATGTGGATCAACTTCAGCCTCTCCGAGAACGAGATGTCGCGCGTGCGCGACCACGTGGCCAAGGGCCTGATCCGGCTGCCCGAGGGCGGCCAGTTCGTGGTCGAGATCGAGCTCGTCGACGGCACCGTGTTCCCGCACAAGGGCAGGATCACCTTCGCCGACCCGTCGTTCAACTCGCAGACGGGAACCTTCCTGATCCGGGCCTCGGTCGACAATCCCAGGGGCGCGCTGCGACCCAACCAGTATGTGCGCACGCGGCTCTACGGCGCCGTCCGGCCGAACGCGGTGCTGATCCCGCAGCGCGCCGTGCAGCAGGGGGCCAAGGGCCACTTCGTCTGGATCGTGAACAAGGCGGGCAAGGCCGAACTGCGACCGGTCGAGGTCGG
>CAIWHR010000337.1 GCA_903912485.1 uncultured beta proteobacterium | reverse complement strand
GGCCACGGCCCCCGGGCGCGTTGCACCGGCCGGGGCAAAGGCGGCGGCAACGACCGCCGCGACGACGGCCACCGTTCCCGCGGCGACGGCGACGGCGGCAACGGCGGCGGCGGCGGCGGCGATGCCGGCCGCGAAGCCTGCCACCCCCGGCGCGACGGTGGCGACGTGGCTTCCTGTACCGAAGCCGGTGGCACCGCCGGCCGCGCGACCCGTCTGGCCGGTCGCCGGCAACGATCTGGCCGCGCTCAATCCCGGCCTGACCGTTGCCGAGCAGGCCGCGCTGACCGCTCGCGCCGCGCGTCCGACGCCCACCGCCGCGCCGCGCCCGCCGGAACGCGTGGCGCCGCCGACCGTCAACCGCCTGGCCCGGGCCAATCCGCCCAAGAGCGCCGAACCTGCGGCCGAGCCGCTGCCCAAGCTGGTCGACCTTCGCAACATGGTCCGCACGTCGCTCGGCCAGGCGCTGCGCAAGGAGGTCCACGAGCCGGCAGGTCTGCCCGGACCGGAAAAGCCCGTGCCGGCGCCGGAAAAGCGGTGGAAATGGGGAGCGATCGCTCTGGGCTTTCTCACCCTCGCCGGCATGCTGCTGCTGGCGGCGTGGCTCCACCGGCGACGCCGCCGACGCGCCGACGCGCGCAGACCCGCCGAGGACGAGGAGGAGGACGAGCCCCCGCGCCGCGCGACCGCGCGGCGTTGACCGGAGCCTTCAGGTCCAGATCATCAGGCCCAGTTCGAGCGGGTGCGTCAGCATCCCGTGGCACGGATAGGCGCGGATCCGGTAGTCCAGATTGCCGCAGAGCTCCGGGGCCAGTTCGAGCACGAACCGTTGCCCGCCTGCGCCCGGACCGGCAGCGACCAGGCTTTGCCGCGTCGCGTCGCGACTGGCCGCTTCGGCGCTGCGCTGCATCAGCAGCTCGACGACCAGGTCCCCGGGATCGAGGCCGTTGAGCCCGACCTCGACTTCGATCCGGATCGTTTCGCCGAAGCGGATGCGTTTCCTCGGCGCGTCGACGCGGCGCAGCGTGACGCCGGGCCAGGCGCCGCGCACCCGGGCCTTCCACGCCGCGACCGCGCGCGCGACTTCGAACCGGTTCTCGGCGTAGCGCCGGCCCTGCCGCGAAGCGGGCAGATAGCACCTGGCGGCGTACTCGCCCACCATCCGGGTCGCATTGAAGCGCGGCAGCAGGCTGGCGATGGAATGCTTGGCCATCTGCACCCAGCCCGGCGAGTGGCCGGCCGCGCTGCGATCGTAGTAGAGGGGGACGACGCAGTCCTGCAGCAGCTCGTAGAGCGCGCGGACTTCCTCGTGGTTGCGCGTCGCCTCGTCCAGGCCGGCGGCGACGGGCTTGATCGCCCAGCCGTTGCTGCCGTCGTAGCCCTCGCCCCACCAGCCGTCCAGCACCGAAAGGTTGATCACGCCGTTGATGGCGGCCTTCATGCCCGACGTGCCCGACGCCTCCAGCGGATAGACGGGGTTGTTGAGCCAGACGTCGACACCGGACACCATGCGCCGCCCCAGGCGCAGGTCGTAGCCTTCGACCAGCAGGATCCTGCCCTCGAACTCGGGCAGCTGCGCGACCTGCGTGATGCGCCGGATCAGGTCCTGGCCAGGCACGTCGGCGGGATGCGCCTTGCCCGCGAACAGGAACAGCAGCGGGCGCGCCGCATCGCCGACCAGCCGCCGCAGCCAGTCGAGATTCTCGAACAGCAGCGTCGCGCGCTTGTACGTGGCGAAGCGCCGGCCGAAGCCGATGGTGAGCACGTTCGCGTTGGCGGGATCGACGAGCCTGAGCATCCGGTCGAGGTGCGCTTCGCTGCCCTGGTTGCGCGCGTTCTGCTCGCGCAGCCGATACCGGACCAGGTGCATCAGCTGCGACTTCAGGTACTGCCGCGTGCTCCAGAAGACGTGGTCCGGGATCTTGTTCACCAGGTCCCAGCAGCTCTGGTCGCACAGCCGCTGCGTCCAGCCGTGGCCGAGAAAGCGGTCGAAGACGTCGACCCACTCCGGCGACAGGAACGTCGGCACGTGCACGCCGTTGGTGATGTAGGTGACCGGATTTTCGTCCGGCGGAACCTGCGGCCACAGCTCGCTCAGGATCCGCGACGACACCTGCCCGTGGATGCGCGACACGCCGTTGTGAAAGCGCGAGCCGCGCAGCGCCAGCGTGGTCATGTTGAATTCGGACGTCCCCGACGACGCGCCCAACGCCAGCAGCTGCTCGTCGCCGACGCCGAGTTCCGCGCACCAGCCCCGGAAATGCTCGAGCAGCATCTGCGCCGAGAAATAGTCGTGCCCGGCCGGCACGGGAGTATGCGTCGTGAACACGGTGTTCACGGCGACCGCCTCCAGCGCGGCGGCGAAGTCGAGCCCCTGCCGCACGAGGTCGCGCAGGCGCTCGACGATCAGGAACGCGGCGTGCCCTTCGTTGATGTGCCAGACGGTCGGCTTCATCCCGAGTGCTGCGAGCACGCGCACGCCGCCGATGCCCAGCACCATCTCCTGCTCGAGGCGGGTCGAGCGGTCGCCGCCGTAGAGCTGGAACGTGATGTTGCGGTCGTGCGGGGTGTTCTGCGCGAGGTCGGTGTCGAGCAGGTACAGCATCACGTGGCCGACGCGCACCTGCCACACCCTCGCCGTGACCTCGCGCCCGCACAGGGGGATGCCGACTCTCAGCTCCGCCCCGTCGTCGCGCAACACCGCGGCGACGGGCAGATCGTCGAAATCGGAGTCGACGAACGAGGCCTGCTGGTTGCCGCGGCTGTCGATGGTCTGGAAGAAATACCCCTGCCGGTACATGAGGCCGACGCCGACGAAGGGCAGCCGCGAGTCGCTGGCCGCCTTGCAGTGGTCGCCGGCGAGGATGCCCAGCCCCCCCGAATAGATCGGCAGGCTCTCGTGGAAGCCGAATTCCGCGCAGAAATACGCGACCAGGTCGGACTCGCCCAGCGGCCAGGAACCCCCGCGCGGCGCCGACTCGCCGTGGTAGCTGTCGTACGCCGACAGCACCCGGTGGTAGGACTCGAGAAACACCGAGTCGTCGAGTGCGCCGAGCAGGGTGTTCTCCTCGACGCGCTTGAGGAAGGCCTTCGGGCTGTGCCCCACCGCATCCCACAGTTCCGGGTCCAGGCGCGAGAACAGCGCGCGCGCCGACCGATCCCAGCTGTACCAGAGGTTGTTCGCGAGCTCTTCCAGGCGCGAGAGCTGCGCCGGTATGTTCGGGTTGACTGCGAGGTTGTAGGTGGTGCCTTCTTCCATGACTCACCCGCGCCTGGCCCGGCGCACGCTGTGCCGCTCCGGAGGATTATCGGCTGGTTCGGGCGGGCGGTGAAGACAGGGAGCCATCACCGGCGACCGGCGACGCCGCGCAGGCGATATCCGCAAGTCAGCGCAGCGCCAGCAGCCCGCTCGACTGCAACCGGCCCACGATGTCGTTGGCGTAGCGTGGCGCGTCCTGGCTCAGCGTCGCCGGGTCGTAGGTCGGCGCGTTGAACGTCCAGACCTGGCGCGCGGTGCGGACGTCGAACAACGTCGTGTAGATCGTCGCGACCTGGTAGTCGGCGGTCACCACCGCAGGCTCGTACCAGCCTGCGTACATGCCGGCGTTGCCGGCAAATACCGGGACCGCGGCGATCTCGACGTCCGATTGCGTGGCAAATCCGGACAGGCGCGCGAGCAGCACGGCATCGGCGCCCGACTGCGCGACCGCGGCGCGCATCGTCGCCTGGTCGGGAACGCGGTCGGTCGGAACGAACTGCCATCCGGGCAGGGCGACCACGCCTGCGCTTTGCAGCGTCGACACCATCAGGTCCTCGAAGCCCCGCTGGTCGACGAGATCGCGCGAGCTCAAGCCGATGACGAAGATCTTGCCGAACCCCGGCCCCGTGTATCCGGGATCGCGCCAGGTGGTGGCGACGTTCGTGGTCGCGCAGCCGGCGACAAGCACGATGGCGGCGAGCAACGGCAACGCCCATCTCGAACGGGTCTGCATCCTGGTCTCCTCGAACGTCGGCGGCCGGGCGCGCGCGCGACACCGACTATATAGTGCCTGCCAGAAAACCCCTGTTTTTTGAAGAGGCGGGGCGCCAATTTTGCGGCAAGCCGCCTGGTCTTTGCATCCACTCGCGGGCAGAGAACAATTGTTCAATCTCATGAGCCAAAAGGCCGAATTCTGGACGAACG
>CAIWHR010000336.1 GCA_903912485.1 uncultured beta proteobacterium | reverse complement strand
CGCGCTGCGGCGCTGCGCGGCGCGCTGATTCGCCGCGCCGGGGCGCCGATGAGCGAATTCGACATCCTGCTGCGAATGAGCGGCGCGTTGGTGGCCGGGTCGCTGATCGGGCTCGAGCGCACCTACCGCGGTCGGGCCGCCGGGTTGCGCACGTATGCGCTGGTCGCGCTCGGCTCGGCGCTGCTCGTCGCCGTCAGCGAATTCGCCGTGGCGTCGAACACGCCGGGAGCGGGCTACCCGACCAACGTGATCCAGGGCATCGTCACCGGGATCGGCTTTCTCGGCGCGGGCGTGATCATCAAGGAAGGATTCACCGTCCGCGGCCTGACGACCGCCGCGTCGATCTGGGTGGTGGCCAACATCGGCGTCGCGTTCGGCGCGGGACTGTACCTATCCGGCGTGCTCGGCACATTCGTCACCTGGGCCGCGCTCGACCTCCTGCACCGCCTCGAAGGCCGCGTGCCGGTGCAGTCGATGGTCCACTGCGCGATAGGATTCCCCCGCGACCAGGCTCTGGACGACGACGGGCTGCGGGAGCTCGTCGGACGCTACGGTTACTCGATCGACGAGTTCTCCTGCCGCCTCGACGGCGCCAGCGGGACGCTCGAGTACGAGATCGTCATGCGCTCGAGCCACGCCGACGGCATTCCGGTGCTCGCGCGCGGACTGCTGACCGAGCCGTCGATTACCAGCTTCCGGATCGTTCCCGGACGCGACTGACGCGTCGGCCGGCCGCGCCGCGCGTCACTTTCCGGTGTACAGCGCCGGAAACTGCGCCTTGAGGTTCGCGACCTTGGGCAGGTCGTGGATCACGATGTACGGCTGCGTCGGGTGCAGCGCCGCGTAGTCCTGGTGATAGGCCTCGGCCGGATAGAACGCGGACAGCGCGGTCACCTGCGTCGCGATCGGACGCGGGAACGCCTTCGCCCGGTTGAGCTGGTTGATGTAGGTCTGGGCGACGTTCTTCTGGTCGTCGCCGGCGAAGAATACGGCCGAGCGGTACTGCGTGCCGACGTCCGGGCCCTGCCGGTTCTGCTGCGTCGGGTCGTGCGCGACCGAGAAGAAGACGCGCAGCAGCTGCCCGTAGGAAACCTGCGCCGGATCGAAGGTCACCTGCACCGCTTCGGCGTGCCCGGTCGTGCCGCTGCTGACCATGTCGTAATCGGCGGTCTTCGCGCTGCCTCCGGCATACCCCGACACGGCGCGGGTCACGCCCTTGACGTGCCGGAACACGGCCTCGACGCCCCAGAAACAGCCGCCGGCAAAGACCGCGGTCTGCGCTCCCGTGCCCGCCGCCGCCGGAATGTCGATCGCCGGCGCCGGCAGCGGCACCGCGCTGCCGGCGGCTGCGCAGACCTGCACCATCGCCATCAGGCCGAGTCCCAGCAACGCGGAACCACGGCGGGAAGAAAACTCGAACATGGCACCTCTCCTGTGGGCAACGCCGGACGTCCATGGTACCGGTTTGGCCGCCGCGGACCTGCGGTCGCTGCAAGCGCGCAGGGTATGACCCTCGACCGCGCGGAAGGTTTCCGCGCCTCGCGCTCCGGCGTGTGCCGGCCGCGGGCGGCCGCAGCAGCGTGCAGCGAGCGCGCCGCCCGGTTACACTTACGGGTTGGCCGCCGAACGGCGCACCGGTCAGCGTCTTCCGCCGCGCGCCCGCGCCGGCCCGACGTCGCAGCCACCGCCCCACGCACGGAGACAGAGCATGGACTCACCCGGAAAGACAGCCGTCATCACCGGCGCCGGCACCGGCATCGGCAAGGCCGTCGCGCTCGCGCTGCTGCACCAGGGTTACCGCGTCGCTCTCGCCGGACGCCGCCCGGAACCGCTGCAGCAGGTGGTCGCCGATTGCGGGCTGTCGCCCGACCGCGTGCTGGCCGTCGCCACCGACGTCGCCGACCCGGACTCGGTCAAGGCGCTGTTCGCCCGCGTCGCGCAGAGCTTCGGCCGGCTCGACCTGCTGTTCAACAACGCCGGCGTCGGCGCGCCGGCGATCCCGCTGGAGGATCTGACGTACGCGCAGTGGAAGAACGTCGTCGACATCAACCTCACCGGCGTCTTCCTCTGCACGCAGGAAGCGTTCCGGCTGATGAAGAGCCAGACGCCGCGCGGCGGCCGCATCATCAACAACGGCTCGATCTCGGCCCACGCGCCGCGGCCCAACTCGGCGCCTTACACGTCGACCAAACACGCCGTCACCGGGCTCACCAAAGCGACGTCGCTCGACGGCCGGAAGTACGACATCGCTTGCGGCCAGATCGACATCGGCAATGCCGCGACCGACATGGCCGCGCGCATGGCCACCGGCGTGCCGCAGGCCAACGGACAGATCGCGATCGAACCGCTGATGGACGTCGCGCACGTCGCGAACGCGGTGGTGCACATGGCCAGCCTGCCGCTCGACGCCAACGTCCAGTTCATGACGGTGATGGCGACCAGGATGCCGTTCGTCGGCCGCGGCTAGCGCGCCGGCGACCCCGACCCGCGCGACCGCCGGTGGGCGGCGTCGCGAACCGGCGTTTCGCGCCGCCCCCGACGGCGGACCGCCCACATCCCCCTCACACGCTCGGCCACGACTTCATGGGCACACCCGTCCTGCTGGTTTCCACGGCGACCCGATGGTACGGCACCGCCCGCATCCCGCGCGGGCTGTCGCGCGCCGGCTTCGACGTCGCGCTGCTCGCGCCGCGCCACGCGCTGGCTGAGAAGAGCGCCTTCGTCGCCAGGATCGGGCACCTGCCCGACGACGCCACGCCGATGCAGTGGGTGTTTGCGCTGGCTGCGATGGTGAAGGCCACGGCACCGCGGCTGCTGCTGCCCTGCGACGACACCGCGTTCCGGCTGCTGATGTCGCTGGTGCTCGAGCCGCCGCCGGACATGCTGCCGGCGCTGCAGACGCAACTCGCCTCGCTCGTCCGCGAGTCGCTGGGCGACCCCGCCGGGTATCGGCCCAGCGTCGACAAGACGCTGCTGCCCGCGGCGGCGCAAGCGCAGGGCGTTCGCGTGCCGCCCTTCGTCGTCCCGGCCGACGGCGCGCAGGCCGCGGCCTTCGCGCAGGCGCAGGGCTACCCGGTGGTGGTCAAGCGCGGCTTTGGCTTCGCCGGCCACGACGTGGCGGTGTGTTCGACACCCGGGGAACTGGCGCGCGACTTTGCGCAACTGACGCGAGCGGCGCCGTTCGATCCGGTCACGCCGGCCGCCGGCCGCCTGCTGGTTCAGGCGCACATTCCCGGGCACGCGCAGCTGTATTCGGTGGCGGCGTGGAAAGGCGCGCTGCTCGCCGGCTGGGCCTCCGACAAGCTGGTCACGCATCCGGCGCCGCTGGGGCCGGCCACGGTGCTGCGCGCGCACCGCTCGGCAGAAGGGCACGGCTTCGCCGAAAGGCTGGTACGCGGATTCGGGATCAGCGGCCTGCTCGACCTCGAGTGCATGATCCACGAGCGGACCGGCGAAGCGTACCTGATCGAAATCAACCGCCGCGTCACGCCGACTACGCATCGCGGCGGCGCGTACGGCGTCGACCTGTGCGCGGCGCTGCACGCGGCGATCCACGGCACACCGTCGCCTTCCCGCAGCGAACTCGACGAGGGCGAGGAGCACGTTGCGGCGCACTTCCCGCAGGAATGGCTGCGCGACCCCGACAGCGCCTACCTGCGCGACTTTCCGGTCGACGTGCCCTGGGACGAGCCGGAACTGCTCGAAGCGATGCTGGCGCTGAGGCACGAGCGATGACGCGCCGCGCGCCGCCCTGCCACAGACCCGGCGCAGGCACGCCGTAGCCGGCGCCGCCACCTCCCCATGCCGCTGCTCAGCCTCAGCCACGCCCGCCTCGCCTTCGGCCATCACCGGCTGCTCGACGACGCCGATTTCCAGCTCGATCCGCGCGAGCGCGTCGGCCTCATCGGCCGCAACGGCACCGGCAAGTCGTCGCTGCTGCGGGTTCTGGCGGGCCTCAACGACCTCGACGACGGCGAGCTGTGGGTCTCCCCGCACGCGCGCGTCGCATTCGTCCCGCAGGAACCGGCGCTCGACCCCGAGAGCACCGTCTACGACGCGGTGGCGCAGGGCCTCGGCAGCGAGGGCCGGGTGCTCGCCGATTACCACCACGCGACCGCGCGCCTGGCCGACGGCGCGCACGACGCCGGCGAGCTCGCTGCGGTCGACGCGCTGCACGCGAAGCTCGACGCGATCGGCGGCTGGGCGCTGGGCAATCGCATCGACGCGGTGATGTCGCGCCTCGAACTCCCCGCCGACGCGCTGATCCGAACGCTCTCCGGCGGCTGGAAGAAGCGCGTCGCGCTGGCGCAGGCGCTGGCGGCCGAGCCCGACGTGCTGCTTCTCGACGAACCGACCAACCATCTCGATCTCGCGACCATCGGCTGGCTCGAAACGCTGCTGCAGAATTTCGCCGGCGCCGTGGTCTGCGTCACGCACGACCGCCGCTTTCTCGACGCCGTCGCCACGCGCATCGTCGAACTCGACCGCGGCCGCCTCGGCAGCTATCCGGGATCTTTCGCCGCCTACCAGCAGCAGAAGGCCCGCGAGCTGGCCGACGAAGCGGTCGCCAACGCCCACTTCGACAAGCTGCTGGCGCAGGAGGAAGTGTGGATCCGCAAGGGCGTCGAGGCGCGTCGGACGCGCAACGAGGGCCGCGTGCGCCGGCTGGAGCAGCTGCGCGTCGAACGCGCGGCGCGGCGCGACCGACTGGGGCAGGTCAGGTTGAAGCTCGACGACAGCGCGCGCTCGGGAAAGATGGTCGCCGAGCTGACCGGCGTCGCCAAGGCGTTCGGCGGGCGGACGCTGATCCGCGATTTCACCACGCGCGTCATCGCCGGCGACCGCATCGGGCTCATCGGCCCCAACGGCGCCGGCAAGACGACGCTGCTGAAACTGCTTCTGGGCGAGCTTGCGCCGGACGCGGGCAAGGTCCGCCGCGGCGTCAACCTTTCGGTCGCCTATTTCGACCAGCTGCGCGAAGAACTCGACCCCGACGCGACGGTGCAGGACACCATCTGCCCCGGCGTCGACTGGGTCGAGATCGGCAGCGAGCGCAGGCACGTGATCAGCTACCTCAACGACTTCCTGTTTCCGCCCGAGCGCGCGCGCTCGCCGGTGCGGTCGCTGTCGGGCGGCGAGCGCAACCGGCTGCTGCTGGCGCGGCTGTTCGCGCGGCCGGCCAACGTGCTGGTGCTCGACGAGCCGACCAACGACCTCGACATCGAGACGCTCGAGCTGCTCGAGTCGCTGCTGCAGGAGTTCCGCGGCACGATCTTCCTGGTCAGCCACGACCGCGCGGTTCTCGACAACGTGGTGACGCAGGTGATCGCGTTCGAGGGCGACGGCGTACTGCGCGAGTACGCCGGCGGGTACAGCGACTGGG
>CAIWHR010000335.1 GCA_903912485.1 uncultured beta proteobacterium | reverse complement strand
CTCCTCCTAAAAGATACAGCCTCAGCCCCGCAGGGCAACCTGCGGGGCTTTTTTTTTATTTGCATCGACTCGAGCCGGGCGGGCCGCAGGGCGTGGCGCGGCCCGCGGCGTCAGAACATGTGCTGACCGCCGTTGATCGCGATGTTGGCGCCGGTGAGGAACGCGGCTTCCTGGCTGGCGAGGTAGGCGACCAGTCCCGCCACTTCGTCCGGCTTGCCCAGCCGCCCCATCGGAATTTGCGGGATGATCTTGCTGTCCAGCACTTCCTGCGGGATCGCCATCACCATCTTGGTGCCGATGTACCCGGGCGAGATCGTGTTCACCGTGACGCCCTTGCGCGCGACTTCGAGCGCCAGCGCCTTGGTGAAGCCGTGCATCCCGGCCTTCGCCGCCGAGTAGTTGGTCTGCCCGAACGCGCCCTTCTGGCCGTTCACCGACGAGATGTTGATGATCCGGCCCCAGCCCCGATCGGCCATCGCGTCGCAGACCTGCTTGGTCATGTTGAAGCAGCTGTCGAGGTTGGTCTTCATCACGGCGTCCCAGCTCGCCTTGTCCATTTTCTTGAACGTCATGTCGCGGGTGATGCCGGCGTTGTTGACGAGGACTTCGACCGGGCCGATCTCCTTCACGACCGTGGCCACGCAGGCAGCGCAGGAATCGAAGTCGGCGACGTCGCAGGGGAACGCCCGGAACGCGTGGCCGTGCTGCTTCATCACGTCGAGCCATTCGTTGACCTTGGCGTTGCCCGGCGAATGCGTCGTCACGACGGTGTAGCCGAGCGCGGCGAGCTTGACGCAGATCGCTTCGCCGAGGCCGCCCATGCCGCCGGTGACCAGCGCGATGCGAGGGGTATCTGGTGTCATGTTGAATCTCCTCCTTGGATGGTTGGTTCACGGCGGACATCGGTGTGTCGTGCCGCTTTGCCTGTCCCCCGTTGGCGCGCCGGCTTCGGATGCGTGCCGAGGCAGCGCCTCGTGGTGTGCCGATGGCATCTTAGCGCAGTCGCTGCCGCGCGTCTTTGCTGCACTGCGGGGGGCGCGACGCGGCAGCGAGCCCGTGGCGCGACACGGCAGCGACGGCCGATGGAAGCGGTCAGCCGCCCGCAGGCTCGCGCACGTAGCGCCCGGG
Organism: uncultured beta proteobacterium; assembly: GCA_903912485.1. GTDB lineage: Bacteria > Pseudomonadota > Gammaproteobacteria > Burkholderiales > Casimicrobiaceae > CAIWHR01. The sequence continues at coordinate 638 of CAIWHR010000335.1, read as the reverse complement.
GGCGGCGTCCAGCGGCGGATGCGCGGCGCTGCCGGGGGCGGTCGGTGCCGCGGTGAGCGCGCCGGCGTGCGGCGCGAGCCAGGCGAGCCAGTGCGGCCACCAGCTCCCCGGCCGGCTCTCCGCATGCGTGAGCCAGTCGTCGGCGTCGGCCGCGACGGCGTCGTTGACCCAGTAGTTGCGGCGGTTTTTCTCCGGCGGGTTGATCACGCCGGCGATGTGGCCGGAGGCGCCCAGCACGAACGTCGGGCGGCGGCCCAGCAGCGTCGTCGTCTGCCACGCGCTGCGCCAGGGCACGATGTGGTCTTCGCGGGTCGCCAGCACGTACGCCGGCACGTCGATCCGCGCGAGGCTGATCCGTTCGCCGGCCATCGTCAGCGCATCGGGCTCGCGCAGGCGGTTGTCGAGGTACAGGTTGGACACGTAGTAGCTGTACATCGGACCCGGCAGGTTGGTCGAGTCACCGTTCCAGTACAGGAGGTCGAACGCGGGCGGCGTCTCGCCCTTGAGGTAGTTGCTGACGACGTAGTTCCAGACGAGGTCGTTGGCGCGCAGGCTGGCGAACGCCCCGGCGATCTCGCTGCCGTGGACGCGCTCTCCGGCCAGCAGCGCCGGCTCGCGCTGCGCCAGCGACTCGCGCG
>CAIWHR010000334.1 GCA_903912485.1 uncultured beta proteobacterium | reverse complement strand
GCCGCCCGATCCTTCGAGCATCAGGCTCAAGGACCCGAAGGACTGGAAGATCGCCGGCAAGCCGGTGAAGCGGCTCGACACCGCGGACAAGCTCGACGGCAAGCTCGTCTACGCGATCGACGTCGTGCTGCCCGGCATGTTGTGCGCCGCGGTCAAGGCCTGCCCGGTGTTTGGCGGCAGGCTCGCGAGCTTCGATGCGGCCAAGGTCGCCTCGCGGCCGGGCGTGAAGCGCGTGCTCAGGGTCGACGACGCGACGGTGGCGGTGGTCGCCGACACCTGGTGGCACGCCAAGTCGGCGCTCGACGCGCTGCCCGTCGTCTGGGACGAGGGGCCCGACGCGACGCGCAGCAGCGCGGCCATCGACGCGTACGTCGGCGAGGGGCTCACCGCGTCCGACGCGCACGCGATGCGCAACGAAGGCGACGCGCTGGCGGCGATTGCCGGCGCCGCGAAGCGGGTCGAGGCGGTGTACGGCACGCCCTTCCTCGCGCACGCGACGATGGAACCGATGAACTGCACGGTGCGCATCTCGGCGGAGCGGGCCGAATGCTGGGTCGGCACGCAGAACGGCGAAGCGTCGCTGGCGGCGCTGGCGCAGGCGTCGGGTCTGCCGCCGGCCAAGTGCGAGGTGTACAAGCACTTTCTCGGCGGCGGCTTCGGCCGTCGCGGCGGTCCGCAGGATTACGTCCATCAGGCCGCCGCCATCGGCCGTCAGTTTCCCGGCGTCCCGATCAAGATGATCTGGAGCCGGGAAGAGGACATGGCGCACGACTTCTACCGCCCGATTTCGCAGTGCCGGATGGTGGCCGGCCTCGACGCCGGCGGCAAGCTCGTCGGGCTCCACCTGCGCGTGTCGGGGCAGTCGATCAACGCCTACACCAACCCGGCCACGGCCAAGGGCGGCAAGGACGACCGCCAGCTGCAGGGCTACTCGGACAAGCCCGGCGATGCGCAGCTCGGCTACACGGTGCCCAACCTGCTGATCGAGTACGCGATGCGCAACACGCACGTGCCCGTCGGCACCTGGCGCGGCGTCAACACCAACCAGAACGCCGTGTACATCGAGTGCTTCATCGACGAAGCGGCGCGGGCGGCAGGGGCCGACCCGCTGCAATTCCGCCGCGCGCTGATGGCGAAGCACCCCAAGCACCTCGCGGTGCTCAACGCCGCGGCGGCGAAGGCCGGTTGGGGCGCGCCGCTGCCGCAAGGTGTCCACCGCGGCATCGCGCAGTTCATGGGTTTCGGCAGCTATTCGGCCGCCGTCGCCGAGGTGTCGGTCAGCGACAAGGGCAGGCTCAAGGTCCACCGGATGGTGGTCGCGATCGACTGCGGTCATGCGGTCAATCCCGACCAGATCGCAGCGCAGGTCGAGGGCTCGGTGGCGTTCGGCCTCACCGCCACGCTTTACGGCGAATGCACGGTCGACAAGGGACGGATCAGGGAGTCGAACTTCCACGACTACGAGATGATGCGGCTGGCCGACATGCCCAAGGTCGAAACGGTGATTGTGCCGTCGCACGATTTCTGGGGCGGCGTCGGCGAGCCGACGATCTCGGTGGTGGCTCCCGCCGTGCTCAACGCGATCTTCGCCGCGACGGGCCGCCCGGTGCGCAGCCTGCCGCTGAAGCACGTCAAGCTCGCCTGACCGCCCGCCCCCGGCGGCGCAGGTCTTCCGCGCCCGAAGCGCGAGCAAGTCTGCCCGTCGAGCGCGCGACCGGCGCCGACGCGCCGGCGCCTCCCGGCTCAGCGGGGGCCGACCCCGGCGCCCGCCGCTTCGTCCTCGGCGTTGACGCCGATCAGCCGCGAGACCCGGATCGGAGCGTCCGGCCGCTGCAGCGAGTCGACCCGATCCAGGATCTTGCGGTCGGCCACCGTCATCCGCGTGCGCAGGCGGACGTACTCGGCCCACGACTCGATGATGAACCGCTCGACGTAGCGGCCGTCTTCGCCGAGGTCGCGGAACACGCGCCAGCTCGAGGCGCCGTTGCGGCGGCGGATGGGTTCGACCGCTTCGATCGTGCGCAGGAACACGCCGCGGTTGCCGGGCTCGATCCGGTATTCGAGCTGGATCAGCACCGGGCCGTCGTCGGGCCGCGGCTCGACCTGGATCGCCATGTCGGGCAACTGCATGCCGGGAGTCACGTCCGCCTCCTCGCCCAGCCTGACGCGAACGCCGCGCGAGACCGCCAGCAGCGCGATCATCGCGCCGGCGGCGCAGCCCAGCGCGACGTGCGTGCCGGCGACCGTGGCGAGCAGGCCCCAGACCACGCTGCCCAGCGCCAGGCTCGCCTGCACCGCGACCAGGTTCATCGCGACGGCGCGCGCCCGGACCCACGCGGGTGCGGCGCTCTGGGTGCCGGCCGACAGGCTGGCGAGGACGCTGACCCACGCCGCGCCGGCGCACAAGGTGCCGACGAGCGCGACCGCGGTGATGTCGGTCAGCGCGATGAGCAGCATGGCGGCGGCGGAAAGCACCGTGCCGGCACCGACGACGGCGTTGAGCGAGCGGCGCTGCAGCTGGCGCGGTATCGACAGCGCGCCGGCGACGGCGCCGATCCCGAAGCTCGCCGACAGCAGTCCGTAGCCACCGGCGCCGAGGCCGAGCTGGTCGCGCGCGACGACCGGCAGCAGCGCCCACAGCGAGCTCGCGCACAGCGAGAAACTCACGTTGCGGATGATCAGCGCGCGCAGCGGCGCCGAGTGCCGCGTGTAGCGCAGGCCGCTCAGCATGCCCGACAGCAGCGTCTCGGGAACGCCGGGGATGACGCGCGGCGGGCTGTGCCAATGGCGGACCGAGACGATCATCGCGACGAAGAACAGCGCGCTGGCGAGAATGGCGCTGCCGCTGCCGACCCACGCCGCCACCGCGCCGGCGAGCGCCGGGCCGATGGCGCGGGCGACGTTGAACGCGACCGCGCCCAGCGCCACCGCGCGCGCGAGCTCGGTACGGGCGACCAGGTCGTTGATGCTCGCCTGCTGCGCCGGCAGGTAGAAGGTGAAGCCGGCGCCGATCACGAACGTCAGCGCGAGCAGCGTCAGCGGCCCGATCAGGCCGAGGAGGGTGATGCTGCCGACGACCGCGGTGGCGGTGACCAGAAGGATCTGCGTGAGCAGGATCACCCGGCGCCGGTCGACGATGTCCGCCAGCGCGCCGGCGGCCAGTCCGAACAGCAGCGTCGGCGCGGTGCTTGCGGTCTGCACCAGCGCGACCATCAGCGGCGAAGGCGTCAGCGTGGCCATAAGCCACGCCGCGACCGTCGCCTGCATGGTGTAGCCGAGGGCCACGCCGACCGAGCCGAAATAGAACAGCCGGAACGAGGGGTGCCGGAGCGGGGATCCCTTGAACAGGCGGGCGGCGAGGTGCATGGGGAAGGCGGTCGGGCGCCGTACGCGGCGCCGGATCAGGTTACCACGCCTTATAATCGACGGCAGCGCGCGGATTCGGCGCGACGAAGGAGATCTTGATGGACCTGACGACGCTAGAACGGCTTCCCCTCTGGATCGGCGGCCGGGCCGTTCCTGCCAGCACCACGCGTTACGGCGAGGTCACCAATCCGGCGACGGGCGAGGTGATTCGCCACGTTCCGCTGGGCAACGCGACGGACGTGGATGCGGCGGTGCAGGCGGCCACCGCGGCGCTGCCGGCATGGCGCGCTGCGCCGCCGCTGCGCCGGGCGCGGATCCTGATGCGCTTTCGCGAACTGATGGAGGCGCAGAAAAAGGATCTGGCGCGGATCGTCACCGAGGAGCACGGCAAGACGCTCGCCGACGCCGAGGGTTCGATCACCCGCGGCATCGAGGTGGTCGAATTCGTCACCGGCATTCCGCAGCTCCTGAAGGGGGAATTCAGCGAGAACGTCGGCAGCGACGTCGACGGCTGGTCGCTGCGGCAGCCGGTCGGCGTCTGCGCGGGGATCACGCCGTTCAACTTCCCGGCGATGGTGCCCATGTGGATGTACCCGGTCGCGCTCGCCTGCGGCAACAGCTTCATCCTGAAGCCGTCGGAGCGCGACCCGACGCTGTCGCTGCGCATGGCGGAACTGCTGGCCGAAGCGGGGGTGCACGCCGGCGTGTTCAACGTCGTCCACGGCGACAAGGAGGCGGTCGACGCGATCCTCGAGCACCCCGGCATCGGCGCCGTTTCGTTCGTCGGCTCGACGCCGATCGCCCGCTACATCTACGAGACCGGTGCGCGCCACGGCAAGCGGGTGCAGGCATTGGGCGGCGCCAAGAACCACGCGGTGGTGATGCCCGACGCCGACTTCGATTTCACGACCGAGGCGCTGATCGGCGCCGCCTACGGCTCCGCCGGCGAGCGCTGCATGGCGGTGTCGGTGGTGGTCGCGGTCGGCGCCGCCGGCGACGCGATGTGCGAGCGGCTGGCGGCGCGGGCGCGCCGGGTGAAGGTCAGCGCGGGCACGCAGCCCGATGCCGAGATGGGGCCCGTCATCACCGGCGCGGCACGCGACCGCATCATGGGCTACATCGACGGCGGCGTGGCCGAGGGCGCGACGCTCGTCGTCGACGGCCGCAAGCCGCGCGTCCCCGGGTACGAGGGCGGCTTCTTCGTCGGACCCACGCTGTTCGACCGCGTGACGCCCGGGATGGCAATCTACCGCGACGAGATCTTCGGCCCGGTGCTGGTGATCGTCCGCGCCGACTCACTGTCGGAAGCGATCGCGCTGATCAACGCCAACCCCTACGCCAACGGCGCCGCGCTGTTCACGCGCTCCGGCCACGCGGCGCACCGGTTCCAGGAGGACGTCGACGTCGGCATGCTCGGCATCAACGTGCCGATTCCGGTGCCGATGGCGTTCCACTCGTTCGGCGGCTGGAAGAACTCGCTGTTCGGCGACCTTCACGTCCACGGCATCGACGGCGTGCGCTTCTACACGCGCGGCAAGGCGATCACCGCGCGCTGGCCCGACGACGGCAGCGCGGCACCCGGATTCCAGATGCCGGTGATGGGGTAGCGACGACGATTCCGCCGGCGTAGCCCGGGCTTCGCGTTCGCCGACATCGACCGTCAGCCCGGGCGCATGCCGTCGTAGCCCGGGCTTCGCGTTCGCCGACATCGACCGTCAGCCCGGGCGCATGCCGGCGAAGCCCGGGGGATGCCCCACCGGAGTGCGCCTGCCCGCTACTCGGACAGCACCCGCCACGACAGCCGGCGCAGCGGTGCCGGGTCGCGCACCGTCGCCTGCACGTACGACAACGTGTTCTGCGGACCGTCGACGCGGACCGTGATCCGGAAGACCGGCACGCCCGGAGGCGGCGCTGCGCCCGCTGCGCCCGCCGCGCCCGCCGCGGGCGGTGCGGGCGGTGCGGGCGGTGCGGGCGGTGTCACGCGCGTCAGCGCGCAGTTGGCCGTGGTCGCGGGGCCGGGGCGCAGGCAGACACGCTCGATCACCCAGCGCAGCAGCGTGCCGTCGCCGGTGTCCAGCGTGCGCGCCTGCGCCGGGTAGTGCCCGGGCTGCTGCAGCATCCACGGCACGCCGCGGGAGTCTTCGCCGGGCTGCCGCGCCGCGTAGTAATTCTGCGCGGGGAGATCGCGCTCGCGGTCGTCGACGAGGCGGGGGTCGGACAGCGTCGCGACGGCGTCTTCGATCGCGGCGTCGGCGGCGGGGATCGACGCCTGCCGCAAGCCGAGGTTGCCGGCGATCGTGGTCGTGGTGTCGACGGCGCGCACCAGCGCTGCGGCGGCGAGGCCGGTGGCCGCGAGCACGACCAGCGCCATCACCAGCGCGAAGCCGCGCGCACGCGCCGCGCCGGTGATGCCGCTGCGCCGCCGGGCTGCGTTGGCGCGGGTCATGGCCGGGCGTTCCAGATGGCGTTGCGCAGCGGGATCACGGTCTCGTAGACGCGGTAGCGCCAGTTCGCCGGGAGTGCTCCCGAAAGCCGCCCCGGGCACCGCGCCTTGTCCTGCTCGGGGCAATCGAACAGCACCCAATGGAACGGCGAAGTCACGCCGCCGTCGAAGGTCTCGCTCCTGGCGATGAGGCCCAGGCGGACGGCCTTGATCCGGGCCAGCGTCGCGGCCGGCGCGGCGAGCACGGTCGGCGGATCCCACGGCGCCGCGCTGGCAGCGAACCAGTTGTCGAGAAAGCCGTCGTCGTCGCTGTCGATGCCGTACTGCAACTTCATGGCCACGATGTTGGACGCCAGCGGATTGGGCGTGGCACCCGGCGTGGCGAGGTCGAGGCTGCGCAGCGCGCCGTCCACCACGTCGTAGCGCAGGCGTGCGACGCGGCCCTTCGGCCCCAGGTCGAGCAGCACCGCCGCCGCCGGGAAGGCGTCGGACGCATCGGTGCGAACGATCTCGACGACGCCGTCCGCGTCCGGTGACGACACGGCAACGGCCGTGCCCGCCGCGCAGTGCCCGTCGGGGCCGATCGCGACGATAGCGTCGCCGGCGGCGAATCCGGTGGGAGCGGCGACGCGGTACGCCGACCCCGTCGGTGCGGCCGTCGCGAACGGCGCCGGCGTCGCCAGTGCGGTCCCGACCCCGTAATTCACGACGAAGGCGTCGGGTGCGTCGGCCGCGCGGCCGGCGGTGATCAGCACCGGGATCGGCCGCAGCGTCGTCGCGATGTCGCCGCTGTCCGGGCAGGTCGCGAGTTCGTGAGCGGCGGGGGCGATCCCGTGGCCGGCGTTCGCGAGTTCGACGGCCAGCGTGAACAGCGACGTCGCACCGGCCTGCTGCGCGTCGGCCAGGCCGACGGCGTTGCGCTTGATCGCTTCGGTGCCGGCGAAGACCTCGAGCACGACGATGGTCACCGCGAGGCCGACCAACAGGCCGGCCAGCGCCTCGGCGAGGCTGCTGCCGCTTTGCGGGCTGCGTTTCATCGCTCGTCCCCCATCGCTAAGCCGCGTGGTCAGTTGCTGCCGACGACGGCGGTGGCGCCGTAGCGGTGCGCCGTCGGCTCGCCGGGTAGTTGCCAGCGCACGGCGACGGTCACCCTGCGGCTCGACGGCGCAGGCCCCGGCTCGACGCGGATCTCCGGCGCATTGTCGGGGACGTCCGCGCCCGGCAGACGCAGCGCCAGGCGCGAGAAGGCGGCGTACCCGCTGCCGCCGGCCTGCATGTCGTAGCGCGCGGCGAGCGACGCGGGATCCTCGGCGCGCATCCGGCCGATCTGCGCGTGCACGAGGTCGGCGGCTTCGCTGCGGCAGTGCGCACCGTGGACGTGGCGGATCGCCTGCGCCTGCATCCCCACGTTGCCGAGCACCCCGATCGAGAACAGCGCGATCGCGGTCAGCGCGTCGAGCAGCAGCGCGCCGCGCTGCGTTGCCGCGGGCATGACGATGCTAGCCGCAGCTGCCGTCGCGGCGGACGACCCAGCAGCGGTCGCTGCCGGTCCAGCCGTCCGGCGTCGACGGCGTCCTGCGCGCATTGGCGTGATCGATCGTGTACACGAACCCGCGCATGCCCTTGGCCGCGAGTCCGGTGGCGCGCACGAGGTAGCCCGTACCCACGGCCGCGCACTCGAGCGCGAAGGCGTCGGCGGCGCCCGCGGGCGGCGGCGGGGCACCGCATTGGCCTGCGCCGTCGTCGTAGCGGCGCTGGTCGAGAAAGTACTGCTCCAGCCGCACGCGCTGGTCGGCGAGCCTGGTCAGCGCCTCGGTGATCCGTCCGCGGCGAAGGTGATCCGCGTAGGCGGGAATCGCGATGGCGGCAAGAATCGCCGCGATGGCGACGACGACCACGAGCTCGATCAGCGTGAAGCCCGCCGGCGCTCCGGGAGGCGGGCAGGGCGGCACCGGCCGGGGCATTTCCCGGTTCCGGAGCCATTGGCAGGCGAAGAATTCAATCGGTGCACACATATTGGCTCTTCTCCAGACGAACGCGCCCGCTGTTCGCGAGCACGACTTTCCGCGCCGGCAATCCCCGGCGGCAGACCGTGAACGTCCCCATCTGCAGGCCGCCGCCGAGGAGGCGCGCGCTGCCGAGGGACGTGAACGATACGTAGTCGTCGACCGGCCGGTTGGCCCGGACGTGGATTCCGGCGTCGGCGGCGCGTTCGGCGCGCAGCACCGGCTCGTCGTCGCCGACGCGGCCGTCGCGGTCGACGTCGACGTACACCAGCCACCCGGCGTCCCAACTCGCGCCGTCGTCGCAGCGCAGGCCGTCGGGAGCGGGGCAGAGGTTGACGCGATGCCCGCGCTTGACCGCCTCGGAGCGCGCGAGCGCCAGGCTGCCGGCAAGGCGCTCGGCGTGGCTCGCGAGGCGGTAGTTCGCGATCCATTCGCCGTACGCCGGAACCGCGAGCGATGCGGTGAGACCGACCAGCGCCAGAGCGATCATCGCTTCGACCAGCGTCCAGCCGGCGGCGGCGCGGCCGGGCAGTGCGCGGTCCGCGCGCGCCGCGGCGGCCGGCGAGACCGCCGGTCCGAACTGCCGTTGCGCTGCCGTTTGCGCCATCGATCGCTCCCCGTTCGCGGGGCCCGGGTTCCGAAATCCCGAGCCTGCAGCCGATGCTAGGCATCGCGGGGGACGACGCCAATCGGCCGGACGGTGTAGGCCGGCCGTCGGACCGCGGAAGCGCCGCCGCCGCAGCGGCTCTTGACGGCATTCATTTCATGTCTAATATATTGGTATCGAAACCAATGGGCCGCGCGAAGCGCGCGGCACCCGTCCATGCGCGTCCTCTGCGTCGGTGGCGGCCCCGCGGGCCTGTATGTCGCGCTTCTGCTGAAGATGGCTGACGCGCGGCACGAGATCACCGTCGTCGAGCGCAACCTGCCCTACGACACGTTCGGCTGGGGCGTCGTGTTCTCGGACCAGACGCTGGGCAACCTCGCCGCGGCGGACCCCGGGACGCACGCCGATATCCTCGCGGCGTTCTGCCACTGGGACGCCGTCGACGTCCACTTCAAGGGCCGCACGATCACCTCGGGCGGCCACGGCTTCTGCGGCATCGGGAGAAAGCGCCTGCTCAACATCCTGCAGGCGCGCTGCGAGGCGCTCGGCGTCAGGCTGGTGTTCGAGACCGAGGTCGACGATCCGGCGGCGTACGGCGCACAGGACCTGATCGTCGCCAGCGACGGGATCAACAGCGCGCTGCGGACCCGGCGCGCGGCGGTCTTCGGGCCGCAGATCGAGGCCCGTCGCTGCCGCTACATCTGGCTCGGCACGCAGCGGATCTTCGACGCCTTCACCTTCGCGTTCGAACCGACGCCGTGGGGCTGGTTCCAGGCGCACGCGTACCGGTTCGACGGCGAGACGTCGACGTTCATCGTCGAGACGCCCGAGGAGGTCTGGCGCGCCGCCGGGCTCGACCGCATGCCGGCCGACGAAGGCATCGCGTTCTGCGAGCGCCTGTTCGCGCGGTACCTGGGAGGCCACAGACTGCTCACCAACGCGCGGCACCTGCGCGGGTCGGCGTGGATCAACTTCCAGCGCGTCACCAACCGGACCTGGCTCGACCTGTCGGGGCCGGCGCCGATCGTGCTCGTCGGCGACGCCGCGCACACCGCGCACTTTTCGATCGGGTCGGGCACCAAGCTCGCGCTCGAGGACGCGATCGCGCTTGCCGGCGCGGTGTCGGCCGGCGGAGACCTCAAGGCGGCGCTGGCCGCGTACGAGGCCGAGCGCTCGCTGGAGGTGCTGAAAATCCAGAACGCCGCGCGCAATTCGACCGAGTGGTTCGAGCACGTCGACCGCTACGCGGGCTTCGACGCCGAGCAGTTCGCGTACAGCCTGCTGACGCGCAGCCAGCGCATCTCGCACGAGAACCTGCGGCGGCGCGACCCGGGCTTCGTCGCCGGCGTCGAGACCTGGTTCGCGGCGAAGAACGCGCTGCCGGCAACGCCGGTGCCGCCGATGTTCGCGCCGTTCACGCTGCGCGGCGTCACGCTGCCCAACCGCGTCGTCGTCTCGCCGATGGCGCAGTACTCGTGCGCCGACGGCACCGTCGACGACTTCACCCTCGTCCATCTGGGCAGCCGCGCGCACGGCGGCGCGGGGCTGGTGTTCACCGAGATGACCGCGGTGGCAGCCGATGCGCGGATCACGCCCGGCTGCGCCGGCATGTACGCGCCGCAGCACCGGGACGCGTGGCGGCGCGTCGTCGACTACGTGCACGCGCGCACGCCGGCGAAGATCGCGCTGCAGCTGGGTCACGCCGGCCCGAAGGGATCGACGCAGCGCGGCTGGGACGACGCCGACGCACCGCTGCCGGAGGGCAACTGGCCGCTGCTCGCGCCGTCCGCCCTGCGCTACGGCCCGTGCAACGCGCTGCCGCGCGCGATGACGGCCGACGACATGGAACGCGTCAAGGCCGAGTTCGTCCGCGCCGCCCGCTGGGGTGCCGAATGCGGCTTCGACTGGCTCGAGCTCCATGGCGCGCACGGCTACCTGCTGTCGGCGTTCATCTGCCCGCTGACCAACCGCCGCGACGACGCCTACGGCGGATCGATCGCGAACCGCTGCCGCTATCCGCTCGAAATCCTCCACGCGGTTCGCGCTGCGTGGCCCGCCGAGCGGCCGCTGTCGGTGCGGATCTCGGCGCACGACTGGGCGCCCGGAGGCAACACGCCGGACGACGCGGTCGTCGTCGCCCGCCTGCTGAAGGAAGCGGGCGCCGACCTCATCGACGTCTCTTCGGGCCAGACGACGCGCGACGCGGCGCCGGTCTACGGCCGGATGTACCAGACTCCCTTCGCCGACCGCATCCGCAACGAGGTCGGCATCGCCACCATGGCCGTCGGCGCGATCTTCGAGCCCGACCACGTCAACGCCATCGTGATGGCGGGCCGCGCCGATCTCTGCGCTCTCGGGCGAGCGCACCTCGCCGATCCGTACTGGACGCTGCACGCGGCGGCCGAGCTGGGCTATCGCGACCTGCCCTGGCCGCGGCAGTACCTCGCCGGCAAGGCGCAGCTCGAGCGCCATCGCGCCCGTGCCGCGGCGGCCGACGAGCGGCCGGAGGCGGGTGGATGACGAAGCTTGCGCCACCGAGCGCCGTGCGCACACGGCCGGCCACGCCGCGCGCCGGCGTGCCGATTCCGGCCGACCCCGAATCGCGGCTCCACGACGACCACCACGAGTCGCTGCGGCTGTGGCTGCGGCTGTTCACGTGCACGCTGCTGGTCGAGCGGCAGATCCGGGCGCGGCTGCGCGAGGAGTTCGCGACGACGCTGCCGCGCTTCGACCTGATGGCGCAGCTGGAACGCCATCCCGCGGGCCTGCGGATGGGCGAGCTGTCGCAGCGGATGATGGTGACCGGCGGCAACGTCACCGGCATCACCGACCAGCTCGCGGCCGAGGGGCTGGTCGAGCGGCGGCCGATCGCGCACGACCGGCGCGCCTACGCGGTGCGGCTGACGCCGCGGGGCAAGCGCGCGTTCGACGCGATGGCGCTGGCGCACGAGCGCTGGGTGATCGAGCTGCTGGGCGGGCTCGGCGCCCGCGAGCGGGGGCGGCTCGACGCGCTGCTCGGCCGCCTCAAGACCACGCTGCGCGCGCGCGCCGCCGCCGCGAACGACGATTCCGGGGGGGGCAGCCGATGACGATGAATGCGCAGCTGACGCCGTGGCGCGACCACGCCGCGATCCACTTCCGCTGGCAGGCCGACGCCGACGGCAAGGTGGCGACGATCACGCTCGACCGGCCCGCGAAGAAGAACCCGCTGACGTTCGAGTCCTACGCCGAACTGCGCGATCTCTTCCGCGGGCTCGTGCACGCGAGCGACGTGAAGGCGGTCGTGATCTGCGGCGCGGGCGGAAACTTCAGCTCCGGCGGCGACGTGCACGAGATCATCGGCCCGCTGACGCGGATGGGCATGCCGGAGCTCCTGGCATTCACGCGGATGACCGGCGACCTGGTGAAGGCGATGCGCCACTGCCCGCAGCCGATCGTCGCCGCGGTCGACGGCATCTGCGCCGGCGCCGGGGCGATGGTCGCGCTGGCGTCCGACCTGCGGTTCGGGACGCCGCAGTCGAAGACCGCGTTCCTGTTCACGCGCGTCGGCCTCGCCGGCTGCGACATGGGCGCCTGCACGCTGCTGCCGCGGACGATCGGGCAGGGGCGCGCGGCCGAGCTCCTCTACACCGGGCGCGCGATGACCGCCGGCGAAGGCGCCGCGTGGGGCTTCTTCAACCGCCTCGTCGAACCCGAAGCGATCCTCGGCGAGGCGCAGGCGCTGGCGCGCTCGCTCGCCGAGGGGCCCACGTTCGCGCACGCGATGACCAAGACGCTGCTGCACCAGGAGTGGGCGATGGACCTCGACGCCGCGATCGAGGCCGAAGCGCAGGCGCAGGCGATCTGCATGCAGACCGGCGATTTCCACCGCGCGTACGAGGCGTTCGCCGCCAAGCGGCCGCCGCGCTTCGAAGGCAGT
>CAIWHR010000333.1 GCA_903912485.1 uncultured beta proteobacterium | reverse complement strand
TGCCGCCGGGGTGGGGGGGGGTGCCGCGCACCCGACCGCGCTCCGCGCATGAAGCTCAACGACGCCGTCTGGGGAGCGCTGCTGCTCCTGTTCAGCGCCGTGGTGCTGTTCCACGTCAGCAGCTTCCCGACGATCCCGGGGCAGAAGGTCGGCCCCGGGCTGTTCCCGGGCGTGCTCGCCGCCGGGCTCGCCGTCTGCGCGGTGATCCTGATCACCAAGGGGTTCGCGGCGCGCACGCACGGCCACGAGCGCGCGAAGTGGTTCGAGCTCGACGGCTGGACGCGCTCCCGCCGGCACGTCGTCGCGTTCTTCGCGGTGATCGGCGTCAACGTCTTCTACATCCTGATCGTCGACCGGCTGGGCTTCATCCTCACCGCCGTCGTTTATCTCTCCACGCTGTTCACCGTCTTCGGCGTGCGCGCGAAGTCGGTGCTGCCGCTGGCGGTGGTCGTGACGCTGGTGATCCACTACGCGTTCTACAAGCTGCTGCGCGTTCCGCTGCCATGGGGCCTGCTGCAGGGAATCTCGTGGTAGGCGGCCGCCGCGCCATGAAGGAGCTCCGGAAATGAGCAGCGCCTGGGCGCAGGCCTTCACCATGGTGCTCGACCCGTACAACATCGTCGTGATGCTGTGCGCGTCGCTGTACGGCCTGTTCGTCGGCGCGGTCCCCGGGCTGACGGCGACGATGGCCACCGCGCTGCTGGTGCCGGTGACGTTCTTCATGGCGCCGATCCCGGCGATCGCCGCCATCGTCACGGCCACCGCGATGGCGATCTTCTCCGGCGACATTCCCGGCTGCCTGATGCGGATGCCGGGCACGCCGGCGTCGGCCGCGTACACCGACGAAGCCTACGCGATGACCAGGAAGGGCCAGGCGGAACTCGCGCTGGGAGCGGGACTCGTGTTCTCGGCGGTAGGCGGCCTGTTCGGCACCGCGGTGCTGATCCTCGCCGCGCCGACGCTGGCCGAATTCGCGCTCAAGTTCAGCTCGTTCGAGTACTTCTGGCTGGTGCTGATGGGCCTGACCTGCGCGGTGTTCATGACCTCCGACCGCCCGCTCAAGGGTTTCGTGTCGCTGCTCCTGGGGCTGTTCATCGCCTGCATCGGCCTGGGCAATCCGGCCGGCTTCCCGCGCTTCACCTTCGGCAACGTCGAGCTGATGGGCGGCGTCGGCATGATCCCGATGATGATCGGCATGTTCGCGATCTCCGAGATCATCCGCTACGCCGTCGACACCAACCCTCCGCTGCGGATCGTCGAGCAGCCGATCGGCAACGTGTTCAAGGGCATGTGGGGCCTGGCCAGGAAGTACCCGATGCAGATCCTGCGCGGCAGCGCGCTGGGCACGCTGGTCGGCGCGCTCCCCGGCGCCGGCTCCGACATCGCCGCGTGGATGTCGTACGCGATCAGCAAGAAGATGTCCAAGGAGCCCGAGAAGTTCGGCACCGGCCACGTCGAGGGGATCGTCGAGAGCGGCTCGGCCAACAACAGCGCGCTGGCCGGCGCGTGGATCCCGGCGCTGGTGTTCGGGATTCCCGGCGACTCGATCACCGCGATCGTGATCGGCGTGCTGTACATGAAGAACATGAATCCGGGCCCGTCGCTGTTCACCAACAACCCGCAGAACATCTACGCCGTCTACCTGCTGTTCATCATCGCCAACCTGATCATGATTCCTCTCGGCTGGTGGTGCATCAAGGTGTCGAAGCAGATCCTCAAGGTGCCGCGGACGATGCTGATGCCGGTCATCATGCTGTTCTGCGTCGTCGGCTCGTTCGCGATCAACAACACGTCGTTCGACGTGACGGCGATGCTGGTGGCCGGAATCGCCGCGTACATCCTCGAGGACAACCACTTTCCGGTGGCGCCGGCGATACTCGGCGTCGTTCTGGGCGGGATGCTCGAGGAGAACTTCATCACCTCGATGATCAAGGCGGACGGCGACCTGTTCGCATTCGTCCATCGCCCGGTCGCCGCGACGCTCGGCGCGATGACGCTGGCGGTGTGGTTCCTGCCTCTGTTGACGCGTCGCCTGCGCCGCATCGCCGGCATCTGAACGCCCCCGGCAGCCCGGCGGTGTCGCCCGCCGAACGGTTCGCGTTGACCCGGTTTGCCGCGGTGCGGTAAAATCGCCCGGTTTTGCACGGGTATTGCATCGGGGCCGCGTCCGGCCCGACGAACATGCGCGAACATGCGGCCAATGGCGCCGCCGGGAACAGGTGATCGGCAATGCGAGCCAAGCTCGTCGTCGGAAACTGGAAGATGAACGGCGGGCTGCGCGCCAACGCGGCGCTGCTTGCGGCGCTGACGGCCGAGTGGAATCCGGCCGCCGACCGCCCGATCGCGGTCTGCGTGCCGTTCCCGTACCTGGGGCAGGCGCAGGCGGCGCTGACCGGCACGCCGATCGCGTGGGGCGCGCAGAACGTCAGCGAACACGCCTCCGGCGCGCACACCGGCGAGGTCGCGGCGTCGATGCTGGTCGATTTCGGCTGCCGCTACGCGCTGGTCGGGCACTCGGAGCGGCGGCAGTTCTACGGCGACACCGATGCCGGGGTCGCCGCGAAGGCGGCGGCGCTGCTGGCGGCCGGGGTGACGCCCATCGTCTGCGTCGGCGAGACGCTGGCCGAGCGCGAGGCCGGCACGACGGAAGCCGTCGTGCTGCGCCAGCTCGACGCGGTGCTCGCGGTCGTGGCGGCGCAGGCGGCGCAGCTGGTCGTCGCGTACGAGCCGGTCTGGGCGATCGGCACCGGGCGCACGGCGAGCAGCGAACAGGCGCAGGCGGTGCACGCGACATTGCGGGCGCGGCTGGCGGCAGCGGGGGCGGCGGACATTCCGCTGCTGTACGGCGGCAGCGTCAAGGCCGACAACGCCGCGGCGCTGTTCGCGATGCCCGACATCGACGGCGGCCTGATCGGCGGCGCGTCGTTGAAGGCCGGAGAATTCCTGGCCATTGCACGTGCCTGACAACCGGCCGCTCCGATCGCGGGGCGGCGGCGACAAGAGACCGCGGCGGGCCATGAAGACGGCGCCGGCGCAGGAGTGACGGATGAGCATGCTGGAAAGTATTCTGTTGGTGGTGCACCTGCTGGTGGCGGTGGCGGTCTGCGGTTTCGTCCTGCTGCAGCACGGCAAGGGCGCGGACATGGGCGCAGCGTTCGGCAGCGGTGCCTCGGGAAGCCTGTTCGGCGCCGCGGGTTCGGCCAATTTTCTTTCGCGCACGACGGCGGTCCTGGCCGCCATCTTCTTCCTGTCGAGTCTCGGCCTCACCTGGTTCGGGGCGCTGCGCAGCGGGTCGAGGAGCGTGATCCAGCAGGGCGTGATGGATCGGTTGCCGGCACAGAAGGCGACCGACGTGCCGTCGATTCCTTCGGGCGCGCCGCCTGGTGGCGCCGCGGTGCCGGTCACCGATGCGGTGCCTGCGGTGCCGGCCACGGCACCGGCAGGAGGGGCGGCGGGATCGAAGTCCGGCGACGTTCCGAAATAGGCGTCGACGGCGTAGCATCAGCAAAGGTGTGACGGGCGCCGGCCCGACAGTCCGGCGGCGGTGGGCGATACCGCAGCAAAGCGCAATTGCCGACGTGGTGAAATTGGTAGACACGCTGTCTTGAGGGGGCAGTGACGAAAGTCGTGGGAGTTCGAGTCTCCCCGTCGGCACCAACGTTGTTTCTCACAAAGGCCCGCTTCGGGCCTTTTTTTTGCAATCAACGGCTTGCGATCGTCGTTCGGCCGGCCCCGCCCCCGATTTCGTGGTCGGAGGTGCCGGCGATTTTCTGCATGGGGTGCCCATGCCGGAAGCAGGTTTCGGGTTTCGTCCGCCTCGCCTTGATCCGCGTCAAAGTGTTCCGATCAAACGCCTTGCGCGGGCAGAGGGCCGGACGTAGCCTCAATCGACAGGGAGTCGTGCCTTCGCACGATCGATCGAGGAGAGGCGTCATGCACACGAATCTGCGCTGGGTCCCGGGGCTCCGGGCGTCGCGCCGGCTGTTGGCTCTTGCCTGCCTGACGCTGTTGCCCGGTGTGGCTGCTGCGCAGGACGCCTTCCGCTTCGTCGTCATCGGGGACAGCCGGCAGCACACCTGCAACTACGACACCGCCCCGCCGGTCGACTGCATCAACCACAAGGTCCTCGCCCAGATCAACAAGGACATCCTGGCGCTCGAACCCAGGCCCGCGCTCCTGATCGTGAACGGCGATCTGGCGCGCTACGGCGGGACCAAGTTCTACGAGGCGTGGAAGGGCGTCATGCAGTCGGTCAAGGATGCCGGGATACCGATCTACGTGACGTTCGGGAACCACGAACTGCACACCAACAACGGGCTGTCGTATCAGGGGCAGGTCGATTTCCAGAAGGCGTTTTCCGACATGCCCCGCAACGGGCCCGCGGGGTACGAGGGCCTCGCCTATTCGTTCAAGTACGGCAACTCGTTCTTCCTGATCCTCGACACCTTCTTCGCGACGCCGACGTTCCAGAGCGAGGAGCCGTACATCACCCCGGACCAGTTCGCCTGGTTCGACGCGCAGACCGCGACGGCCAACGCCAACCCCGCCATCGTCCACAAGTTCGCGATCAGCCACGCCCCCGTCTTCTCGGCCGAGAGCGCCCACTACGCGTCGTACACGCGCGAGGCGTGGATCGGGATCGACAACAACGGCTACGACGCGTTCTTCGGCGCCCACGAGCACCTGTACGCGCGCCTCAAGGTGAACGAGCTGGTCGAGCGCCCCGACGCCGCCAGCGCGTGGCACGGCAACGTCGTCCACGTGATCGCCGGCGTCGCCGGCGGGCCGCTGGACGAGACCCCCATCGGCAACACCGACGTGACGCAGATCCAGTTCGGCTACACCGTGGTCGACGTGCAGGGCAAGGACCTCGCGGTCAACAGCTTCAACTACGACGACACCAGGCGGGCGATCGACAGCTTCACGGTGCGCAAACAGACGCTGACCGTCGGCAGGACCGGCACCGGCGGGGGTTCCGTCCAAAGCGACCAGCCCGTGCCGTACGTGGATTGCGGGACCACGTGCACCGCGCATTTCAACCAGGACGCGACGGTGACGCTCACGGCGGTCCCGGACGTGAATTCCATCTTCGCCGGCTGGCAGGGCGCCTGCTGGGGGATAGACACCTCGTGCAAGGTGAAGATGAGCGGCGCGATGGACGTCGGCGCAGCGTTCAGGGCGAAGCCGGCGCTCATCGTCCGCAGGCTCGGCTTCGGCGGCGACTGGGGGTCCGTCGTCGGCGCTGCTGCCGGGATCGACTGCGGCCCGACGTGCACGGTGCAGACCGACCCGGGAACGACGGTCGTGCTCAAGGCGACTCCGGTGCCCGGCGCGACGTTCACCGGCTGGAGCGGAGCCTGCACGGGAGCGCAGGAATCCTGCACCGTCGTGATGGGTGCCAGTCAGACCGTGCTGGCGACCTTCGGCGCCGCTCCCTAGCGCGCCGGGAAGCCGCGGATCCGACCATTTCCTCCTCGGTCTGGTAAGATGACGCCCGGCGCGTGGTCGGCGGCTGACCGCGCACCGGAGCCCTGCGGGAGAGGTTCTTTTTCGACGGTGGCACCCTGAGCATTCCGCACCGGCGTGGGGCTCGTCGCAGCGGAAGCGGGGAGCCCCTGTCGGCAGCAAGTGGAAATCGCGCCGCGCGTCCGGGGACCCGGGCACGCTGCGCCCGAAGCGAGACGACAACGAGGGGTTGCGGCGCCGAGCGCGCCGACGATCATGCTGGAACAGTACCTGCCGATTCTTCTCTTCGTCGTGGTTGGGCTCCTCCTCGGCGGCATTCTGCTGTCGGTCGGCGCGCTGGTTTCGCCGAACCGCCCCGATCCCGAAAAGCTCTCCCCCTACGAGTGCGGTTTCGAGGCCTTCGAAGACGCGCGGATGAAGTTCGACGTCCGCTTCTACCTCGTCGCCATCCTGTTCATCCTGTTCGACCTGGAAATCGCCTTCCTCTTTCCGTGGGCGATCGTGCTGCCCGAGATCGGCTTTGCCGGCTTCGCGGCGATGATGGTGTTCCTGCTGGTTCTCGTCGTCGGCTTCGTCTACGAGTGGAAGAAGGGCGCGCTCGAATGGGAGTGAACGCGAACCGCGGCACGGGGTGCGCGTCGTGAGCATCGAAGGCGTGCTCGAGAAAGGCTTCGTCACGACGTCTCTCGACAGCGTCATCAACTGGGCGCGCAACGGATCGATGTGGCCGATGACCTTCGGTCTCGCCTGCTGCGCGGTGGAGATGATGCAGGCGGGCGCCGCGCGCTACGACCTCGACCGCTTCGGCATCGTGTTCCGGCCGAGTCCGCGCCAGTCCGACGTGATGATCGTCGCCGGCACGCTGTGCAACAAGATGGCGCCGGCGCTGCGCAAGGTCTACGACCAGATGGCCGAGCCGCGGTGGGTGATCTCGATGGGGTCCTGCGCCAACGGCGGCGGCTACTACCACTATTCGTATTCGGTCGTGCGCGGCTGCGACCGGATCGTTCCCGTCGACATCTACGTCCCGGGCTGTCCGCCGACCGCCGAGGCGCTGCTCTACGGCCTGCTCCAGCTCCAGAACAAGATCTGGCGCACCAACACCATCGCGCGCTGATGACCGCCAAGACCCAGGCGCTGGTGGCGGCGCTGTCCTCGGTGCTCGGCGACAAGGCCGGGCCCGCCACCGAGGCGCTCGGCGAAGTGACCATCGTCGTCGCCGCACGCGACCTCGAACCGGTGATGCGGACGCTGCGCGACCGTCCGCAGCTGCGCTTCGAGTCGCTGATCGACGTCTGCGGCGTCGACTACTCGGCGTACGGCGACGGAGCGCACGCCGGCCCGCGCTTCGCCGTCGTCTACCACCTGCTGTCGTTCGCCAACAACTGGCGGCTGCGCGTGCGCACGTTTGCCGACGACGACGCGTTCCCCGTCGTGCCGACGGTGATCGACGTCTGGCCCTGCGCCAACTGGTACGAGCGCGAGGCGTTCGACCTCTACGGCGTGATGTTCTCCGGCCACCCCGACCTGCGGCGCATCCTCACCGACTACGGCTTCATCGGGCACCCTTTCCGCAAGGACTTCCCGGTCTCGGGCCACGTCGAGGTGCGCTACGATCCCGAGCAGAAGCGCGTGATCTACCAGCCGGTGACGATCGAGCCCCGAGAGAACACGCCGCGCATCATCCGCGAGCAGCACTACGCGGACCCGGACTGAGCCGCGAGCGATGGCCGAGATCCGCAATTACACCATGAACTTCGGGCCGCAGCACCCGGCGGCGCACGGCGTGCTGCGGCTGGTGCTCGAGCTCGACGGCGAGGTGATCGAGCGCGCCGATCCGCACATCGGGCTCCTGCACCGCGCGACCGAGAAGCTCGCCGAGACGCGGACGTACATCCAGTCGCTGCCGTACATGGACCGGCTCGACTACGTCTCGATGATGTGCAACGAGCACGCGTACTGCCTGGCGATCGAAAAGCTGGCCGGGATCGAGGTGCCGCTGCGCGCACAGTACATCCGCGTGATGTTCGACGAGATCACGCGCATCCTCAACCACCTGCTGTGGCTCGGCGCGCACTCGCTCGACGTCGGGGCGATGACCACGTTCCTGTACGCGTTCCGCGAGCGCGAGGATCTGATGGACTGCTACGAGGCGGTGTCGGGCGCGCGGATGCACGCCGCGTACTACCGGCCGGGCGGCGTCTACCGCGACCTGCCCGACGCGATGCCGCAGTACCGGGTCACGCCGATCCACAATGCGCGGGCGGTCGCCCGGATGAACGAGAACCGGCAGGGCAGCCTGCTCGACTTCATCGACGACTTCGCCCGCCGCTTCCCGGGCTGTGTCGACGAATACGAGACGCTGCTGACCGAAAACCGGATCTGGAAGCAGCGGACCGTCGGCATCGGCGTCGTCACGCCGGAGCGCGCGATGGCGCTGGGCTTCACCGGGCCGATGCTGCGCGGTTCCGGCGTGCCGTGGGACCTGCGCAAGAAGCAGCCCTACGAGGTCTACGACCTGATGGATTTCGACGTCCCGGTCGGCACCCACGGCGACTGCTACGACCGCTACCTCGTGCGCATCCAGGAGCTGCGCGAGTCGACGCGCATCATCCGCCAGTGCGTCGAGTGGCTGCGCGCCAACGCGGGCCCGGTGATCACCGACAGCCACAAGGTCGCGCCGCCGTCGCGCGAAGCGATGAAGTCGAACATGGAAGAGCTGATCCACCACTTCAAGCTCTTCAGCGAAGGCATGCACGTGCCGGCGGGCGAGGCGTACGCCGCGGTCGAGCATCCGAAGGGCGAGTTCGGCGTCTACATCGTCTCCGACGGCGCCAACAAGCCTTACCGCCTGAAGCTGCGCGCGCCGGGCTTCGCGCACCTGGCCGCGCTCGACGAGATGTCGCGCGGGCACATGATCGCCGACGTCGTCGCGATCATCGGCACGCAGGACATCGTATTCGGCGAGATCGACAGATGACGATGCTCTCCCCCGAAGCGCTGAAGAAGATCGACCGCGAGGTCGCCAAGTACCCGCCCGGGCACCGGCAGTCGGCGGTGATGTCGGCGCTTGCGATCGCGCAGGACGAAAAGGGCTGGCTGGCGCCGGAGACGATGGACTTCGTCGCGCGCTACCTCGGCATGCCGCCGGTCGCCGTGTACGAGGTCGCCACGTTCTACGCGATGTACAACCTCGCGCCCACGGGGCGGCACAAGGTCACCGTTTGCACCAACCTGCCCTGCGCGCTGCAGGGCGCGACGCGCGCCGCGGCGCAGCTCAAGGAGAGGCTCGGCATCGGCTTCGGCGAGACGACGCCCGACGGCGCCATCACGCTGCGGGAAGGCGAGTGCATGGGCGCCTGCGGCGACGCGCCGGTGCTGCTCGTCGACAACAAGCGCATGTGCAGTTCGATGACGCCGGACCGGCTCGACGCGCTGGTCGACGAGCTGAAGGCCGTCGGCGGCGCGGACGGGAAATGAGATGAGCGCGCCCGGCGGATTCCTCGACTACGGGCCCGACGCCATCATCATGGCGGGGCTGACCGGCAGCAACTGGCGGCTGGCCGACTACGTCGCGCGCGGCGGCTACTCGGCGTTGCGGAAGATCCTGACCGAGAGGATTCCGCCGACGACGGTGATCGGCGAGGTCAAGCGCTCGGCGCTGCGCGGCCGCGGCGGCGCCGGTTTCCCCACCGGCCTGAAGTGGAGCTTCATGCCGCAGCAGTACCAGGGCGACAAGTACCTGGTCTGCAATTCCGACGAAGGCGAGCCGGGCACGTTCAAGGATCGCGACATCCTGCGCTACAACCCGCACGTGCTGATCGAGGGCATGGCGATCGCCGCGTACGCGATGGGCTGCGGCAGGGGTTACAACTACATCCACGGCGAGATCTGGGAGACGTACGAGCGTGCCGAAGAGGCGGTCGCCGAAGCGTACGCGGCGGGCTTCCTCGGCACCGACATCCTCGGCTCCGGGTTCAGCTTCCTGCTGCACAATCACCACGGCTACGGCGCGTACATCTGCGGCGAGGAGACCGCGCTGCTCGAATCGCTCGAGGGCAAGAAGGGCCAGCCGCGGTTCAAGCCGCCGTTCCCGGCGAGCTTCGGCCTCTACGGCAAGCCGACGACGATCAACAACACCGAGACCTTCGCCGCGGTGCCGTGGATCATCAACCACGGCGGCGAAGCGTTCCTGAACCTCGGCCGGCCGAACAACGGCGGCACCAAGCTGTTCTCGGTGTCGGGCGACGTCGCGCGGCCGGGCAACTTCGAGGTCCCGCTGGGCACGCCGTTCGCCACGCTGCTGGACATGGCCGGCGGCATGCGCGACGGCCGCAAGCTCAAGGCGTGCATTCCGGGCGGCTCGTCGATGCCGGTGCTCCCCGGCGACGTGATGATGCAGACCGACATGGATTACGACTCGATCGCCAAGGCGGGCTCGATGCTGGGCTCCGGCGCGGTGATCGTGATGAACGACACGCGCTGCATGGTGAAGTCGCTGCTGCGCCTGTCGTACTTCTATTACGAGGAGTCGTGCGGTCAGTGCACGCCCTGCCGCGAAGGCACCGGCTGGCTCTGGCGCGTCGTCGACCGCATCGAGCACGGCCAGGGCCGCGCCGACGACATCGATCTGCTGCTGTCGGTGTCGGACAACATCGCCGGGCGCACCATCTGCGCGCTGGGAGACGCCGCGGCGCTGCCGGTGAAGAGTTTCATCAGGCACTTCCGCGACGAGTTTCAGCACCACATCGACCACAGGCAGTGCCTGGTCCCCGCCTACATCTGACATGCTGAACCTCGAAATCGACGGCAAGGCGGTGCAGGTGGCGCCCGGCAGCACGGTGATGGACGCCGCGCAGCAGCTCGGCATCCACGTGCCGCACTTCTGCTACCACAAGAAGCTGTCGATCGCCGCCAATTGCCGGATGTGCCTGGTCCAGGTCGAGAAGGCGCCCAAGCCGCTGCCCGCGTGCGCGACGCCGGCCGCCGAGGGCATGAAGGCGTGGACGCACTCCGAGCTGGCGGTGACGGCGCAGAAGGCGGTGATGGAGTTCCTGCTCGTCAACCATCCGCTCGACTGCCCGATCTGCGACCAGGGCGGCGAATGCCAGCTGCAGGACCTCGCCGTCGGCTACGGCCCGTCGGCGTCGCGCTACCGGGAAGCCAAGCGCGTCGTCTCGCACAAGAGCCTCGGCCCGCTGGTGTCGGCCGAGGAAATGGCGCGCTGCATCCAGTGCACGCGCTGCGTGCGCTTCGGCCAGGAGATCGCCGGCGCGATGGAGCTCGGCATGATCGGCCGCGGCGAGCATTCGGAGATCGTGGCGTTCGGCGGCCGCAGCGTCGACTCCGAGCTGTCCGGCAACATGATCGACATCTGCCCGGTCGGCGCGCTGACATCGAAGCCTTTCAGCTACGCGGCGCGCACGTGGGAGCTCTCGCGCCGCAAGTCGGTGTCGCCGCACGACGCGCTCGGCAGCAACCTCGTCGTGCAGGTGAAGAACGACCGCGTCATGCGCGTGCTGCCGCTGGAGAACGAAGCGGTCAACGAGTGCTGGATCTCGGACAAGGACCGTTTTTCGTACGAGGCGCTCAACGGCCCCGAGCGGCTGACGGCGCCGATGATCAGGCAGGGCGGGCAGTGGATCGCCGTCGACTGGCAGACCGCGCTCGACTTCACCGCGCACGCGCTGAAGGACGTCACCGCCCGGCACGGCGGCGCCGCGCTGGGCACGCTGGTGTCGCCGCACGCGACGCTCGAGGAGATGACGCTCGCGGCGCGGCTCACGCGAGCTCTGGGCTCCGACAACGTCGATTTCCGGCTGCGCCAGGCGGACTTCCGCGGCGACGGGCAGGGCGAGGGCATCCCCTGGCTCGGACTCCCGATCGCCGACATCAACGACCAGGACCGCGTGCTGGTGATCGGCAGCTTCCTGCGCAAGGACCACCCGCTGATCGCGCAGCGCCTGCGGCAGGCGGCGAAGAAGGGCGCGCAGGTTTCGATGCTGCACGCGGTGGCCGACGACTGGCTGCTGCCGCTCGCGCATTCGTGGATCACCGTGCCGTCGCTGCTGCCGGCGGCGCTGGCCGGCATCGTCGTCGCGGCGGCGCGCCTCGCCGGCGCGGCGGTGCCGGCGGCACTCGCCGGCGTCGAGCCCTCGGAGCGCGCGCAGGCGATCGCCGCGAGCCTCGCCTCGGGCCAGAGGAAGGCGATCCTGCTCGGCAACCTCGCCGAGCAGCACGCCGAGGCGTCGCAGCTGCTGGCGCTGGCGCAGGCGCTGGCCGGCATCACCGGCGCCCGGTTCGGCTGCCTGTCCGAAGCCGCGAACAGCGTCGGCGGCCACGTCGCCGGCGCGCTGCCGCAGTCGGGCGGGCTCGACGCCCGCGCGATGCTCGAAAATCCGCGCCGCGCTTACCTCGTGCTGCACGCCGAGCCCGCGTTCGACTGCGCCAATCCGGTCGCGGCGCGTGCCGCGCTGGACGCGGCTGAATTCGTCGCGGTGCTGTCGCCTTTCCGCCACGGCGCCGATTACGCCAGCGTGCTGCTGCCGGTCGCCCCGTTCACCGAGACGGCGGGCAGCTTCGTCAACTGCGAGGGCCGTGCGCAGCGGTTCAACGGCGTCGTGAAGCCGCTGGGCGAGACGCGGCCGGCGTGGAAGCTGCTGCGCGTGCTGGGGTCGCTGCTCGGCCTGCCGGGCTTCGACTTCGCGACCATCGACGAGGTTCGCGCGTCGCTGCCGATCCAGGAAGCCGCGATCGCCGGCAGGCTCGGCAACGGGACCCGCGTCGCGATCACCGCGCCCGCGGCAGGCGCGCAGGGCGTCGAGCGCGTGGCCGACGTCCCCATCCATTTCGCCGACGCGCTGGTGCGCCGTGCGCCTTCGCTGCAGCAGACGGCGGATGCGGCCGCACCGTGCGCGCGGATGAACGCGGCGACGCTGCAGAAGCTGGGCGTCGTCGCCGGGGCGGACGTCAGGATCCGGCAGGGTCGCGGCGAGGCGGTGCTGGCCGCCGCCGTCGACGCCGCGGTGCCGGACGGCGCGGTGCGCATATCCGCGGCGCACCCGTCGACCTCGGCGCTGGAAGGCCTGTCCGGGCCGATCGAGATCACGGGGGCATGATGGACAGCACCGCGTCGCCGATCGTCCAGCTGCTCGGCCCCGCCTGGCCGGTGGTGTGGACGCTGCTGAAGATCGTCGCGATCGCGCTGCCGCTGATCATCGGCGTCGCTTACCTCACGCTGGCCGAGCGCAAGATCATCGGCGCGATGCAGGTGCGCATCGGGCCGAACCGCGTCGGACCTTTCGGCCTGCTGCAGCCTTTCGCCGACGTCTTCAAGCTGATCTTCAAGGAGATCGTCGTCCCGTCGGGCGCGAACCGCTACCTGTTCTTCGTCGCGCCGATGCTCGCACTCGGGCCGGCGCTGGCGGCGTGGGCGGTGATCCCGTTCAGCGGCACGATGGTGCTGGCGGACATCCACGCGGGGCTGCTTTACGTGCTGGCGATGACGTCGATCGGCGTCTACGGGATCATCCTCGCCGGATGGGCGTCGAACTCCAAGTACGCTTTCCTCGGCTGCCTGCGCTCGGCGGCGCAGATCGTGAGCTACGAGATCGCGATGGGCTTCGCGCTGGTCGGCGTGCTGATGTGCGCGTCGAGCCTCAACCTTTCCGACATCGTCCGCGGCCAGGAGGGAGGTGCTGCGTACTGGTACGTGTGGCCGCTGTTCCCGCTGTTCGTCGTCTACCTCATCTCCGGCATCGCCGAGACCAACCGCCACCCGTTCGACGTCGCCGAGGGCGAGTCCGAGATCGTCGCCGGGTTCCACGTCGAGTATTCCGGCGTCGCGTTCGCGGTGTTCTTCCTCGCCGAATACATGAACATGATCCTGATCGCGGCGCTGGTCGCGACGATGTTCCTCGGCGGCTGGCTGTCGCCGTGGCCGCTGCTGAACCACGTCGGGATTCCCGGGCTCGGCATCCGCCCGTTCGGCGACGGCCTGCCGTGGCTGCTGGGAAAGATGGCGCTGGTGCTGCTGATCTTCCTGTGGATACGCGCGACGTTCCCGCGCTACCGCTACGACCAGATCATGCGCCTCGGCTGGAAGGTGTTCATCCCGATCACGCTGGTCTGGATCGTCTTCGTCGCGACGATGATGCAGACGCGCTGGGCGTACCTGTTCCACTGATGACGACCATGCTCAACCGCGTCCGCGACTTCTTCAGCGCCTTCCTGCTCCTCGAGCTGCTGAAGGGGATGGCGCTCACCGGCCGCTACTTCTTCGCGCGCAAGATCACCATCCACTATCCGGAGGAGAAGACGCCGCAGAGCCCGCGCTTCCGCGGCCTGCACGCGCTGCGCCGGTATCCGAACGGCGAGGAGCGCTGCATCGCCTGCAAGCTGTGCGAGGCGGTGTGCCCGGCGCTCGCGATCACCATCGAATCGGAGCAGCGCGCCGACGGCACGCGCCGGACCACGCGCTACGACATCGACCTCGTCAAGTGCATCTTCTGCGGCTTCTGCGAGGAGAGCTGCCCGGTCGACTCGATCGTCGAGACGCGCATCCTCGAGTACCACGGCGAGAAGCGCGGCGACCTCTACTACACCAAGGAGATGCTGCTCGCGGTCGGCGACCGCCACGAAGCCGGGATCGCCGCCGACCGCGCCGCGGACGCCAGGTTCCGATGACCATCCACGCCGCGCTGTTCTACTTCTTCGCCGCGATCCTCGTGTTCGCCGCGCTGCGCGTGATCACCGCGCGCAACCCGGTGCATTCGGCGCTGTGGCTGGTGCTGGCGTTCTTCACCGCGGCGGCGCACTGGCTGATGCTCGGCGCCGAGTTCCTCGCCATCGTGCTGGTGCTGGTCTACGTCGGCGCGGTGATGGTGCTGTTCCTGTTCGTCATCATGATGCTCGACGTCAATTTCGAGAACCTGCGCCGCGGCTTCAGGAGCTACCTGCCGGTGGGGATCACCGTGGGCATCCTGGTGCTGGTCGAGATGGCGCTGGTGCTGGTCAGCAGCTACCTGAAGCCGGGCGTCGCGGCGGCGGGAGCGCCCGTCGCGGCCGACAACACCCGGGCGCTCGGCCGGCTGCTCTACACCGACTACGTCTATCCGTTCGAGATCGCCGCGGTGATCCTGCTGGTGGCGATCGTCGCGGCGATCACGCTGACGCACCGCCGGCGCAAGGAGACCAAGCACCAGAA
This sequence comes from uncultured beta proteobacterium, assembly GCA_903912485.1. Lineage (GTDB taxonomy): Bacteria > Pseudomonadota > Gammaproteobacteria > Burkholderiales > Casimicrobiaceae > CAIWHR01. The sequence continues at coordinate 7,588 of CAIWHR010000333.1, read as the reverse complement.
TCCGGGCGAGCAGGTGCGGGTGCACGCGCGCGACCGGCTGCGCGTCGTGGCTATGCCCTCCGAGAAGCGCGAACGCTGACACCAGATCAACCCCCCGCGCGGCAGCCCGCGTCCGTCGACCGGACCGCCGCGCGGGAAACACGAACAGGGAGCAGGGAGCAACACGTGTCCATCCTCACGGCACCGACGCTGTCGCACTACCTCGTGCTGGGCGCGATCCTGTTCGCGATCAGCATGGCCGGCATTTTTCTCAACCGCAAGAACGTCATCATCCTGCTGATGGCGATCGAACTGATGCTGCTCGCCGTCAACCTCAACTTCGTCGCCTTCGCCAGCTTCCTCGGCGACATGGCGGGGCAGGTGTTCGTGTTCTTCATCCTGACCGTGGCCGCGGCCGAGTCGGCGATCGGGCTCGCCATCCTGGTGCTGCTGTTCCGCAACGTCGGTTCGATCGACGTCGACGATCTCGACCACCTGAAGGGCTGAAGCCAGATGACGATGCTTCGGCTCTATCTCCTCGTCGCGCTGGCGCCGCTCGCCGGCGCGGTCGTCGTCGGCCTGTTCGGGCAGCGGCTCGGGAAGAGCGCTTCGCACTGGCTGTGCATCCTCGGCGTCGCGGTGGCGACCGTCGCGTCGTTCGTCGTCTGGCGCGACGTGATGGCCGGACACACGTTCAACGGCGACGTCTACACGTGGCTGCGCTCGGGCGACCTCAGGCTGACGATCGGGTTCCTGATCGACCCGCTGACCGCGACGATGATGCTGGTCGTGACCTTCGTGTCGCTGATGGTCCACGTCTACACGATCGGGTACATGGCCGAGGATCCCGGCTACACGCGCTTCTTCAGCTACATCTCGCTGTTCACCTTCAGCATGCTGATGCTGGTGATGAGCAACAATGTCGTCCAGCTCTTCTTCGGCTGGGAGGCGGTCGGCCTCGTCTCGTACCTGCTGATCGGCTTCTGGTACACGCGCCCGACGGCGATCTACGCCAACCTGAAGGCGTTCCTCGTCAACCGGGTCGGCGACTTCGGCTTCCTGCTGGGAATCGGGCTGATCCTCGCGGCCTGCGGCACGCTCGACTACGCGCAGGTCTTCGCCAGGGCGCCGGGGCTCGCCACGTTGGCGATGGCGCCGTGGCCCGGCGCCGAGTGGGCGCTACCGACGGTCATCTGCATCTGCCTCTTCATCGGCGCGATGGGCAAGTCGGCGCAGGTTCCGCTGCACGTGTGGCTGCCCGACTCGATGGAGGGTCCGACGCCGATCTCGGCGCTGATCCACGCGGCGACGATGGTGACCGCCGGGATCTTCATGGTCGCGCGGATGAGCCCGTTGTTCGAGCTGTCCGACACCGCGCTGGGCTTCGTCACCGTCGTCGGCGCGACGACGGCGCTGTTCATGGCGTTCCTCGGCATCGTCCAGAACGACATCAAGCGCGTCGACGCGTACTCGACGCTGTCGCAGCTCGGCTACATGACGGTGGCGCTGGGCGTGTCGGCGTACTCGGCGGCGATCTTCCACCTGATGACGCACGCTTTCTTCAAGGCGCTGCTGTTCCTCGGCGCCGGTTCGGTGATCATGGCGCTGCACCACGAGCAGGACCTGCGCAGGATGGGCGGGCTGCGCAGGTACATGCCGGTCACGTACTGGACCGCGGTGGCCGGTTCGCTGGCGCTCGCCGGCATCCCGCCGTTCGCCGGCTTCTTCTCGAAGGACGCGATCATCGAGGCCGTCCACCTGTCGACGGTCCCCGGCCACGGCTACGCGTACTTCGCGGTGATGGCGGGCGTGTTCGTTACCGCGTTCTACTCGTTCCGGCTGCTGTTCCTCGCCTTCCACGGCGACGAGCGCTTCCACGCGCCGGAGCACGGCGACGGCGGCGCGCACGGCCACGGTCACCACGAGCCGCCGAAGGAGAGCCCGTGGGTGGTCACGGTGCCGCTGGTCCTGCTCGCGATTCCGTCGGTGCTGGCCGGCTGGCTGTTCGTCGAGCCGATGCTGATCGGCAGCTACTTCGGCGGCTCGATCGTCATCCGGCCCGAGCATCCGGCGATGTGGGACCTGAAGGCCGAGTGGCACGGCGTCGGCGCGTTCATCCAGCACGGCGTGCTCAGCCTGCCTTTCTGGCTGGCGCTCGGCGGCATCGTCGCCGCGTGGTACTGCTACCTCGTGAACCCGGCGCTGCCCGAGCGCCTGAAGCGCATCGCCGGGCCGGTCTACACGCTGCTCGACAACAAGTACTACTTCGACCGCTTCAACGACCGGTTCTTCGCCGGCGGAGCGCGAAGGCTGGGGACCTTCCTGTCGGACGTCGGCGATCGCACGATCATCGACGGCTTCTTCGTCAACGGCACGGCCCGGGTCGTCGGCTGGGCGTCGGCGCTGCTGCGTCACATCCAGACCGGCTACATCTACCACTACGCCTTCACCATGATCGTCGGCCTGTTCGCGCTGCTGACGTGGTGGATCGTGCGCTGAGGCGCCTCCATGCCGTATCTTTCCCTCGCCATCTGGGTCCCGATCGTCGCCGGGATCGTCGTGCTCGCGGTCGGCCGCGACCGCGACCCCGGCGTCGCGCGCTGGATCGCGCTGTTCGGCGCGCTGTCCGGGCTGCTGGTGACGCTGCCGCTGTGGCTGCACTTCGACTCCGGCACGTCGAGCATGCAGTTCGTCGAGATCGCCGACTGGGTTCCGCGCTTCGACATCCACTACTTCCTCGGCGTCGACGGCATCTCGATGCTGTTCGTTCTGCTCAACAGCCTGATGACGCTGCTCGTCGTGTGGGCCGGCTGGGAAGTGATCGAGAAGCGCGTCGCGCAGTACATGGCGGCTTTCCTGATCCAGTCGGGGCTCATCAACGGCGCCTTCGCGGCGCTCGACGCGATCCTGTTCTACGCGTTCTTCGAGGCGATGCTGATCCCGATGTACCTGATCATCGGCGTCTGGGGCGGGCCGAACCGCGTCTACGCGGCGGTCAAGTTCTTCCTCTACACGCTGCTGGGCTCGCTGCTGATGCTGGTCGGCTTCATCTACCTGTACAACGTCTCGGAGACGTTCTCGCTGCTCGAGTGGTACCAGCTGCCGCTGTCGCTCGGCGTCCAGCTCCTGCTGTTCGTCGCCTTCTTCCTGTCGTTCGCGGTCAAGGTCCCGATGTGGCCGGTGCACACGTGGCTGCCCGACGCGCACGTCGAGGCGCCGACCGGCGGGTCGGTCATCCTCGCCGCGATCACGCTCAAGATCGGCGCGTACGGCTTCATCCGCTTCATCCTGCCGATCCTGCCCGACGCGTCGCGCTACCTGTCCGGGTTCGTGATCACGCTGTCGCTGGTCGCCGTCGTCTACATCGGCTTCGTCGCGCTGATGCAGAGCGACATGAAGAAGCTGATCGCGTACTCGTCGATCTCGCACATGGGTTTCGTCACGCTCGGGCTCTTCCTCTTCTCGCAGCTCGGCGTCGAGGGCGCGCTGGTGCAGATGATCTCGCACGGCTTCGTCTCGGCGGCGATGTTCCTGTGCGTCGGCGTGATGTACGACCGCATGCACAGCCGGCTGATCGAGGACTACGGCGGCGTCGTCAACACGATGCCGAAGTTCGCCGCGTTCATGATGCTGTTCGCGATGGCCAATGCCGGGCTGCCGGCGACGTCGGGCTTCGTCGGCGAGTTCCTCGTCATCGTCGCCGCGGTCAAGGCCAGCTTCTGGCTGGGATTCGCCGCCGCGACCACGCTGATCCTCGGCTCGGCGTACACGCTGTGGATGTACAAGCGCGTCATCTTCGGCGAAGTCGCCAACGAGCGCGTGCGGCAGCTCGCCGACGTCACGCGCCGCGAGTTCTGGCTGCTGGCCACGCTGGCGGCGCTGGTGCTCGCGATGGGCGTCTATCCGAAGCCCTTCATCGACGTGATGCACGCGTCGGTCGCCGACCTGCTCGCGCACGTCGCACAGAGCAAGCTCTAGCGCCATGCTGACGCCATCACTGCTTCCCGTCCTGCCCGAGATCATCCTGCTCGTCGCCGCGTGCACGGTGCTGCTGGTCGACGCGTTCCTGCCCGACGGTCAGCGCCACGTCGGCTTCTGGCTGACGCAGCTCGCGCTCTTCGCCGGCTCGTGGGCCACGCTGACGACCTTCGAGCCCGAGCCCGTTCTCGCGCTCGGCGCGCTGTTCATCGACGACATGCTGTCGGACCTGCTCAAGTTCTTCAGCTATTTCGTGGTGTCGCTGATGCTGTTCTATTCGCGCGCCTACCTGACCGCGCGCGGGCTGTTCCGCGGCGAGACCTTCGTGCTGACGCTGTTCTCGCTGCTCGGCATGATGGTGATGATCTCGGCCAACAGCTTCCTCACCCTCTATCTCGGGCTGGAGCTGCAGGCGCTGTCGCTCTACGCGATGGTCGCGATGCACCGGACGTCGAACGACGCGTCGGAGGCCGCGATGAAGTATTTCGTCCTCGGCGCGCTGGCTTCGGGGATGCTGCTCTACGGGATGTCGATGGTCTACGGCGCGACCGGTTCGCTCGACCTCCACCGCATCGCGCAGGCGGTGCTGGGCGGCGCGGGCAACCGGGTGATCCTGGTGTTCGGGCTGGTCTTCGTCGTGTCGGGGATCGCGTTCAAGCTCGGCGCGGCGCCGTACCACATGTGGCTGCCTGACGTGTACCACGGGGCGCCGACGGCGGTGACGCTGCTGATCGGCACCGCGCCCAAGCTCGCCGCTTTCGCGTTCATGCTGCGCCTGCTCGGCGTCGCGCTGTCCGGGCTCGAGTTCGACTGGCAGGGCATGCTGATGGTGCTGTCGCTGATGTCGATGATCCTGGGCAACGTGATCGCGATCGCCCAGTCGAACATCAAGCGGATGCTCGCGTATTCGACCATCGCCAACATGGGTTTCATGCTGCTGGGATTCCTGGCGGCGAACCTCAACGGCTACAGCGCGGCGATGTTCTACGTCGTCGCCTACGTGATCACGAGCCTCGCGTCGTTCGGCGTCGTCCTGCTGCTGTCGCGCGAGGGTTTCGAGGCCGACCGCATCGACGACTTCAGGGGCCTCAACCAGCGCTCGCCGTGGTGGGCGTTCGTCATGCTGCTGGTGATGTTCTCGCTCGCCGGAATCCCGCCGACGGTCGGCTTCTACGCCAAGTTCTCGGTGCTCGAGGCCGCCGTCAACGCGGGCTTCACCTGGCTCGCCGTCGTCGCGGTGCTGGCGTCGGTGATCGGCGCTTTCTACTACCTGCGCATCGTCAAGCTGATGTACTTCGACGACGCCGTCGATGCCGAGCCGATCGACGCCCGCCTCGACAACCGCGTGCTGCTCTCGGTCAACGGTCTCGCGCTGCTGCTGTTCGGCATCCTTCCGCAGCCGTTGATGGGCCTGTGCGTGGTCGCGCTGCTGCAGTCCGGGTTCCTCTGAACGGCGGCGCGCGCGCGAGCGCCGCGGGTCCGGTTTGCGGCGGCGCCGGTGTCCGCCGTGGCGGCGGCGAGGCACGCCGGCCCATGCTAAGATTCCGCGAACTCCGGAGACAGTTGCCATGCGTGTCGGGTTTTTCGTAACCTGCCTTGTCGACCTGATGCGGCCGTCGATCGGCTTCGCGGCCATCCGGCTGCTCGAAGCCGCCGGCGCCGAGGTCTTCGTGCCGCCGACGCAGACCTGCTGCGGTCAGCCCGCGTACAACTCGGGCGACCGCGCCGACGCGAAAGCGCTGGCCGCGAAGCTCGTCGCCGAATTCGAGGACTGCGACTACCTCGTCGCGCCGTCCGGATCGTGCAGCGGGATGATCAAGACCCACTACGCGGAGCTGTTCGCCGACGATCCGGCGATGAGCGGTCGCGTCGCCGCGCTGGCGGCAAAGACGCGCGAGCTGACGCAGTTCCTCGTCGACGACCTCAAGCTCGACTGCGTGCCGGGGCGGTTCGACGGCACCGTCACCTACCACGACAGCTGCGCCGGCCTGCGCGAGATGGGCGTCAAGGCGTCGCCGCGCACGCTGCTGGCGAAGGTTCCCGGACTGAAGCTCGTCGAAATGGCCGAGAGCGAGACCTGCTGCGGCTTCGGCGGCACGTTCTCGATCAAGTTCGGCGAGATCTCGGCGCGGCTGGCCGACAACAAGTGCCAGCACGTCGCCAACAGCGGCGCCGACGCCGTCGTTCTCGGCGACCTGGGGTGCATCCTCAACATCGAGGGCCGCCTGCGGCGGCGCGGCGACATGAAGACGAAGGTGCTGCACGTCGCCGAGGTGCTCGCGGGCGAGGAGCCCGCGGCGTGAGCGCGGCGCCGGCGCCGCGGCGGCGGTAGACGGCAGGCAACGGCAGGCACGATTTCGGGGAACAGCGATGCAAGTGGCGTCAATGCACTTCAAGGAGCGCGCGAGCGTCAAGATGGACGACGCGCGCCTCCAGGACAACCTGAAGAAGATGCAGGGCAAGTTCGTCGCCAAGCGGCGGGCGTCGCTGGTCGAACTCGACGACTTCGAGGGCACGCGCGACGCCGGCAAGCGGATCCGCAACCGCTCGCTCGAGAATCTCGACGTCTGGCTCGAGCTGTTCGAGCAGAACGCCGCCGCGCGCGGCGCGACGGTGCTGTGGGCGCAGACGCCGGCCGAGGTCAACGCGCTGGTGCTCGAGATCGCCGCACGGCACCGGGTGCAGAAGATCATCAAGTCGAAGTCGATGGTCAGCGAGGAGTCGGCGCTCGACCACGCGATCGAGGCCGCCGGCCTCACCGTCGTCGAGACCGACCTCGGCGAGTACATCCTGCAGATCAACGACTACGAACCGCCGTCGCACATCATCGGACCGGCGCTGCACAAGTCGAAGGAGGAGGTGGCCGACCTCTTCCACGAAAAGCACGGCACCCCGCGCAAGACCGGCATCGAGGACCTCTGCCTCGAGGCGCGGGGCGTGCTGCGGCAGCACTACCTGACCGCCGACATGGGCATCTCCGGCGGCAATTTCTTCGTCGCCGAGACGGGATCGGTGGTGCTGGTCACCAACGAGGGCAACGCGACGCTGACGACGACGCTGCCGAAGGTCCACGTCGCGATCTCGGGCATCGAGAAGATCGTGCCGACGCTGGAGGACGTGGCGACGCTGATGCGCCTGCTGCCGCGTTCGGCGACCGGGCAGTCGATCTCCAATTACGTCGACATCCTGACCGGACCGAAAGGCGAAGGCGAGTTCCACGGCGCCCAGCACATGTACTTCATCATCGTCGACAGCGGCCGCACGGAAATCCTCGGCAGCGAGGTTCGCGAGGTCCTGCGCTGCATCCGCTGCGGCGCGTGCATGAACCACTGCCCGGTCTACCAGAACGTCGGCGGGCACTCGTACGGCTGGGTCTATCCGGGGCCGATCGGGTCGATCCTGACGCCGATGTACATCGGTCTCGAGAACGCGCAGGACCTGCCCGCGGCGTCGACGATGTGCAACCAGTGCGGCGTCGTCTGTCCGGTGCGCATCCCGCTGCCGGACCTGCAGAGGAAGCTCCGCGAGCAGGCGTTCGACCGCGGCCTGCGCCCGTGGTCCGAGCGGGCGGCGTTCCGCGCCTGGGCCTGGCTCGCGCAACGGCCGGCACTCTACGCGGTTGCCGCCCGCG
>CAIWHR010000332.1 GCA_903912485.1 uncultured beta proteobacterium | reverse complement strand
TGGGCGCGCTCGACGAGCGCGGCTGCCTGCACGTCCACGCCCGGCGCGCGGACCTGATCGTCACCGGCGGCGAAAACGCCTATCCGGCCGAGATCGAGCGGGCGCTGGAGGCATTTCCCGGAATCAAAGCCGCCGGAGTCTTCGGCGTCGCCGACGAGGTGTGGGGCCAGCGGGTGGCGGCGGTGCTGGTCGCCGACGGCGCGCCTCCGCCCGACGCCGAACTCCACGCGTACATCCACGGCCAGCTGGCGCCGCACAAGCGGCCGCGCCACGTCTGCTACGTCGAGCGCCTGCCGCAGACGCCGGCAGGCAAGCTCGACCGGCTGGCGCTGCCCGGCGTCGCGCGATGGCTGCGGCCGCTCGAGCAGGGCCTCGCCGGCCGCTGAGGTCGCGCCGCTACTGCCGGCGGCGCTCCCGTCCGCCGCGACCGGCGGCGCCGAACCCGAACACCGCCAGCAACAGCGTCAACGCGACCAGCGCCGACTGCGACAGCGTGGGCACCGGCACCGATTCAGGTGGCGGCAACGTGCTCGGGCGCACCTCGCCGGTGAGCGCGTCCCAGCTCGCGCCGAGCGGATAACCCTGAAACTGGATGTGCGCCAGGATTCCGGAAGCGGTCGGATCGGCGGTGATGATCAGCCGATCGTAGGGCGTCGCCGCTGGACCGTCCCAGCCGGTGATGGTCAGGGTGCCGCCGGCGTACGGTGCCGCCGAGGCGAACACCAGGTCCTGCCGCGACACCGCGAAGCCGAAGGCAAGCGTCGAATTGGCCTGGAGGTGCAGAGCCCCGGCGTGCGTCGCCTTGTCGTTGGCGTCCAGCGTGCCGCCGTTGAACCTGAACGCACCCGTCGGCGGCAGCGCGTTGTCGACGCCGAGCCGCAGCGTGCCGGCCGAGAGCGTCGTGCCGCCCGAGTGCGTGTTGGCGGCCGAGAAGATCGTCGTGCCGCTGCCGATCAGGAACACGCCGCCGCTGCCGCCGGGCAGGTCGCCGATCACGTTGGCGAAGTCGAGCGCGGCGTCGACGTGGTTGAAGTTGAGCACGCCGGTGCCTGCGCCGAAGGCAACCGGGCCGATCAGCGCCCCGGCGGCAGCGCCGGCGCCGACGTTGACGGTGCCCGCGGAGCCCGCCTGCTCGGCGATGACGAACAGCGGTGCCGTCGCCGTGCCGCCGCTCGCGACGGTGAACACGTTGCCGGTCGTCTTGCGCCCGACGGTCAGCGACGTCCCCGCGCCTGCGTGGGTCCAACTGGAGCCGGCGCCGGTGACGACGACCGCGTTGTTCGGGGCCGCCGCGTAGCCGATGAAGCCGTTGGCCTGGAACGAGACCGCGCCGCCGCCGGAAACCGTGAACGCGTTCCCGCCGGGGCTCGCGCCGCCGGCGTTGGCCTGGTCGTCGCCGATGCGGATCGACCCGGTATTGATCCACGCCGAACCCGCACCGGCGACGTTGACGACGTTGCCGCCGGAGCCGACCTGGTTGCCCACGCGCGCGTTCTTGCCGGTGACCTGGCTACCTCCCGAGATCTCCAGCAAGCCGCTGCCGCGCTCGCCGACGATCACCGAGTAGCCGGGAACCTGCAGCGTCGAGCCCGTCTTGACGTTCAGCTGGTTCCCCGTCGACGCGGCGTTGTAGCCGACGACGACGTCCCGGCCGGACGAGGCGCTGCCGCCCGCCTGGATGTCGAAGATGTTCGCGCTGCCGTCGACGCCGATCCACAGCCCGCCGGTGTTCGTCCACTGCGAACCGGTGCCCATGACCTGGATGGAATTGTTGTCGGAGCCGGCTTCCATGCCGATGTGCGCGAGGCTGGTGGTGACGGCGCCGTGCGCCTGCACGGTCAGCCCGTTGCTGGGGCCCCTGTTGCCTACGCGCAGATCGCCGGCATTGATCCACGACGACCCGACGCCATCGACAATCACCTGGTTGGCGGACGATCCGACGACGTTGGCGCCCAGGTTGGCGTTGGCCGAGCTCACCGTGCCGCCCAAGGACACGTTGAGCGCATTGAACCCACTTTCCCAGCCGACATTGAGCCAGCCGCTGTTGGCCCAGACGGCGAACGCCCCCGTCACGTTGGCGATGTTGCCGGACGCGGCCGGCTGCACGCCCATCGTCGCGTCGACGTCGGAGGCGATGGCGCCGGCGGTGATGTCCAGCGTCGTCCCCCCATTGGCATAGCCGACGAAGCTGTTGCCGCCGGAGGCGATGCCTCCGGTCGCCGCCAGCCGCAGCGTGCCGCCCTCGACGACGGTTTCGCCGGCGTAGGTATTGGCCCCGGCCAGCACCAGCGTGCCGGAGCCCGTCTTGCTGATGCCGCCGGCGCCGATGAGCGGTGCCTGCAGTGTCGCGGTCACGCCCGGGGACGTGTTGATCGCATTGGCCGTCGACGAGCCCCCGCTGGGAAGAAGCGGTCCGCCGGCAACCACGTAGGGACCGGTCTGGAAGACCATCCCGGCGCCGACCGTCAGGTTGGGAGCGGCCGTGACGGTGCCTGCGGTGCTCCCGAAGATCGCGGTCGCCGTGATGGTCCACGCGGTGGCATTCAGGGGTGCGGCCGTCGTGCTCCAGTTGTTCAGCAGGCCCGCCCAGTTCCCGCTTCCGCCCGGGTTCACGCCGTTGCCGTACCAGTAGAGATTCTCGGCGGCCGCCGGCGCGGTGATGAACGCACCCGCAACCAGCGCCAGCGCGACGCTGTGACGCCTGATTCCTGCAATCATGTCCCTAGGAGTCTGGGCGGCAGAATGGAAATTCGTGCCAACCGGATGGGGGCGTGAACGTTAGATTGCCATGGCTACCAGTTACCGCCCGTACCGACCCGACCAAGTCATGCTGCTGCCTGCGTCGTTGCAGGATTGGCTGCCG
>CAIWHR010000331.1 GCA_903912485.1 uncultured beta proteobacterium | reverse complement strand
CGCGGGCGGCATCGGGCCGGGCTTGTAGCCGGCCGGCGGCTTCAAGGCGAGGATGTAGGCGACCATGATCATCATGTCGGCATCGGGCACCTGCGGGTTCGGCGCCATCGGGATCATCTTGTCCCACACCCCGGTGCCGCCGGCCCTGACTTTGGCCCTCAGCCTGCCCGCGACCGCGGGTTCGCTCTTGTAGCGCAGCGCGACGTCGTAGTACGCCGGGCCGACGATCTTCCGGTCGAGGGCGTGGCACGCCGTCGTGCAGTTGTTCCTGATCAGGAGATCGCGCCCGAACATGGGAGGAGCGCCGGCGAGCACGCCTCCCGGGGCCGCCACCGGGGAGCCGGCGCCGCCGGCGGCCGGGGCCGCGGTGGATGCCGGGACCGGGGCTTGCGCGTGGACGAAGCCCGTCGCGAACAGACCGGCGACCAGAGCTGCAAAGGTGGATTTCATGGGGGAATCGGCAGCCTCGAGGACCGAACTCCGAATCGGCAGGGATCTAGTCTAGGCCGCCGGCACGATGCGTTCAATCGGGAACGCTGAAGCATTCCTGGCCGGAGCAATTGACCGCGACCAAGTCCGGGCTACCGGCACACCGTGCCCGGGGGTGCAAAGACCTGCCGCGTGATCGCCTTGGTCTGCGCGGTTCCGTTCACCGTGTAAGCGAAGCTCGCGCTGTTGCCGTCGGCGAACGTCGCCGTCGCCGTGCCGATCGGGGTCTCGACCGCTCCGCCGGGGCTGCCGCCGGCGGGGAACGGCACCGCGTCGAAAGGCGGCCCGGTCACCGTCGACACGGGGCCCGAATAGACGCGCTCGGCGACCTTGTCGAGCTGCGCGATCAGCCACCACGGCTGCCGCGCCGCGTCGTAGGTGAACCAGGTGGCGAAGATGATGTCGCCCTGGTGGGTGAAGTTGACGCCCCAGCCCGACTCCTGCGGATTCCACCACAGGTCCTGGTAGTTGGTCGCCAGCGCCAGGTCGGGCTCTTCGCCCCAGACGCAGATCGGCAGCGGCCCGAACTGCTGCGGCACGATCGCCTTGGTCTGCGTGACGCCGTCGACCGTGTACTGAATCGTCGCGTGCGCCGCGTCGGCAAAGGCCGCCGTCATCGTGCCGACGGGGGTCTCGGCCGTTCCGCCGGGACTGCCGCCCGGCGGGAAGGGCACCGCGTCGAACGGCGGTCCGGTGACCGTCCACACGACCCCCGAAAAGACTTCCTGGCCGGCACGCTTGTCGAGCTGTGCGATCAGCCACCACGGCTTGCGCGACGCGTCGTAGGTGAACCAGGTGCCGAAGACGATGTCGCGCTGGTGGGCGAAGTTGATGCCCCAGCCCGACTCCGATCCCGCCGGCGCTTTCCACCACAGGCCCTGGTAGTTGCCGATCGGGCTGACCGCGGCGAGCGCCGCGCTGCAGTCGATCCTGGGCGTGGTCAGTCCGCTGCGCCAATCCCGGACCGGCACCCCGGTATCCTTCAGCACCTGCTCGATCTGATCCACCGTGGCGGCGGGCCTGGCCTGCCTGAGGATCGCCCAGCAGCCCGTCACGTGGGGCGCCGCCATCGAGGTCCCCCAGAGGTTGGCGAAGCCGCCGCCGGGGATCGACGAATTGATCATGATGCCCGGCGCCAGCAGGTCGAGAAACGCAGCCGAATTGGAGAAATAGCTGACCGCGTCGGCGCTCGCCGGGCCGCCGATCCAGCCGAGGCCGCTGTTGCCGTATCCCGGCGCGTCGAAAACCGAGCCCACGCTGACCGCGCTGGACAGGCATGCGGGCGCGATCATGCTGTCGACGTAGCCGGCGTTTCCGCTGCACGCGACGGTGGCGATGCCTGCCGAGCGCAGCGTGTCGATGATGGCCTTGCGCGGGGCGTTGGACGCGTCGCAGGCGGATTGCGTGTAGTAACGGCCACCGCCCAGGCTCATGTTCACCGCGGCGATGCGGTGGCTGTCGCGCAGCGCGTAGACACGCTCGAGCGCCGCGATCTGGTCGGATGCGAACATCACGAGACAGGGACTCGACGTGCCGCAGTCCAGCGGGCTGTCCGTCCTCGACGCGACGTTGATGGAGATGATGCCGGCGCCTCTCGCGGCTCCGGAAAAGGAATCGCCCCCTCCCGCCGCGATGCCGGCGACGTGGGTGCCGTGATCGCAGCCGGGAACGCTCATGGGGCAATTGACTCCCGAACCGACCGCGGTCGACGCCGAGACTCCGTCGGGACAGACCGAAGTCGTGCCGTAGGCGTCGGAGGTCGTCGAATAGCAGGCTTCGGACACGACCCGGCCGCCGAGGAACGAATGCGCCTTGTCGACGCCGGTGTCGAGCACGGCAACGGCCCACCCGTTGCCGGTGTAGCCCGCGGCCCAGGCCTCGTCGGCGCGAATCAGAGGGACGCTCTGCTCCAGCGCCGGCCGGCTCAGGCCGTCCTCCTCGATGTCGGTGACCTCGGCCATGGCGGTGAGAGCTTCCAGCTCGTCGGCGTTCACCTGCAACGCGATGAAGGGAATGAACTCGAAGCGGGTCAGGCCGCCGGCTCGCCGGCTGTCCAGTCGGGACTGAACGCGCTGCTGTGCGACGGCGATGTCGTCCCGCTGCAGCTTCGCCACGGCAGGGGTCAGCGATGCCTCGGGGGCAAACGCTGCGCGCACGCCGACGATCACGCGCACTTCACCCTGTGCACGGACCTTCGCGCGCAAGGCCGCCATCGCCGCTTGAACTCGGGGGTCGGCACTGGCGGCGACCGTCTGATCGACCGCCTGCCCCAACAGCCGGCGTTCGCTCTGCGGGTGTTCGGCCGAGTCCGACGCGGACGCGGGCGGCGCGAACACAACGGACAGCAGCGTCGCGGCGACGATGCCGACAGCACGGAAAGCCAGAGCCGACATGGGATGCGCGGTCAATTCCCGACGAACCGTCGCGACGCGCCCCGCCACTTGCCGCGGGGAGGGCGTGCGACCCCATCCACCTCTCATGTCCAGTATTCAACGTGGCCGCAGCCCGACTCTTGCGGCAGGTCAACGAGGGCGCGCCCGGCGGGTTGTCCGGTCCCCCGCGCACCGGGGCCGCATCGGGGCCGCAGCGGACGTTTGGCGCAAAGGCTGGACGCGGTTTATAATCGCTTCCCTGCATCATGTTTCACGATGGGTCGTTAGCTCAGCTGGTAGAGCAGCGGACTCTTAATCCGTTGGTCGTAGGTTCGATCCCTACACGGCCTACCAAAGAATCAAGCACTTAGCCTCGGCGAGAGTCGGGGCTTTGTGCTTTGTGGCGGTTATGTACGCGCCTTGTACGCGCTGCCCATCCGTCCGCGTCTGTAACCGGCGTTCGGTTTGCCGCCATCCGGCCAACCTGACCTGCCTCCGACCGTTGTCGAGGTCGGGGCGACCGACCGGCCCATGCTCCAGCCGCTGCCGGATCGCTCGACCGCTTGCGATCTCCGTAGACCAACTGCAACGCGCCTGTCATCTTGCCGGCCTACCATCGGCGACGGTGCTTCGGATTTCTCCTCCAGTTCCGTGGGCTACATCGAAGGCAACCACATGGTCCTGTTGATCGGGTGGGACGATGCGAAGCAGGCGTTCCTGTTCAAGAACAGTTACGGTGCGACTAGCGGCCCCAATGGCGATGGAACGTTTTGGATGAGCTACGAGGACATCTCCAGGCTGCAATTTCAAATGGCCAATTTCGGCATAGCAGTTGAAACCCCGCTTGCTCCGGCTTCCATACCAGTCGCTTCGCATTGGACGCTGGCTCTGGCTGCATTGTCGTTGTTGCTGATCGGACTTAAGTCCGTGCGGCGTCATGTTTGATCTGTAGGGACGAGTCGACGCGGCGGGGAAGCCGGTGGGAGGTTCGGAGGCAGTTCGGTGCCAATCTCGGCAAGCCCTTGAGCCAGATCGAAAACCACGACCCGATGCCCGAGCCGCGGCAGTTCAGGTTCGGGATAGGTTCGGTTGCCGAGGCCCGCAAACTCAGCGCTGCTTGACAATCTTGCCGACCTGTACGGCCGGTTCCGACGGTGAGGCTCCGTATCGTACCGACGCAACGCTCCCGTCCGGTATTGAGGCGTAATCGTTCTCGTCAAGCGTGAATACCACCCTCGCCATGTCTCCATTCGGATGCCTTGAAATGGAGATCGATTTACCCCCAACGTTGAGTTTGAGCATCGCATTCCTTATCTGGAACGCCCGGTCGCCGGTGATCTCGATCTCCACGCCGCTTGCCCCATTCAGTGCGGTCGATGAAGCGACGCGCCTGATCGATGTTATCGAGGCTGTAGCTGGGTTCTTCCGAGTCTTGAGAGCCCGACTCGCGGCAGCCTGAGACCATGAATTCATGGAACGTTGCGTCGAAGCCGCCGTTTGCATGAGTGGCGCAGCGGCGTTCTTCCCGAAACGGATGTTGGCCAGGTAGATCGCACCGCTGGCCGTCCGATCGAATGTGAACCTCACCCCTCTTAGCTTATGGAGGATGCTGTCGGAGCCAGGAAAGTCACTGAGCGCCACCCTTACTGTTTGAAGGATAGGATAGATTTCGGGCATCACCCAGGTCAGCATCCCCACGGGTCCGGCCAGATTGGCCCCGGCCATGTAGTCCTGTATGTTCACCGGTCCCGATATCGTTCCATCCGTTCCCTCCAGCTGTATCGAGAACGAGGTGATTGCTTCCTTGTTCAATGGGTCGGTCTTGATCGGGGTGAGCAGCGAACAGTTCCCGTCTTCATCCATATTTGGGGGTGGTATCACAACGCGGCGTGCGACCCTGAACTCAAGCGCTTTCGCGGCGCCAAACTCGCTGATTGCGGTTGTGTCAAACCCGGCGGAAGCAGATTGTGCAAGGTTGACCTGAAAATAGACATCTGCTCCACCCCGGCTCCAGGCTATCGACGCAGCCCTCTGCGCCTGATCGTGGTTCGGGATGTACTTCAGCGGAAGCAGCGGTTCCGGGCAAGCAATATCGCCGATGGGCTGGCCGCCTATGTGGGCGATCTCAATATTCGGGACGTCGTGGGGGATACCGCGTTCGGACGTACCGGTTTCGCCGGTGAAATCTTCTATAGGCCACTCGGCCGAAGGAGAACTTGAGAAACCTCGATCGACCCTGGCCGGAAGCGGGCCTTGTACCATGTCGGCCCCGGTCACGGTAGATGGGAGTCCGAACGCCGGGTCAAAGTTCCTGATTGCGTCCGGGCGGTAGCCACCGGCTGTTCCCGTTGCCAGGACCCCTCGGAAAAAGGCCATGACACCGGATAGCCCCGCTGCTGTCTGCCCGCTCGATCCGGTGGCGGGTGGGAACAGGGCGTTATGGCCGGGGCCGATGCAACCCTCGGAATCGGAGATCTGCCACTCGGTGTTGAAGTAGTTGTGGTTGGTTCCCCAGACCGAATATGTCGCCTTTGGAGCGGGAAAGGCCTTTTCATACGAGTTGCCGCGCGACATCATCATGCGGTCGAACGGGCGGACTCCCTGCAGGTCTTGGACATCCCCGTCGCACATGGGCAGCAGCACGGTCCACCCGAGTTCGACGGTTCGCGCCCGGAAATGGTCGATTCTCGAGGGTCTGGTCTTTTGCATTCATGGACTTAGGGTGTCGTTTTCAAAAGTGCTTGTGGTGGCACGTTTTGTCTTTATCGGCTGTTGTAGACATTCGCCGCGTTATGTGATGAAGTGGCGGCATGTTCGTGAAGATCACCGCCTCCGGCAGCCGCCGCTACGTTCAGCTGGTCGAGTCCTATCGCGACGACGCGGGGCGGGTGAAGAAACGCACGGTCGCCACCCTGGGCCGGGTCGATCAACTGGGCGGCGAACTCGATTCGGTCATCAGCGGACTGCTCAAGGTCGCCGGTCGCGAGCCGCTGCCGGCGGCGCCGACGGTGAAGTTCGAGTCGGCGCGAGCACTGGGCGATGTGTGGACGTTGACCGAATTGTGGAAGACGCTGGGCTTCTCCGAACTGCGACGCGTCTTTCGCAAGACCCGGCACAGCACCGACGTGGAAGCGCTGATCCGGGTGATGGTGTTCAACCGGCTGTGCGACCCGGATTCCAAGCTCGGCGTGCTGCGCTGGCTGCAGACGGTGGCCTTGCCCGAGATCGAGGTGACGGCTATCACCCATCAGCAGCTGTTGCGCAGCATGGACGCGCTGATCGATCACCGTGAGGCGGTCGACGCCACGGTGGCAGGCTTGCTGCGACCGATGATCGATCAGGATCTGTCGGTGGTGTTCTACGATCTGACGACGATCCGCAGCGAAGGGCTGAGCACGCAGGAACACGATGTCCGGCAGTTCGGCATGGCCAAGGAAGGATTGATCGCGCGGCAATTCATGCTCGGCGTGGTGCAGACGGCCGAAGGCTTGCCGATCTACCATGAGGTGTTCGACGGCAACGCGGCGGAAACGAAGACCTTGCTGCCCACGCTCAAGACGGTGCTGGCGCGCTTCCCTTCGGTCCGGCGCCTGATCCTGGTGGCGGATCGGGGCTTGCTCAGCTTGGACAACCTCGCAGCGTTGCACGCGGTGCGTCTGGCCAGCGGTCAGCCGCTCGAATTCATCCTGGCCGTGCCGGGCCGTCGCTATTACGAGTTCGCGGAGCTGCTCAAGCCGTGGCACGAGTCGTGCAAAGGCGCCAGCGCCGAGGTAATTGGCGAACTGGCATGGCATGACCTGCGCCTGGTGGTGGCGCACGATCCGCTGCGGGCGGCGGAGCAGACGCAGCGCCGGGATGAGCAGATCCAGGCGTTGATCGCCCAAGGCGAGCAGTGGGCGGGCAAGCTCGAAGGCCAGGACGCGGGCGTCAAGCATCGTGGCCGCAAGCTGTCCGACAGTGGCGCCAAGGCGCGCTTCTTTCATGCCGTGAGCGAGGCTCACCTGTCGAAGATCATCAAGGTCGATCTGGCGGGCGAGCTGTTCAACTACGAGATCGATGACAGCACCCGCGCCCTGGCCGAGATGATGGACGGCAAGCTGTTGCTGGTGACCAACGTGGCGGACCTCACGCCCGAAGAGATCGTCCGGCGCTACAAGTCGCTGGCCGACATCGAGCGCGGCTTCAAGGTGCTCAAGTCCGAACTCGAGATCGGGCCGGTCTATCACCGGCTGCCGGAGCGCATCCGCGCCCACGCCACGATCTGTTTCATGGCGTTGATCCTGCACCGGGTGATGCGGATGCGCCT
>CAIWHR010000330.1 GCA_903912485.1 uncultured beta proteobacterium | reverse complement strand
CTGCGCGACAGCGCAGCGCTGATCCAGACCATACTCGACACCGTCGCCGACGGCATCATCACCATCCACGCCGACGGCGGCATCGTCGAGACGGCGAATGCGGCCGCCGAGCGCATGTTCGGCTACGGCGCCGCCGAGCTCGCCGGGCAGAGCTTCGATCTGCTGATCCCCGAACTCGCCTCGGACGGCGGCGGCTCCATCGCGCACTACCGCGCCAGCGACGCGGCGCGCGCCGCCGGCCGCGGCCGCGAGGTCGTCGGCCGGCGCCGTGACGGCCGCAGCTTCCCGCTGGAAATCGCGGTCAGCGAAATGCGGCTGGGCGGAAAGCGCTACTTCACCGGCATCCTGCGCGACATCACCGCGCGCAAGCACGCCGAGGAAGCGCTGCTCAAGGCCGGCGCGCTGCAGAACGCGATCTTCAACAGCGCCAACTTCTCGAGCATCGCCACCGACGCCAGCGGCGTGATCCAGATCTTCAACGTCGGCGCCGAGCGGATGCTCGGTTACGCGGCGGCCGACGTGGTGAACAAGATCACGCCGGCCGACATCTCGGATCCGCAGGAAGTGATCGCGCGCGCCGGCGCGCTCAGCGCCGAACTGTCCCGGCAGATCGCGCCCGGCTTCGAGGCGCTGGTGTTCAAGGCTTCGCGCGGCATCGAGGACGTCTACGAGCTGACCTACGTCCGCAAGGACGGCAGCCGCTTCCCCGCCATCGTGTCGGTCACCGCGCTGCGCGACGCGCAGGAGCAGATCATCGGCTACCTGCTGATCGGCACCGACAACACCGCGCGCAAGGAGGTGGAGGCGCAGCAGGACCGGCTCGCCCGGCGCCTCAGCGACTACCAGTTCTATACGCGCTCGCTGTTCGAGTCGAACATGGATGCGCTGATCACCACCGATCCGTCGGGCACGATCACCGACGTCAACAAGCAGATGGAGGCGCTCACCGGCTGCACGCGCGACGAGCTGATCGGCGCGCCGTTCAAGCGCTATTTCACCGATCCCGAGCGGGGAGAGACCTGCATCAGGCGCGTGCTGGGCGAGAAGAAGATCACCAATTACGAGCTCACCGCGCGCGCCACCGACGGCAGGGAGACGGTCGTGTCGTACAACGCGACCACCTTCTACGACCGGGAGCGCAGGCTGCAGGGCGTGTTCGCCGCGGCGCGCGACGTCACCGAAAGCAAGCGGATGGATCAGGTGCTGCAGGAGCGCAACGTCGAGCTCGAGAACGCGCGGTCGCTGGCGGACAAGGCCAATCTCGCGAAGTCGGACTTCCTGTCCAGCATGAGCCACGAACTGCGGACGCCGCTGAGCGCGATCCTCGGGTTTGCCCAGCTGATGGAATCCGGCTCGCCGCTGCCGTCGGTTTCGCAGAAGCGGAGCATCGACCAGATTCTCAAGGCCGGGTGGTACCTGCTCGACCTGATCAACGAGATCCTCGACCTGGCGCTGATCGAGTCGGGCAAGCTGTCGCTGTCGGTGGAGCCGGTGGCGCTGGCCGAAGTCCTGCGCGAATGCGAGGCCATGATCGAGCCGCAGGCGGGCAAGCGCGGGATCGGCCTGACGTTTCCCGGCGTCGATTCCGGGTACTTCGTCAACGCCGACCGCACGCGCGTGAAGCAGATGCTGATCAACCTTCTTTCCAACGCGATCAAGTACAACCGGGTGGGCGGCACGGTCGTCGTCGACTGCGTCGAGGTCGCTCCGGGACGGATTCGCATCGGCGTGACCGACACCGGCGAAGGATTGACGCCGTTCAAGCTCACGCAGCTGTTCCAGCCGTTCAACCGGCTCGGCCAGGAGTCGCAGGTCGAGGAGGGCACCGGCATCGGCCTGGTGGTGTGCAAGCGGCTGGTCGAGTCGATGGGCGGCGTCGTCGGCGTCGAAAGCGTCGTCGGCAAGGGCAGCGTGTTCTGGATCGAACTGCTGCTGATCGCCGCCCCGCTGCCCGCCGCCGGCGCCGCCGCGCTGATGGCGCGGACCGAGGTGCCGGCGCGAGCCGATTCGCCGCTGCGCACGCTGCTCTACGTCGAGGACAACCCGGCGAATCTGATGCTGGTCGAGGACCTGGTCGCGCGCCGGCCGGACCTGCGCCTGCTGAGCGCGAGGGACGGGCAGCTCGGCATCGAGATCGCCCGGGCGTCGCAGCCTGACGTCATCCTGATGGACATCAACCTGCCCGGCATCAGCGGCATCACGGTGCTGCGAGTCCTCGCCGACGACCCCGTCACCGCGCGGATCCCGGTGATCGCGGTCAGCGCCAATGCGATGCCCCGCGACATCGAGCGGGGCCTGAAGGCAGGGTTCCTGCGCTATCTCACCAAGCCCATCAAGGTCAACGAATTCATGGATACGCTGGACATGGCGCTCGCCGTCGCGCGGCAGCGCTCGGCGACCGCCGACAGGGAGAACCGTACGTGAAAGTCACCACAGCCAACGTGCTCAAAGCCAGCATCCTCATCGTCGACGACCAGGAATCCAACGTCAGCCTGCTCGAGGCGCTGCTCGGCGAGGCCGGGTACACGCAGGTCGCCTCGACGACGAACTCGCAGGAGGTCTGCGCGCTGCACCGGAAGAACCGCTACGACCTGATCCTGCTCGACCTGCAGATGCCGGGCATGGACGGATTCCAGGTGATGGAGGGCCTCAAGACCAGCGACGTCGACACCTATCTTCCGGTCATCGTGCTCACCGCGCAGCCGGGCCACAAGCTGCGCGCGCTGCAGGCCGGCGCCAAGGACTTCATCAGCAAGCCCTTCGACCTGCTCGAGGTGAAGACGCGGATCCACAACATGCTGGAAGTGCGGCTGCTGTACAAGGCGCTCGCGAACGCCAACGAGGTGCTCGAGGACAAGGTGCGGGAGCGGACGGCCGAACTGCGCGAAAGCGAGGCCCGCTACCGCAGCCTGGCCGAGCTCGCCTCCGACTGGTACTGGGAGCAGGACGACACCGGCCACTTCACCAAGGTCTCCGGCCCGGTCCTCGAGATGCTCGGCATCCGCGTCGACGCCTTCGTCGGCGAATCGTGCAAGGACGCGAACGACGGCTGGGACGAGGCGGAGCGCGCGGTGCTGAACGAGAGGATCGCCGCCCGGCAGCCTTTCCTGGACTACGTGTTCACCCGCGCCGGCGCCGACGGCTCGCGGCAGCAGTTCCGGGTCAGCGGCGAGCCGATGTTCGACCAGTCGTGCCGCTTCATCGGCTACCGCGGCATCGGCGTCGAGCTTCCGGCGACGGACGCGGACGGCGCGACCCGGTAGCTCGCCATGGCGTCACCGCACAGCCCCAGCCAGAACCACCTGCTTGCCGCGCTGCCGACGGCGGAGTACGAGCGCCTTGCCCCGCACCTGGAACTCGTTGCGATGCTGCTGGGCCAAACGCTGTACGAGCCCGGCGGCCAGCTGCAGCACGTCTACTTCCCGACGACCGCGATCGTGTCGCTGCTCTACACGATGGAGTCCGGCTCGTCGGCCGAGATCGCAGGCGTCGGCAACGAAGGCGTCCTCGGAATCTCGCTGTTCATGGGCGGCGACACCACGCCCAGTTCGGCGGTCGTGCAGACCGCGGGCCACGGCTACCGCCTGCCGGGAAGGCTGCTGAAGGAGGAGTTCCAGCGCGCGGGGCTGATGCAGCGGCTGCTGCTGCGCTATACGCAGGCGCTGCTGACGCAGATGTGCCAGACCGCGGCGTGCAACCGTCACCACAGCATCGAGCAGCAGCTGTGCCGGTGGCTGCTGTTGACGCTCGATCGCCTGCCGACGAGCGAGCTGGTGATGACGCAGGAGCTCATCGCCAGCGCGCTCGGCGTGCGCCGCGAGGGCGTCACCGAGGCCGCGGGCAATCTGCAGCGCGCCGGCGTCATCCGCTATCGCCGCGGGCACATTTCGGTGATCGAGAGGGCCGGACTGGAGGCGGGCGCCTGCGAGTGCTACGGTGTGGTCAGGAAGGAGCTGGTCCGATTGCTGTCCGACGTGCAGTACCGCCAGGGCGCCGAGGCCGTTGCCGCGTGAAGCCCGCCGCCGCGGCTGCGCGCGGCGCCGATGTCAACCGCCCGATCGAGGCATGATGCGAACTTCCTCCCCGAGGCCCCGTTGTCGGCGCGCGCTGTCGCGCACGCCGTCCATCGCCGCCGCCGCCGCGGCGCTGCTGCTGGCGCTCGCCGGATCGGCGCCGGCCGCGGTGCCGCTGGTGATCCCGCCGCTGCCGCTGCCGGGCCCCTACGCGGTGGCCTGCAGCAACGTCGCGCAGGACTTCAGCCGGATGGCTCCGGGCGAGGACGTCCAGGCGTACTGGGAAGGCGTGCCGCGCGGCGACGGTTCGCCGCGCTACGTCGCCGATCTGCTGGCGGACGCCGGCAACACGCTGGCGGTGACCGTCAACGCGCCGAACGACGCGAGCCTTTACGGGTCGTTCGCCGGCCGGTCGCTGCCGTACGTGGTGCTGGTCTGCCACCCGACCGCAGTCGCCGACCCGCGCGCCGACTACGCGCTTCCCACCGGCAAGGCGGTGCCGCACATGCAGCGCGGCGCCGAGCCGCCGCTGTGGCCGGACGCGGCGACCCGCTACCCCGTGCTGCTGTTCTCGCACGGCTACATCGGCAGTCCGATCTCGAACGACTACGTCCAGGCGCTGACCTGGTTCGCGAGCTTCGGCTACGTCGTCGCGGCGCCTTTCCACGGCGATCCGCGGTTCACGCCGACCCGCCTCGAGGACGTCGGCGACCTCGCCTTCCTGCTCACGCACCTCACCGATTTCGTCGCCATGCAGGCGCTGCGGCCGCTGTCGCTGTCGGCCACGCTCGACCTGCTGCTCGCGCATCCGCAGTGGCGCGACCGCGTCGACGCGGCGCACATCGGCGGCTTCGGCGCCAGCATGGGCGGCGAGAGCCTGATGCTGATGGCCGGCGCCGGACTGACCAGGACGGTCGGCCAGGCATGGTCGCCGGTGACCAACGACCCGCGGCTCAAGGCGGCCGTCGGCTACGTGCCGTACTTCGGGCAGCCGATCCTGCCGGCGTTCGGGCGCGACCAGCACGGCCTCGACGGCGTCGCTCTGCCGTACCTGGCGATCTCCGGCACCGCCGACACCACGGCGCCGATGGGAGAGACGCTGCAGGGAATGAACCGGCTCGCCGGAACGCGCGAACAGGTCGCGCTCCTGGGCGTGGAGCACGGCTTCGACCTTCCGTCGACCGGCGACATCTTCACCTGGTCGGTGACGTTCCTCGATGCCGAAGTGCGCGGCGATCCTGCCGCACGCGCCACGCTTTCGCTGCTGACGCGAGTCGCGGGCGGCGGCGACGATTTCGTCGTGCTGCCTTACAACGCGCCGGCGCCGCCGAACTACGGCGGCCTGTGGTGGAACGCTCCCGCCGGCTCCGAAGGCGGCTGGGGCATCAGCTTCGCGCACCAGGGCGACGTCATCTTCGCCACCTGGTTCACGTACGACGCCCAGCGCCAGCCGTGGTGGCTGATCGCCGAACTGCACAAGACCGCCGGGGGGACGTACTCGGGTGTCGTCTCGACGGCCACCGGACCGCCGTTCGGCAGCGTGCCGTTCCCGCCCGAGGGCAGCCCCGGCGGGGCGATCGAGACCCCCGTCGGCAGCATGACGGCGAGCTTCGTCGACACGACGCACGGCACGATTCTCTACACCGTCAACGGCGTGACGCAGACGAAGGCGATTCAGCCGCAGGTGTTCGGAGCGCGGCCGACCTGCGTCTGGGGCGCGCAGCCGAACCTCGCGCTGGCGACCAACTACACCGACCTGTGGTGGAACGCGCCGGCGGGCTCCGAGTCGGGATGGGGCATCAATCTCTCGCACCAGGGCGACGTCGTCTTCGCCACCTGGTTCACCTACGATGGAGAGGGCAAGCCGTGGTGGCTGGTCGCGCAACTCGACCGGACGGCGGGCGGCGCCTACGCCGGACCGGTGTCGACGGCGACGGGACCGCCGTTCAGCGCGGTGCCCTGGGACAGGAGCCAGGTGGTCGAGACGGTGATCGGCACGGCAATGGCCAGTTTCGCCGACGGCAACCATGCGACTTTCGCCTACAGCGTGAACGGCAGCGCGCAGACCAAGCCGATCACGCGGCAGATTTTCGGGCCGCCCGGCACGATGTGCCAGTGAACGGTCGCGGCGCCGTGCGCTGCCGCACCGACGCATCCCCTTGGTCGCGTCATGCTCGGTTCGAGCCTGTTCTGCGACCGATCGACTCTCACGGGTCTCCCGGGTAATCGCCGGTCGGGCACGCGGCGGGCGTGGGCTCGCGGCGGTTCAACCGCGAGGGGGTGTGCAATGCGAACTCAGTTCGACCCGACGGCTCGCCTGCCGGTGCGGATCGCGGCGATCTGCCTTTGCGCGTTGGCGGCGGGCGGCTCCGTTGCGCTCTTCCGCTCGATTCCGGCGTCGTACGCCAGCGTTCCGGACACGGGAGCTCCGGCGCGGCACGCGCGCGCGCCGACGGGCTCCGTGAACGGCGAGGCGCAGGATCCGCGTGCCGGCGCTGCCGCGGCAAGGGAAGTCCCCGGCCGCCGCAGCCGGGCTGTCTGCGAGGGCTGCGGCGTCGTCGAATCGACGCGCAACCTCCGGCTCTTCGACGGCGCGGGCGGGCAGGACGTCGTCGCGGCGCGGATTGCGGCGGGCGGTCCCGGCGCCGCGCCCCGCAGCGCGATCGCTGCCAGCGTCGTCGCCCGAAAGCGCTACCAGACGACGGTGCGCTTTCGCGACGGGACGACGATCGCCTTCAACGAGACGACGCCGCGCAGCTGGGGAGAGGGCAGCCGGGTCATCGTCATCGCCGGCGCGACGGGTGCGGACAGGTAGCCGCTCCGACAGGCTATCGGGCGACGTAGGGAAGCAGGCGATCGAACTCGGTCTTGACCACCTGGTAGCACTCGCAGGATCGCGCCTCGACGCCCTGGCGATCGAGCACCGTGATCCTGCCGCGGCTGTACTGGATCAGCCCGGCTTCCTGCAGACGCCCGGCGGCTTCGGTGACGCCCTCGCGGCGCACGCCGAGCATGTTGGCGATCAGTTCCTGCGTCATGACGAGCTCGTCCGACTGCAGGCGATCGAGGCTCAGCAGCAGCCAGCGGCAAAGCTGCTGGTCGACCGAATGGTGGCGATTGCAGACGGCGGTCTGCGCCATCTGCGTGATCAGCGCCTGCGTGTAGCGCAGCAACAGATGCATCGTCGGGCCGAAGCGGCCGAACTCGCTCTTGAGCAGTTCGGCCCTGAGCCGGAACGCGTAACCCGCGCTCTGCACGACGGCGCGGCTGGGCGTGGTCTCGCCGCCCATGAACAGCGATATGCCGAGGAGGCCTTCGTTGCCGACGATGGCGATTTCGGCGGACGCGCCGTCCTCCATGACGTACAGCAGCGAGATGATGCACGTCGTCGGGAAATAGACGTGCCGCAGGTGGGCGCCCGATTCGTAGAGCACGTCGCCCAACTTCATCGGCATCAGCTCCAGATGCGGCGCGATCCGGTCGTAGTCGCTGGCGGGCAGCGCGTCGAGGAGGTGATTCTGGTGCGGACTGTGCGGTCCCGGCGGGGTCATGGCGTGCGCTGCGCTGGTGATGCGGCGGGGGGGCTCCGCCGTGGCCGCGATTGCGCCCGTCGGCGATCGCGACCGCATTCTACCGCCTGCCGCGCTTCTTATGTGCGCTATCGCACCAACGGCGGGAGCGCTTGGTGCGCAGGCGCACAGACCGAAGGCCGCCGGGCGGCTAACGTGCAGCCAGCACCGGCTCCCATCCGGGCCGGGGAACCGAAGGACAGAACATGCACAGACCACTCTTCGCGCTATGGATGCTCATCTTCACGCTCGGGCCGGCCGCGGCCCAGGTAAGCATCGGCATCGGGCTCCCCGGCATCAGCATCGGGATCAACGTGCCGGCGTATCCGCGGCTCGTTCGCGTCCCGGGCTATCCCGTCTACTACGCGCCGCAGATGCGCTCGAACTACTTCTTCTACGACGGCATGTACTGGGTGTACCAGCGCGACAACTGGTACGCGAGCTCCTGGTACAACGGGCCGTGGGGCATGGTGCGCCCCGAGGCCGTGCCGCTGTTCGTCCTGCGCGTTCCCGTCCGCTACTACCGGCAGCCTCCCCCGTACTTTCGCGGCTGGAGTTCGAGCGCGCCGCCGCGCTGGGGCGCGCACTGGGGCAGCGACTGGGAGCAGCGTCGAAGCGGATGGGACCAGTGGAACCGCAAAGCCGCGCCGCCGCCCGCACCGCTGCCCGTCTACCAGCGGCAATACTCGGGGAGTCGGTATCCGCGCGCCGAGCAGCAGCAGGTCATAGAGACGCGGCAATACCGCTACCAGCCGCGGGACGAGGTCGTGCAGCAGCACCATCAGGCACAGCGAGCGCAGTCCGCCCCGCCGCCGCAGGGGGCCGCGCAGCACGGGCAGCAGGCTCCGAAGGCGCAGGGTCAGGACCGCGGGGCGCAGGGCAAGGACCGCGGGGCGCAGGGCAAGGAGCGTGCGCAGGATTCGAACCCCGGCCAGGGCAAGGGCAAAGGCCACGACCGGGGTGGCCCGCAACAGGGCGGCGACCGCAAGCCGTGAGCGGCCAAGGGCGCTGCCGTGCAGGCATCGCGCGCGCGCTGCGCCGTCCGGCGCTCGTCGGTGCCATGCTGCTGGGTCTGCACGGCTGCGCATCGCTGCCGCCGCCGCCCGCGGCGGCTTTCGCGGTGCCTCCCGCGTGGTCGGTCGCCGTCGCCGGTATCGACGCGACGGCCGGCGCCGCCTCGCTGGCGCAATGGTGGCTGCGCTTCGACGACCCGCTGCTGGCAAGCCTCGTCGCCCAGGCGCTGGACGCGAACACCACGGTGAAGTCGGCGCAGGCCGCACTGCGGCAGGCGCGCGCGCTGCGCGACGTCTCGGCGGCCGCATTGCTGCCGTCGGTCGGCGCTGCCGCGTCGGCGCAGCGCGGGTATGCCGGCGAGCGCTCGACGGGAAGCAGCTTCCGGGCGGGCCTCGATGCGAGCTGGGAACTCGACATTTTCGGCGCCAACCGCAGTGCGGCGGAAGCCAGCGACGCCATCGCCTCGGCCAGCGCCGCGAGCCTGGGCGACGTGCGGGTGTCGATCGCCGCCGAGGTGGCGCTGGCGTACATCACGCTGCGCAACGCACAGGTCAGGCTGGGAATCGCCGACGACAACCTGGCCAGTCAATCCGAGACGCTGCAGATCACGCAATGGCGCAACCAGGCCGGCCTGGTCGGGGCGCTGGAAGTCGAGCAGGCGCGTTCGGGGGTCGAGCAGACCCGCGCCCAGGTGCCGCTGCTGCAGACGGTGATCGGGCAGGCCGGCCATGCACTGGCGGTGCTGACGGGCAAGCCGCCGGCAGCGCTGGCGGGCGCGCTGGCGGCGACCGGCCTGCTGGTGGGCGGGATCGGGATCATGAACATCATGCTGGTCAGCGTGACCGAGCGCACGCGCGAGATCGGCCTGCGGCTGGCCATCGGCGCGCTCGAGCGCGAGGTGCTGATGCAGTTCCTGATCGAGTCGGTGGTGCTGGCGGCGCTGGGGGGGCTGATCGGCATCGCCATCGCCACCGGGGCATCGTTCGTGCTGGCCAGGGCCATGGGCGTGCCCTACCTGTTCGATCCGGTGATCAACCTGCTGTCGTTTGCCTTCGCGGCCTGCATCGGCGTCGTGTTCGGCTACTTCCCGGCGCGCCGTGCGGCGCAGATGGATCCGATCGAAGCGCTGCGGCACGAGTGAAGCCGCGTTCGTCGCAGCGGCATTCGCGAGCGGCGTCGCCGCTGTGTATGCCATCGCACATACGCCGTCGATCGAACCCGCTAGACTCGTTACACGAGCCGCGGGTCGCCGCGGTGGCCACAATGACGCCGACGCCACCGTTCGCGCAGCACGATGGCATCGGGGAGCTTCAGACAACCTGCGCAAGGAGTTTCGCATGTTTGGACGGATGGGAAGGAACCGACGTGTCGCCGATGCCGATGTCCCGAAGGACGCGTGCCTCATCGGATCGAAGAGCCTGGTGGCGAACAGCGTCTACGATACCGAGGGCGGCTTCGTGGGCAAGCTGGAGGAAGTCGTGATCGACACGCGTACCGGATGCATCCGCCACGCGGTGCTGGCGGTCGGCGGGGTTCTGGGAATCGGCAGCAAGCTGATTGCCGTCCCCTGGGGGACGGTGGAAGCCGACGTCGAGCGCTGCCGCTACGTCGTCGACGTGAAGACGATGCACCTCACGGCGGTGCCGGTCCCGGCCGACGACCTCTGGCTGCAGCGAGGTTATTCGGCGTAGGCCGACGCGAGCCCGGCGCGGCGGTCGCCGATGCCGGCGGTCTCGCCGCAGGTTCGATGCGCGCGGCCCGTCGGCAGGGGAATCGATGATGACAGACGCTCGGAAGCTCCGCGTCATGCTCTCGGCGCTGGGCATCGTCGAACCTGCCGATGCGCTTCCCGGGAGCGGGACGCAGCCGGTCGCCGACGTTCCGGCGCTGACGGCGGCGCAGTGTCTGCGCCTGGACCAGGTGCTGCGCGCTGCCGACCGCATCTCGCTCGACCAGCTCGAAGAGTCGCTCCGCGAGCAGCGGCGCAGCGGCTGCGCATTCGGCGACAGCCTGTTCGACCGGGGCCTGCTCACCCGCCACGAGCGGGATGTGCTGATCGAGGTCCAGTGCGATCGCGCCGGCGCATCCCCGGTAGCCGGCAAGCTCCTGCTTGGCGCCATCCTGGTGGCCACCGGCAAGATCACCGCGGCGGATCTCGAGGACGCCTTGCGCAGCCAGGCTGCGACCGGAAGGCTCCTCGGCGACGAGTTGATCGAGGCCGGTCACGCCAGCAGGGGACTGGTCGACGGCGGGCTGCTGCTGCAGAGCAGGCTGGCGAAGCTCGCGCTGGTCGCCGCCGCCATGCTGGTTCCGCTGGTCGCGGGCATTCGCCTTGCAGAAGCGGGCCAGTCTGCGGCGCTGCAGGTGTCTGCCTCCGTCGTCGCCAAGGCGCGGCTGCGCAGCGACCACCAGGCCGCGCTGCTTGCGATCACCGGGGACGACGTTGCGCGCGGCTATGTCGACGTTGCGGCCGCGTCGCGCTTTCTCGTGTCCACCAACAGCCGCGTCGGCTACCTGCTGGAATTTCACGCCGTCGGCGGCATCTTCGAGTCGGTGCAGATCGAGGGATTCGGCAATGCGGTGCGGCTCGGAGCCGACGGCGGGGCGATCGTGCAGCGCGGCGCGCTGTCGCCTGACAGCCCGCACGAGCTCAGCTATCGCTTCATGCTTCGGCCGGACGTGCAGCCCGGCAGCTATCGGTGGCCGCTGCAGCTGTCGGTGCGGGCGCTCTGACCGCGTTCCGGGCCATCGGCGTGCCGCACGCTCAAAAGGTCACCGTCGCCGTGACGCTGTCGGTGTAAGTGCCGGCAGCCGCGTCCTGACCGGCGGGAATCCGGCCGTACACGGTCAGCGTCGTGGTGGCGTTCTTGCCCGCCGTGATCGAACTGCTGCCGCCGGTGCCGTCGCCCCAGATGGTCGACCGCGCGGCGCTGGTGTAGAGGTTGTAGCTCAGCGCATTGGCGCCGCTGGTCATCTTTCTGGAAGCGTAGACGCCGCTTTGCCCCGTGCTCAGCGTCACCTCGCCCGAGCTCCCCTTGCAGTCGACGGTCACCGTGCCGGTGCCGCTGTCGTTGGGCGACGCTGCAAAGACGTCGTAGGTCCCGAAGGCGACCGACGTCGTGGCGATCGAACAGTTGGCGGCATGAACTGCCGGCGCGATCGCGGCGAGCCCGGCGGCAGCCGTGCACAGCATCGCGCGGCGAAGCACGCGCATCGCGCGCTGCCGCCGCGCGGCCGGTGGCACATCGAGTCCGACGCTCGAGCCTGTCATGGATTCACTCCCTTGCAGATGAAGGTGCCCAGATCGGGCAACGGATCGGCGCCCGCCCGGAACGCGACGTCGAAGCTGCAGCTCTGGCCGCGCCAGGTCGCGCGCAGGCGGTTGGTCGGCCCGAGGCCGGTGACGTAGGCCTCGCCGCCGAATCCGACGGCAAAGGTTCTGTCGTCACCGGCGATCTGAACCGACGCCCCGGTCGGCATCGGCGCGCCGTCGTCCAGCCGCAGGGTGAGCGTCGCGCCGCGCGAGCGCCTGACGGGAAACACGGCGTCGACGCCGCTGCGGAAATACGGGGTCATGACCAGCTTGAGCGTGCCGATCTCGGCGTCCATCGGCACGCTCAAGCTGGTCGATCGAGATCACGTTGCTGTCGTAGGCGCGCAGGCCGGGTATCAGCGCATTGCCGTGCGCGTCGGTCCGGCCGGCAGGCTGGTTGTCGGCAAGAATCCGGACGTCGGCGTAGTCCGCGACGCGGGCCACCGCAAAGCTCTGGTCGACGCGGCGACCGAGGAAGGCGTCGCCGTCGAGCACGGCAACGCCGCCCGAGGCCTCGAGCCGCGCCGCGGTGGCGCCGCCTGCACGCGCGGCGCCGACGCTGTAGGTGCCGGTGTTGGTCTGCAGCGAGTAGGTTGCCTCCAGCGAGCGGTCCGTCCGCGCCATCAGGCTGTAGCCGTAGCCCTCGCCGAGCGGCAGGCTGCGCTGCAGCGTGACCGTCAGGTCGCTGCTGCTGCCGGATTCTCCGCCGCGGACGAATTGCGGGCTGAAGCCGAGGCTGGTCGATGGGCCCAGCGGAAAGCTCAACAAGGCAAAGATCGTGGTGCCGCTGTCGCCGATCAGGCTGCGCATCACCGCGACGCTGAGCGATCCGTAGCGGCCGAGCGAAGCGCTGTAGCTCAGCGTCGCGATGCGCACGTCGTCGCGTTGACGGTGGTGCTGGCTGACCAGCGCGCCGCTGATCGAGCCTGCGGCGCCCGCGGCGTAGCTCGCGGTGACGCTGCTCGACTGGATCGGCTCCGGTTGCCCGGCAAGCAGCCCCACCTCGGCGAAGCCCGCGCTCGCCCACTGCGTCCGCGCGGCAAAGCTCCACGGCCGCGCCTGGCGTTCGATGCCGAGTATGGCCAGCGCACCGCTGCCCGCGTCGCTCCGGCTGCCGGCCGCATACGCGCTGATCGTCCCGACCTGCGCGACCAGGAAATCGCCACCCACGCCGGCGGCTGCCCGGCCGCGCATGGCTTCGGCGTGAACCTCGCCGGTGAGCCGTTCGCTGAGGCCGCGCCGGTAGGTCCCGGATCCTAGCCAGGTGCCGTAGTCGGCGCTGGCGATGCCGTAGTTCTCGCGGACGAACCCGAACTCGCAGGAAAAGTCCTCCAGCCCGGGGCGCAGCAGCGCCTGGCTGGCGTAAAACGGCCGCGTGACCAGTTGCTCGCGCCCCAGCGCGTCGCGAACCACCACCTCGACTTCGCCGGCCCCCGTGACGACGGGCAGGTTGCCGATCGAGAACGGGCCCGGCGGCACGTTCTGGTGCCATGCCAGCGCGTTGTTGACGAACACGTCGACGGTCGACGG
The DNA here is from genome assembly GCA_903912485.1 of uncultured beta proteobacterium. Classification (GTDB taxonomy): domain Bacteria; phylum Pseudomonadota; class Gammaproteobacteria; order Burkholderiales; family Casimicrobiaceae; genus CAIWHR01. The sequence goes on along the minus strand of CAIWHR010000330.1, from coordinate 2,459 downwards.
CAGCACTGCCTGCCCGACGGCGCTCTGCGGCGGAAACGTGACAAAGCCGGGCTGCGTGCCGAAATTGCTGCCGTACTGGATGCCGCCGAAACTCACCGAGCGGCTCCAGGCCCCGGCGCGGCTGATGGCGTCGCCCAGGCGCAGCGTGCGCATCTCCTCCGGGTAGTCGACGGTCCACGCGCTGTCGAGCCGCGTCAGCCTCGCATCGGGGCCGATGTCGTCGACGAGCGCCGTGGCGGTGCCGACGCCGAAGCGATTGAAATAGCCGAACTCGAACTGTCCCGCGCGCTGCAGCGAGTCCGCGGCGTGGGCGACGAGCAGGTCGTAGTTGAAGAAGCCGCCGTGACCGGGCCTGGACGGCCGCGGGATCCCCGCGTAGCGCGTGTCGGGCTCGTACTCGGAAAAGGCTTCCGGCGGAAATTCCATGATCAGCGTCAGCTTCCCGGGGTCGAATGCGTGCGAACCGTTCTGAATCGACGTCAACGAGAAATAGCGCTCGCCCTGGTAGTCGATCTGCCTGCCGGCAGCCGGAACGCGCAAACGCCACCGCAGCAGGTCCTTCTCCGCCAGGTAGAGCGCCCCGGCTTCGTCTTCGAGCACCAGCACCATGACGTCGAGCCGCTGCCGATTGATGTCGACGAGCAGCACCCGTTCGCGGAACTCCGGGCCCGAGGCAGGCGCCGACGCGGCGTCCATCGGACGGCTGTCCGCCGGCGCCGGTCCCGACGCAGGGGCCGTGTCGCCGTCGGACGCCGGCGCTGCACACGGCAGGAGGCCGCCGACGAGCACGAGCGCGGCGACGCGCCTACGGTGCCTGCAGCGCGACTTCCATGTCGATCGTGCCGGCATCGGTGTACGCCTGTAGGCGCAACCGGCCGCCGGTGGGGGTGGCGGGGAGCGCGGCTTTCAGCAGCCACTCGCGGCTTTGGCCGGCCAGCGTGTAGCTCATCGTCGGGTCGCTGGCGATCGGCTTGTCCCCGCCCGGCAGGAACAGCGCGAAATCGAGCACCTGCACGTGCGCCTTGCCCTGGTTGCGCAAGCCGACTTTCAGCTGGCCGTCGGGGCCTTGCGCGACGGTCCAGACCATGTCCGGCGCGGCGAGCCCGCCTTGCGGCTGGACGAAGACCGGCAGCCCGATGCGCAGTGCGACCTGCAATCCCGCGAATCCGGCCGTGGGCTCGGGCGGCAATTCCTGCAGGTAGATCCGGTACGCGAGTTCGACCGTCGGGTCCGCCTGCCGCCGCAGCGCGGTGCGCACGATCTGCTCGGCGTTCGGCGCGATGGTGACAATGGGCGGCGAGACCAGCAGGTCCCGCGTCGGCGCATAGACGTCCCTGCCGTCGGCTTGCGTCCACGCCACCGCCTGGATCTGTATCGATGTCGGCTGGTCGGAGTTGTTCGTGGCGGTGACCGCAGCCGTCTGATTGCGCGGCGACAGGTCGATTCGGGTGGGGTCGACCAAGAGGTCGGCCGCCCCGGCCGGCGACGCCATCAGCGCCGCCAGGGCGATCGGGGCAGCGCGCCGCGCCGCCCCGCGAAGGATGCCGATGCCGTTCAAGCGCGCGCCGTCGGGATCGTCAGAAGTTGATCGTGGCGACGACCGTATCCGTGTACGTGTCCACGGCGACGTCCTGCGCCGCGGGAATCCTGCCGCAGACGTTGTAGGTGCGGGCTGTCTTGCTGGTCGGCGTGGTGAGCGTCAGCAGCCCGCCGGCCGTCGTCGTCCACGCGGTCGCGCCGGTGTACGTGCACGGGGCGCCGGGCGCGGTGCCCGACGGCAGGAACAGGCCGTATTGCAGCACGTCGGTGGCACCCTTCATGCTGCGCTGGCCTGAGACGGCATTGGCGCCGTCGCCCATGCCGATGGTCAGCGCGGACGCTCCCTTCGAGCAGGCGACGGCGACGGTGCCGCTGGCGTCGAGCGCCGCGGCCGCGTTGACGTCCACCGGATCGTAGGCGCCGAAGGAAAGCGGCGTCGTCGTGATCGAGCATTTCTGCGAGACGCTTGCCGAGACGGTGATGTCCGCACTGACCGAAGCGGCGGCGGCGGATCCGGCAGCCAGCGGCAGCGCGGCGGCAACGAGCAATTTCAGGAGCGTCGAATTCTTCATTTTGTGTTCCACGTTGATTGACGAACCGGGGTAGGGCCCGACGTAGTGCCTGCTGATGCCGGGCGATGACCCATCGTGTTCCGCCGAATGCCTGGTCGTCTGTTCGCTGCGACACCTATCCGGCAAGCCGAGTGTCCTCGCCGATCGCGAGCCCAACGCGCGTCGGTACGACAGCGCACAGACGCAATCCGCCGCGCGGCCTAGATTGTGCCTGCCAGAAAACCCCTGTTTTTTGAAGAGGCGGGGCGCCAATTTTGCGGCAAGCCGCCTGGTCTTTGCATCCACTCGCGGGCAGAGAACAATTGTTCAATCTCATGAGCCAAAAGGCCGAATTCTGGACGAACGTCT
>CAIWHR010000329.1 GCA_903912485.1 uncultured beta proteobacterium | reverse complement strand
CGGCAGCCAATCCTGCAACGACGCAGGCAGCAGCATGACTTGGTCGGGTCGGTACGGGCGGTAACTGGTAGCCATGGCAATCTAACGTTCACGCCCCCATCCGGTTGGCACGAATTTCCATTCTGCCGCCCAGACTCCTAGCGGGGCGACGGTCCGTTCAGCAGCCAGTCGAGGGCGGCTTCGCGGTCGAGAAACGTCCGGCGCGGCAGCCCGTTGTTGAATTCCCGGTTCTCGTAATGACGCACGCCGTTCATCGCCATCGTCGCCGTGGCCACGACAAAGGCCACCCGATGCTTATCGGTCAGGCCGTGTTTGATCTCGACGCGAGGCAACTGGTGGAAATCCAGCAGCGACAGTTCGACCGGGGAATCGCGATGATCGACGAGCAACGTGCGTGTGCCCAGCCGGTCCGACTCCGCCACGGCGGCGTCCAGGAATTCCGGCAGCGAATCCGGCGTCACCGGTCCGGCCGTCGTGATGACAAGGACGCCCTGATCCGGCAGATATTCGAACAGCCAATCCATGATTCTTCCGCCGTTGTCCAGTCCCGTTGCCCCCCCGCGGGGCTGCCGCCGCACCCGCCACGGGTCGCCGTCTGCCCGGCGCCCCGCTCCGGGCGGCGTTCGAAACTAGCAGAGCGCGCGGCGGCGCGTAAGTAACAGAAGACTGATACGTACGGCGTCAGCAGCAGGTCCGGGCGCAGCAGGACAGCGGCTTCACGGCCCGGATGAAGGCGCTGACGAACCTGCCGTCGATCTCGGCCGCGGCAGCGTCGACATCGAGCCCTTCGGCCGCGAGGAACGTGCGCGCGTCCTCGACGCCGTAGACGCGCGTGACTTCGACCTCGATGCCGGTGAATCCCGCTCGCGCGAGCTTGTCCCGGTAGTCGTCCTCCGCCAACGCGCCGGCGATGCAACCTACCCAGAGCTCCATGCTCCTGCGGATCGCCGCGGGGACCTCGCCGCGGACGACGACGTCGGAGACGGCGAGGCGCCCGCCGGGCCTGAGCACGCGGAACGCTTCGCGCAGCACCTGGTCCTTGTCGCCGGACAGGTTGATCACGCAGTTCGAGATGATCACGTCGACCGCATCGGCGGGCAGCGGAATGTGCTCGATCTCGCCCTTCAGGAAGCTGACGTTGGCGAGACCGCTCCTGACCCGGTTCTGCTCGGCCAGCGCCAGCATCTCGTCGGTCATGTCGAGGCCGTAGGCTTTGCCGGTCGGCCCGACGCGCCTGGCCGAGAGCAGCACGTCGATGCCGCCGCCCGAGCCGAGATCGAGCACGACTTCGCCCGGCTTCAGTTCCGCGAGCGCGGTCGGGTTGCCGCAGCCCAGCGATGCCTTCATCGCATCGTCGGGGACTTCGCCGGCCTGGCCGGCGTCGTACAGGTTGGAGGTGATCGGGTCGCAGCAGTCGAGCGCGCCGGGCGCGCTGCCGCAGCAGCCGCTCTGGCCCGTCTTCACGCGCAACGCCGCCTGACCGTATTTCTCGCGGACGACTTCCTTCACGCCGGCTGGTGCAGTCATGGTCGATACCTCCTGCGTCGCTGCAGCGCCCTGCGCCGAACGCCGGCGCTTCGGCGGCGGTGCCTTGACCGCGACGATCGGCTTCGGCTTGGGCGCACATCGGGAGTCGCAGACCGCACTGGCGCGGCAGCAATTCTCGGTGAGATAGCCGACCAGACCGTTCATCGCGTCCAGATTGGCGCTGTACCAGACGAAGCGCCCGTCCTGCAATGGATCGATGAGGCCCGCGCGGGTCAGTTCCTTCAGGTGAAACGAAAGCGAAGCCGGCGGAACGCCGAGCTGCCCGGCAATCTGTCCGGCGGGCAGGCCCTCCGGGGCGTGCTCGACCAGCAGGCGGAAGACCGCCAGACGGGTGTCCTGCGCGAGCGCCGCCAGGGCTGCCAATGCGGACTTGGTTTCCATAGTTTTGCAACTATACGACACCATTGACCCCTGTCAACATGCCCCTATGCATTAAGGGGTCAAATTGACCCGTCGTGGTTTGCGAACGCATGGTTCGCCGACCTGCACCCATCGGAATTGAGCCCAAGCGAGGGAGACATCTAGATGAGACTGACAAGACGGGCGTTCATTCAAGCGTCCTGTGCCACGGCCGCCATGATCGCTGCCGGATGCGCGACGCAGGCAACCACCCCGGTCACGAGCGCCATGGCGGTGCGCAAGGCGAAGCCCGCCGGCCCCGCCGCCGGCGAATGGGTGGCGACGACCTGCCAGGGCTGCACCCAGTGGTGCGCGATCGAGATTTTCGTCGAGGAAGGGCGTGCCGTGCGCGTGCGCGGCAACCAGCTGTCGAAGACCAACCACGGCCACTGCTGCCCGCGCGGTCACCTCATCCCGCAACAGACCTACGACCCCGACCGGGTCAAGCAGCCGATGAAGCGGACCAACCCGTTGAAGGGCCGCGGCGTCGACCCGAAGTGGGTGCCCATCACCTGGGACGAGGCGCTGGACACCGTCGCCGACAAGATGCTGGAGCTGCGCAAGGCCGACGAGGCGCACAAGTTCTGCTACATCCGCGGCCGCTATTCGTCGACGTCGACCGAGCTCCTGTACGGCACGCTGCCGAAGATCTACGGCACGACCAACTACTTCTCGCACAGTGCGATCTGCGCCGAGGCCGAGAAGATGGGGCCGGGCCTGACGCAGGGGTTCTTCGGCTACCGCGACTACGACCTTGCGAACATGCAGTGCGTGGTGGCCTGGGGCACCGACCCGCTGGCATCGAACCGGATGGTGCCGAACGTCATCCACTTCTTCGGCGACCTGCTGGCCAAGGGCGCAGTGATCTGCGTCGACCCGCGCCTGTCCAATACCGCGGCCAAGGCGCAGGAGTGGCTGCCGATCAAGCCGGGCACCGACGGCGCGCTGGCGGGCGCCATCGCCCACGTGCTGCTGACCGAGGGCCTGTGGAGCAGGGAGTTCGTCGGCGACTTCAAGGACGGCAAGAACCTGTTCGTGGCCGGCAAGGCCGTCGACGAGGCCGCCTTCGCCGAGAAGGAGACCTACGGACTCGTCAAGTGGTGGAACATCGAGCTCAAGGACCGCACGCCGGCCTGGGCCGAGCAGGAGACGCTGATCCCGGCGGCGCAGATCCTGCGGGTGACCAGGATGATGGCGAAGGCCGCACCCAAGGTCGGGATCTGGATGGGTCCCGGAGTGGCGATGAACCCGCGCGGCACGTACACGGCGATGGTCGTCCACGCGCTGAACGGCCTCCTGGGATCGATCGACGTCGAAGGCGGCGTGCTGCAGAGCTCCAGCGTGCCGCTCGCCGCGTTCCCCAAGTCCGACGCCTACGTCGACGAGATCGCCAAAGGCTACAGCAAGCACAAGAAGATCGACGGTCGCGGCGCCAAGGACATGCCGGCGATGATGAACGCCAATCCCGGCAGCGGCGTGGTGACCAACAACATCGCCAACGCGATGCTGAAGGACCCCGGTGCGGTCAAGGTGCTGCTCGCCTCGTGGAACAACTTCAACTTCTCGTGCACCGGCGCCGGCCGCTGGGACAAGGCGCTGGCCAAGCTGCCGTTCTTCGCGCACATGGTGACCAACGCGTCGGAAATGACGCAGTTCGCCGACATCGTGCTGCCGGCGACGTACAACTCCAGCGAAGGGATGTCGGTCGTCAGCAACATGGGCAACTGCTACGGCTACGCCTCGATCCAGCAGCCGGCCGCGAAGCGCCTGTGGGATGTCAAGCAGGAGGAGAACGAGGTGATGTGGCTGCTCGCCGCCAAGTTCAAGGCGAAGGGCTTCCCCAACCTGTTCGACTACTACTCGAAGGAGTTCAAGGACCCCGAAACCGGCAAGACGCCGACCAACGAATTCGAGTTCATGGAGATCGCCGCCAAGATCACCAGCGCCACGCTGTGGAAGCCCAAGGAGCCGCTGAAGGGCGATGCGCCGCTCGCCGGCTGGGCCGACTTCCGCAAGAAGGGCATTTGGGCCGGCGCCAAGTACAGCTACAAGAAGGGCTGGGGCGGCAAGTTCGCGACCGAGACCAAGAAATTCGAGTTCTACAGCGAGACGCTGAAGAAGGGGCTCGCCGCGCACGCCAAGAAGTACGAGACGACGCCGGACGACATCCTCACCGTCTGCGGCTACGTCGCGCGCGGCGAGGTGGCGTTCGTCCCGCACTACGAGCCGCCGAAGCGGCACGGCAGCGTCGACGAATATCCGTTCGCCTTCATCGACTACAAGTCGCGGCTCAACCGCGAGGGGCGCTCGCAGAACACGCCGTGGTACCAGGAATTCAAGAAGGTCGATCCGGGCGACATCAGCTGGGACGACGTGCTGAAGATGAACCCGGCCGACGGCGCGAAGCTCGGCCTGAAGTCCGGCGACAGCGTCAGGGTCACGTCGACCACGGGAGCCATCGTCACCAGATTGAAGCTCTGGGAAGGCGTGCGCCAGGGCACCGTCGCCAAGTGCTACGGCCAGGGCCACTGGGCCTACGGCCGCATCGCCGCGGCGGATTACGCCAAGGCGCTGCCGCGCGGCGGCAACAACAACGACATCCTGGTGGACGACTACGATCGGCTGAGCGGCGCCACGGCGCGCAACGGCGGATTCACCGGCGTCCGCGTCCAGAAAGCCTGACCCAACCTACGCTAACGGAGAGCAATGATGGCAAGACTTGGAATGGTCATCGACCTGCAGCGGTGCGTGGGTTGCGGTGCCTGTGCTTTTGCATGCAAGGCCGAGAACAATACGCGTGACCGCGCTGGCGGCCAGAGCCACAACTGGGCCGATTTCCTGATGAAGTCCGAAGGGACTTTTCCGGCCACGACGCACTGGGTGATGCCGGTGCTGTGCAACCACTGCAGCAATGCGCCCTGTGTCGAGGCGTGTCCGGTGACGCCGAAGGCGATGTTCAAGACGCCCGAAGGCATCACCATGCATGACGACGAGACCTGCATCGGCTGCCGTGCCTGCCAGAACGCGTGCCCGTACAGCAACGTCGAACTCAACACGACCAGCCTCGACGGCGAAACGTACAGCGTCATCAGCTTCAACGCGTTCGGCGAATCGACGCAGCCGCGCTGGGCGGACGACACGCCGATGATCGCGGGCTGCACCGCGACCGGCGCGGCGACGGCGAAGGCCGCCGGTGCGAATCCGCCGATGAAGAACGCTTTCATCGCCGGCGACGTCGATCCGGTGCGCAAGGCCGGCGTGGTCGAGAAGTGCACTTTCTGTCATCACCGCACCAGCAAGGGCCTGCAACCGGCGTGCGTGGAAGCCTGCCCGGCCCATGCGCGGATCTTCGGTGACCAGGACGATCCGAACGCCGAGATCGCCAGGGTGCTGAAGGCGCAGAAGTCGGTCGTCCTCAAGGAGGACAAGGGCACGCGGCCGAACGTGCGCTACGTCGGCAAGTACAGCGCGCGCGGCTAGACGGCCCTCGCACGCCGAAGCAGCCTGGGGGCGGGGTGACCCCGCCCCCTTTTTCATTTTTCGGGAGGCGCGATGGCGCAGGACAATCTGGAACACGACGGGGCACGGGCCGACCTCTGCCGGCTCCTCGCTGCGTGCTACTACGAGCCGGCGCCGGAGTTTGCCGAGGAGAAGCTGTTCGACTCGATGGCGGCGGCGGCGGCGCGCATCGACGCGGATTTCGCGGTTCGCGCGCAGCAACTGGGCGAGGCGTTCGCGGCGGAGAAGCTGCAGGATCTTCTGGTCGACTACACGCGCCTGTTTCTCGGTCCGCTGGACATGCGCGCCAAGCCCTACGGGTCGGTGTGGCAGGGCGACCGGCAGGGACTGATGCAGGAGTCGACGATGGCGGTCCAGCACCTCTACGCAGAGGGCGGATTCGAGATCGACGAAGGCTTTCGCGACCTGCCCGACCACATCGCCGCCGAACTCGAATTCCTCTACCTGCTGATCTTTCGCGAGACCGAAGCCCTGCGCAACGGCGACCTCGAGGCACTCGAGGCGATGGCCGCGCTGCGCCGCCGGTTCCTGGCCGAACACCTGGGCGCGTGGGCCGGCCCGTTCACGACCGCGGTGAAGGCCGGCGCGGAAACGGCGTTCTACCGCGAGCTGGCCGAACTCACGAGCCGGTTCGTCGCGTCGGAAAGGCTGCGCGCAGGCCATTGACTGCGTCGCCGGCGCCAGGCGCATGCCGCCCGCCGCCGCTGGCCGGACGGCGGCGATTCGGCGAAGGCGACGCGGCGACTTCCGAAAATGCCCGCCTCACGCCGCCATCCACTCCCGGATCTCGGCCTGCGTCGGAATGCGGCCGCTGCTCACCAGTTTCCCGTCGATCACCAGGCCCGGCGTCGAGAGCAGGTCGTAGGCCATGATCGCCTGCATGTCGGTGACCTTGACGAACTCCGCCTCGATGCCGGCGCCGGCCGCGGCTTCGCGCGCGACGGCTTCGAGCTTCCTGCAGTTGGCGCATCCGGATCCGAGGATCTTCACCGTCTTCATCGTTGCTCTCCTTTTGGGGAATGGTCAGGCTCGATTCGGCGCCGCCCGGCGCCCCGGCGTCCACGCGAGCAGCGCCGCCAGCGCGCCCAGGAAGGCGGCCAGCCCGAGCGCGATCCAGGCCGGGTTCACGCCGTCCACCCAGGCGCCGTACAGCAGTCCGGCGACGGTGCTGAACACCGCCACCAGCCCGACGTAGGCAAAGGTCCTGCGCCTGCCGATCACGGCGGCCACCATCAGGATGCTCTGCAGGCTCAGTTCGGGGTCGGCCATCAGGTACGCCAGCAGCGGTCCGCGGTGCATGCCCAGGTCGAGGAACATGCGTGCGACGGGCACCTCGACCAGCGTCGGGAAGTACATGAACACGCCGAACGCCACGGCGGCCGCGTTGGCGAGCAGCGTATTGCTGCCGGCAAGGCTCCGGATCCACTCGGGCTGGATCAGCTGCCGGATGACACCCACGGCGAATACGCCCACGACCAGCAGCGCGAAGATCTGCTTGACGAAGCGCCAGGATTCCCACAGCCAGGCCCGCCAGGCGTCGCCGTCGAGGCGGCGCGCGTGGTGCAGCACGGCCCACAGCGCCAGACCGACCGCGAGCGCACGCCCGGTGAGCGCAAATTCCAGGCCGCCGGCTCGCGGCGTGAGCCGCACCGCCGCGAGCAGCAGCGTCGCGGCGGTCAGACCCATGGCGATCCAGGTCCAGCGATTCGCGCCCTCGACGATGTTCTCCAGACCCTTCCACGCGGCCAGGCCGATCAGCAGCAGCAGCGCGATCAGCAGCGAGCCCTGCACGCTCACGCCCTCCTCGCCCCTGGCGGCGTCGAAGGGCACCCAGCCGGACAGCGTGGCCTGCCAGGCCTCCGCCCACGGCAGCGGCAGCACGACCGCGCCGACGGTGGCGGTCAGCAGCGAGACCTTGAGCGTGCCGGCGATCAACACCGCGGCCAGCGACACCAGCACGCCGGCGGCGGCGCGGCCGAGGCTGGCCTCCCCGGCGAACAAGGCATCGGTCTGCTGGTCGTGCCCGGCGTCGTCGCGCCAGAACAGCGCGGCCATCAGCATGCCGATGCCGACGCCGAACAGCAGGCACAGCAGCAGGCGCGCGAACGCGAACTCCGCGCCGAGGATGCTGCCGGTGTAGGCGAGGGCGAGCACGTTTCCGGCCGGCGCGAAGAAGAGGAAAGTGATCGCCGGCCCGAGTCCGGCGCCCTTCTTGTAGATGCCGGCGAACAGCGGCACGATGGTGCAGGAGCACACCGCCAGCAGCGAACCGGCGGCCGCCGCGGCCGGATACGACACGCGGTACGGCGCGCTGCGGCCCAGCCAGCGGGTGATGCCGGCCCTGGGGATCAGCGCCGCCATCGCGCCCGCAATGAAGAATGCCGGCAGCAGGCACAGCAGCACGTGCGCCGCGAGGTAGGCGGCGAGATTGCCGGCTCCGCCATTCATCAGGTGCAGGAAAGTGTTCATGTCTGCGGAAGGCGCTCATCCCGGAAAGATCAGGTACAGGCCGAGGCAAACCATCGCCAGACCGCTGATGAATTTCAGCCAGCGACCTTCCTTCTCCTGCAACCGGCGCTTGCTCAGCGTGATCACCCCGATCGCGAGCACGACGACGTCGTCCAGCATGTAGGCGGCGTTGTAGAGCAGCAGATAGCCGTAGTAGCTCGCACCTTCCATCTGCTTCAGCGTCAGGATCCGCGTGAAAAGCGCCGGGAACCCGGACGTGCAGAGCAACTCGACCAGTTGCACCAGAACCGCCAGGATGACGGTGGCGATCAGCGCCGCCGTCAGGTTGTCGGCGTGCAGGATTGCCCGCATCCGGGCGTAGATGCCGGGCTTGGCGGCGTTCGGGATCGATAGCGAAATCCCCCAGCCGAATGCCCAGAAATCCTTCAGGTTGATCGCTCCGGCGAAAATCGCGATGCCGGCGATGACCAGTTCCGACGCACGGGAAAGCCCGATGAACAGGAACAGGTTGAGCCAGGCTGCCATGAACGCGTAGTAGGCGATGCCCTCGATGAGGACGAAAGTGCCGGCGATCGCCAGCATTCGCGGTCGATTGTTGAGCGGCGCGAGCAGCGAGATCATCAGGATCAGCACCCACATCGAGCAGGGATTGAACCCGTCCAGCAACCCCATGACCAGAGTGAACAGCGGCATGCCGACGTCGTCGACCGCAATCGCGCGGCCGAAGATCGTGACCGCGAATTGCTCCGCGCCGGGCTCGGCCCCCGGGCCGGCCTGGCACGACAGGCTTTCCTCCGCGTCGCAGGCGGCCGCGCCTTCCGCCGCGGGCGTGGAGGTTGCCGCCACCGGCCTCGCCGCCAACGCCGCCCGAACGAGCTTGTCGGTGCCCGCCTCGGACGAGAAGCCCACGAGGAGCTGTCCGCGCAGGAAAATGGCCGGCACGCGCACGCTGCCGGTCGCCTGGGCGTTCGCTATCTCCTTCAGCCTGGCGAGCGCAGACGGCTCGCTGCCGACGTCGCGTATCGAGATCCTGAGCTCCGGGCGTTCCTTGCCGAGCGTGACGAGGAAGGCCTCGGCCGCGGCGCAATGCGGACAGCCCTCGCGCACGAAGACCTCGACATCGACGGGCTGCGGCGCGGACCGAGCCGCATCCGGAGGCGACGCGAGCGCGGCTTGGCCCCACGAGGCGCCGGGCAACGCCAGCGCCGACGCCGCGATCAGCAGCACCGACCCCCGATTCAGGAGCCAACGAGCGATTTCGATCAACATCGTCCTCCGGCCGACCAGCCGCGCTTCGATCCAATCTCCATACTGCCTGCGTGTGGGAAAGATGTGAATGGCGATCTTGGTCACAAGTCCAGCCAGGCCGGAGAGGCTGCGGCCGGCATCAGTGGCACCTGCTCGCTCGGTCAGAGAATCGCGTTGAACACGAAGCCGACCAGCAGGATGCCGCTGGCGACCACGCCGACAAAGGTCGCGATCAGCCGCATCTTGAGCACCTTGCGCAGGATCACCATTTCCGGCAGCGAGAGGGCGATCACGCTCATCATGAACGCGAGCACCGTGCCCAGCGCCGCACCCTTGGCCAGCAGCGCCTGCACGATGGGGATGACGCCCGCCGCGTTGGTGTACATCGGCACGCCGATGATCACGGCCAGCGGCACCGCCCACCAGACATCCTTGCCCATGAAGCTGGCCATGAAATCTGCCGGCACGTAACCGTGGATGCCGGCGCCGACGGCGATGCCTGCCAGGATGTACGGCCACACCTTGCCGACGATCTCGCGCACCGAGGCGAAGCCGGCGTCGATGCGCCCGCCCAGCGAAAGCCTGTCGTCGGCCGTCGCGGCGGTCGTGTGCGGCATCGCGCGCACCCAGTCTTCGAGATGCGCCTCCATCTTCAGCCGGCCGATCACCCAGCCCGCCGCGATCGCCACCGACAGCCCCAGACCGAGGTAGATCAGGGCGACCTTCCAGCCGAACAGCCCGAACAGCAGCGTGAGCGCCACCTCGTTGACCATCGGCGCCGAGATCAGGAACGAGAACGTCACGCCCAGCGGCACGCCGGCCTGAACGAAGCCGATGAACAGCGGCACCGCCGAGCAGGAACAGAACGGGGTGACGATCCCCAGGCTCGCCGCCATGACGTTGGCGGCTCCCTCGGTGCGTCCGGCCAGCATGGCGCGGGTGCGCTCCGGCGTGAAGTGCGAATTGATCATGCCCATCACGAACACGATGCCGGTAAGCAGCAGCAGCACCTTGGGCGTGTCGTAGAGGAAGAACTGCAGGGCGCCACCCAGGCGGCTGTCCCTGTCGACCGGCAGCGCGGCCACCAGCGCTTCGGCCGCCGGGCTCAGCGTCTGGTACAGGCCGAACCATGCCGCTGCGGCCAGGAGCAGGAATGACAGCGGCCGCCGGTTGGGCCAGTGTTTCAGCACGGCATGGGCGCTGCTCATCCGACACTCCCTTGGTCGCCGCGGCGGAATCCGGAATGCGATCGCCATACCGGGAAGACGAACGAGATCGGAAAAGGATGCACACGGACGCATTGCCCGGTCGCCGCGACCGCGTGACAGGGGCGGCCTTGCCGGTCCGGCGGACCGCCTGCCGCGGGACGAATCAGGTAAGTGGCGGACGCGGCACGAAGTCGCTGACGTTCCCGGTCGCGTCGACACGCACCTGACAGCCCAGCGTCATCCGCTCCTTGAGCCGCCTGCGGGCGCGCTGGATGCGGGACTTGGCTCCCGGCAGCGTCAGGCCCTTGCGCCGCGCAAACTCGTCCTGCGCCATCCCCTCCAGATCGCACAGCGTGATGGCCTCGCGGTCGTCGGCGGAGAGTTCGGACAGCACGCGCGGCAGGCAACCGACCAGACGGTCGACGGTCGCGGGCTCTTCCACGATGGCGGCAAGATCGGCGGGAAGCTCGACCAGCTCCCGCTGCAGACGCAACCGGTCGGCGACCGCATTGCGCGCCACCTCGAACAGCCAGGCGCGGGCGTTGCCGATGGCGCAGAACCGTTCCCCCTGGCGCATGGCCTTGATGAACAGCTCCTGCAGCACGTCGTCGGCGTCGACGGCGCTGCCCAGACGGTACCGCAGCCAGCCGCGCAATTCCGCTTGGTGCCGCTCCCAGGCGGCCATCAGGCATTTCATCGCGGGTCAGGCGACGGCGAAATACCGTCGCTGAAAGAACAGCGCCACGTTGACGAGGCCGATCATCACCGGAACTTCGACCAGCGGTCCGATGACCGCCGCGAAGGCCGCGCCGGAGTTGATGCCGTAGACGGCCACCGCCACGGCGATCGCCAGCTCGAAGTTGTTGCTCGCCGCCGTGAACGACAGCGTGGCGCACTTCTCGTAGTTGGCGCCCATGCGCCGGCTCATGAAGAACGAGAACACGAACATCACGACGAAGTAGATCAGCAGCGGAATGGCGATCCTGACCACGTCCAGCGGAATGGAGACGATGAGCTTGCCCTTGAGGCTGAACATCACGACGATCGTGAACAGCAGCGCGACGAGCGTGAGCGGCCCGATCTTCGGCACGAAACGGCTGTGATACCACTCCTTCGACACGAAGCGCAGCATGATCACGCGCGTCAGCACGCCGGCAAGGCAGGGAATGCCGAGGTAGATGAAGACACTCTCGGCGATCTGCCCGATCGAGATGTCGACGACCGATCCGGACAGGCCGAACCACGGCGGCAGGACCGTGATGAACAGCCATGCGTAGACGCTGAAGAACAGCACCTGGAAGATCGAGTTGAACGCGACCAGCCCCGCCGCGTACTCGGTCGAGCCCCTGGCGAGCTCGTTCCAGACGATCACCATCGCGATGCAGCGGACCAGCCCGATCATGATCAGGCCGACCATGTACTCGGGCTTGTCGTGCAGGAAGACGATCGCCAGCGCGAACATCAGCACCGGGCCGACGATCCAGTTCTGCACCAGCGACAGCCCCAGCACCTTCCGGTCGCGGAACACGTCGGGCAGCTCCTCGTAGCGGACCTTGGCGAACGGCGGGTACATCATCAGCATCAGGCCGGCGGCGATGGGAATGTTGGTCGTCCCGGCATTGAAGCGGTTGATGAAGCCCTCGATCCCAGGCACGAAGAAGCCGAGGCCGATCCCCAGCGCCATCGCGCCGAAGATCCAGACGGTCAGGTAGCGGTCGAGAAACGACAGCTTCCGGGTCAGGTCACTCATGGGTCGTCGCCGTGACGTCGTGCGCGGCGCCGGACCGGCCGCCCGGGGGTCGCGGGCTCGCCAGCGTGCCGATGCGGTCCAGTTCGGCCTTCAGGCGGGCACGGTCGCGCTGCAGGTCGTCCAGCGGCAGCGCCAGGAAGGCTTCGATGCGGGCGCGAAGGACGCGATAGGCGCCCGCGAACGCCGCGTCGACCTCGGCGTCGCTGCCCGTGGCGTGCGCGGGATCGTCGACCCCCCAGTGCGTGCGCAGCACGGGTCCCAGGTAGGCCGGGCAGGCTTCCCCCGCCGCGCCGGAACAGACCGTGACGACGATGTCCGGGGTCGCGGGAAGGCTGTCCCAGGACTTGCTGCGATAGCCTTCGCTGGCAATGCCTTCGCGCGCGAGCAGCGCGAGCGAGCGCGGATGCACGCGGCCGGCGGGCTGGCTGCCGGCGCTCATCGCCTGCCATCCGGGCGGCGCGAGGTGATTGAAGGTCGCTTCGGCGAGGATCGAGCGGCAGGAGTTGCCGGTGCAGAGAAAGAGGATGTTCACGGTGATGGCGGCTCTGGGGGGAACGTCGGTCAATGCTTGCGTTCGAAGCACAGATGATTTGACGAATATGGAAATGATAGACGAGTGGGCACCCCCAGTCCAGCGCCGCGCCGCGCGATCCTGCCGCCACGGCGTCGCTTCGTCGTTCGACTTGCGTTCCTGCCCGAAAAGCCTACATTTCAGGGATGATCTCCGCGTCGGTTTCCATTCCGTCCGGTTCCAGCTTTCCGCCCGCTGCGGCCAGGCCGCAGGGGCAGAAGGCCGAGGGCGAGCCGGAACGCGGCGCCCCAGCGGGCGCCGCCGGCGATCGTCCGGGCGTTCCGGATTCGCCGCAGGCGCGGCAGGATCAGGCCAAGGCGGTGCGGGATCGCAAGCTGATCGCCGAACTGTCGCGGATCGACCGCGTCGTGCGCACCCACGAACAGGCGCACCTCGCCGCCGCCGGCGGGCTGGCGACCAGCGGCGCCACCTACGGCTACCAGCGCGGCCCCGACGGCGTGCAGTACGCGGTCAGCGGCGAGGTCTCGATCGACATGTCGCCGGGCAGAACGCCGCAGGAGACCATCGCCAAGGCGGAAAGGATCCAGGCCGCCGCCGTGGCCCCGGCCGACCCTTCGCCGCAGGACCGCTCCGTCGCCAGCAACGCCGCGAAGATGAAAATGCAGGCGCAGCAGCAGCAGCTGGTCGCGGAGAAACTGGCAGCCGCCAAGGCCGGCACTCAGGACAGCGCGCCGGCAGCGGCGCCTCCGGCGAAGGAGGCCGGGACATCGGGCGGCACCGTCCACCCCGGCATCGCCAGCTATCGCGCCAACGGCGCGGTGGCCGCGACGCCCGGCGGGCAGATCAACGCCGCCGTCTAGCCGCGGCCCGCGCACCACGCCGGGCGTCCGCGGGACCCCGGGGCCGCGGGCACCTCGCGTCGCGGCGATCGCGGCGACGCGTTCGCCGGTCAGCCCGAGGCACGGCGCCGGCGCAGGCGGCGCCCCATCGCCTCGAGCGGTGCCTTGAGGCCGAACGCGTCGAGCGCGATCCCGTAGAACCCCGATCGGGCGAGGTAGCCGCGCCGATACCAGGCCGCAGCCGACAGGTGCCGCAGCGTCGCCAGCGGCGAGGAAACGCTGCGCGCGTACTTGAAATGCCCCTGCGCGAGGCGCCATCGCGCCACCTGACTCCTGCGGCGCCTCGCATCGTCTCCCCCCCAGGTGCAGCAGGAGAGGGCTTTGGGGTCTTCGCCGTGGAAGGCGAGGATGGCGCTGACCGACTTGCTCGCGGCGTGGAACCGGTAGGTCGCCAGGACGTCGTCGACGAGGGTGACCGGTCCTTCGCGGCACAGCCGATACATCAGCTCCCGGTCCATCGTGTAGTGCAGATCCTCGCGCAGCTGACCGCCGACCCGGTCGAGCGCGGCGCGCGACCAGAAGCACGATTGCTGGGGCAGGCGCCAGTGCTCGGGATCGACGATCGACAGATCCAGCGGTGCGGGGCCGGGCAGCCGCGGCAAGGCGGGGGAGCCGGTCGCGAGCGAGCGCTCGTCCGTCGCCACGATGGCGCCGGCGACCATGACGGCGTCGCGGCGCTTCGCCCACGCCTGCGCCACTCGCAGCAGCGCGCCCGGTCGATAGGTGTCGTCGCCGTTCAGGTACGCGACGAGGTCGCCGGTGGCCACGGCCCAGCCCTTGTTGATGGCGTGACTCTGACCGCGGTCCTTTTCGCTCACCCAGGCGCTCAGCCACGGCGCGTAGCGCCGGATGATCTCCACGCTGTCGTCGCAGCTTCCTCCGTCGACGACGATGTATTCCAGATTCGGGTAGCCCTGCAGCAGCACCGAACGCAGCGCTTCCTCGAGGAACCGGCCCTGATCGAGCGACGGCGTGACGATGCTGATCCTGGGCAGCGCGGAGACGTCGCCGGGGCCCGGCCGCGCCTGCGTGCCGGCCGCATCCCAGGGCCAGCCGCTGCGGCCGGCGGGCGGAGGCGGCAGCTCCCGGCCGGCTGGAGAAGACATCGTCCCGAGGCTCACGTCCGGCGCAGCCGGCGCTCCATCAGGAACTCGGCGATCTGGAAGTCGATCTCCTGGTCGATGTCGCAGGCCTCGCCGGGCGGGAGCTCGAAGGTCAGCGGACGCGCACCGATGCGATTGCTGCGCTCGCGCAGCGTGGCCGCGGTGAACAGGTAGAGGCAGGAGTTCTCCTCGAACACGGGCGGGAGATCCTGCGTCTGCAGCAGGACGGCGGGGTCGTGGTTGATCGGACGCCCTTCGGCGTCCCAGAGACGGGTCTGCAGGCGCGTGACCGAGAACAGCGAGTCGTGCTGCGGCCGTGCGGCGACGAAGGTCCGGATCGCCCGCCCGATGCTCGCCGGCGTGAGCAGCGGATTCGTGCAGTGCGTCTGGACGAAGATGTCGGCGTCGACCAGCGTCGTGTCGTGCAGCAGGATCTCGTTCATGCTGACGTCGTCGCCGGCCAGCCGCTCCGGCCGCGGGATCAGTCGCACGCCGGGAAAGCCGGCACGGACGCCGGCCGCGATCACCGGGCTGTCGGTGTCGACGACGACCTCGCCGATTTCCGGGCATTGCAGCAGGCTCTCGACGATCCAGTGGTAGAGCGGACGGCCGGCCAGCGGCCGGTAGTTCTTTTCCGCCACGCGCTGGCTGTGGTGGCGCATCGGGACCAGGGCGGCGACTCGCGTCACGGCAATCTTCCGGCGCAGGCGACGCCGCCTGCGCCAGCCCCGCGACGCGGCTCGAAATGGAGGTTCATCGGCGAAAGAGTCCTGCGTAGTCCACCTTGGGAAAGACGGCGAGACCGCCGCCGATGGTCGCGTCGCCCACGCGGCGACCGGCCGCGACGAAAGCCTCGTGCGCGCGGCGGTAGGCGCGCTCCGAACGCGCGAGGTCGGGGAGCTGCCACGCGAAGCCGGGCCCGAAATACGCCGCCGAGAAGTGGTCGCGGTCGGCGCCCTGCGACACCACGGTGCGATTCGGCCGGCCCTGCGTCGCGAACCGGTGATCGACGCCGATCAGGATGACGTCGTCGAAGCCCATGTAGTACGCGAGCTGGAGCGCGACGTACGTCACCGTGTAGCCCTCGTACACCTCGCGGGTGATGTCGCGGGAGAAGCCGTTGGCGCCGGTCTGGCGCGTGTCGAGGAAGTGGATCCGCGGGTCCGGCGCGAAGAGCCTGCGCGCACGCCAGCCGATGAAGCGCGGCAGGTCGAGTCCGGCGAGATCGGCCGCGCACTGACCCAGGACGAGGTCGTTGACCGCCACCAGGTACGTCGGCGTGAAGCCGCGCTCGGTCCGCAGCAGGTAGCCGCGATTGAGCGCAAAGCTGATCTCGCCGCGCAGCGGTTCGAGGTCGGTCTGGGCGAGGCTCGGGCCGTTGCCCAGGATGAAGCAGCGCCGGCCCCGGTGCAGGTCGGCGAACTGCCGCAGCCGGGCGGCGTTGGCCGCCCACGGGCCGACGCCCGCGCGCCGGACGACGGCGCGCGCGCCGCGCAGCAGCGCGCCCACGCCGTCGCGGACGGAATCGGGAACGAACTCCCTCATCCGCGATCTCCCGACGCTGCGAACGACGCCCCGTCGAGAATCCCGCGATGCAGCCGGGCCATCGCCGCCGACGCCGCCGGGTCGAGACTCGCCAGCGGCACGTCGCGGATGGCGACTTCGCCGGGGCGGCGCGGATCCTCGGCGAGCCACGTGTCGAAGGGAATCGACGCCACAAAATCCTGGAAGCAGACGAAGCGGCGCGCGCGGTCCCTCTCGCCGGCCGTCGCGCCGCCGATGTCGCCGGACAGCAGCCGGCGGAAGATCGCGGAGAATTCCTCGCGGGTGGCGGGAGCGAGCCCGATGCCGTACGGCGTGTAGCGCGCCCTGCCGCCGCAGAGCACGGCCTTGCCGAGCATGATCGCCTCCAGCGCGATGGTGGAGTTGTACACGACGACGAACGCGGCGCAGGTCGCGAGATCGTAGGAACTGGTCGGATCGGTCGGCCCCAGCAGCACGACGTTGTCCAGCGTGTCGGCGCCGCTGCGCCGGGCCCAGGCCTGGACCGTCTCCCGGCTCACGCGCCCGGGCCGGGCCTCGTCGGGATGCGTTCGCAGCACGAAGAGGGTGGACGGGGACTGCAGGGCGAGATCGCGGACCGCGTCGAGCCACGCGAACATGTCGGGGAAGATCGTGGCGGCGTGCACCTGGCTGGTGTCGAACGCGACGTTGGTGAACACCGCGACCACGCGCTGGTGGCGCGCGGCGCGTTCGCGCAGCGCCGCGGGCAGCGCTTCCATCCGCGGCCAGAAGCGCACGCCCGCCATCGTGAAGTCTCCGGCGAAGCGGCGCGCGAGATGCGCGTCGAGGCGCGCCTCGTCGTCGGGGCCGAGCGCAAAGTCTTCCGGAATGTCGATCTCGCGGGTGGTCGCGATGCCGTGCGAGAAGTAGGCGGAACACGGCGTGTAGCCGACTTCGTGCGTCACCACCCGCACGCCGGCGTCGCCGGCGACCCGGCGCAGGACCGCCTCGGGGAACTGAGTGCCGTTGAACGCGACGACCGCCCGCGGCTGCAGCCGCGCGAGCAGCTCGCGGGCCTGCCTGGCGAAACCCGCCGCCGCGCCGATGGTCGCCGACACCAGCGCGCGCGTCGGCGGATCGTCGTCGAGGTGGTGGCGGCGCAGCGCCCAGCGCACCGACGGGAGCACGATGCGGCCGAGCGGAATGCCTTCCTCCTCGTGGTCGAGGAGCGTGCCCAGCGACGCCGCGCCCGGCGCCGCAGCGGCGGCCGCCGCCGGCGGCAGCCAGCGCAGATCGGTTCCGCCGTGGATGCGCCGCGACTGCGCGATGCACGACGCACAGGGCGAGGGGCCCCCGCGACGCCGGGTCGCGGCGCCGAGCACGCACGGCCACAGCCCCCCCGCGCAGACCAGCCGGACGACGGGGACGCCGGCATGGCGAAGGCTCCAGCCCGCGAGCAGCGAGTAGGCGGCGTTGTGGCTCAACGCGCCGAGGCGCGCCGAGGCGTCGAAGAACAGGACGGGCGCTCCGTCGGACGGACGGGAACGCTCCAGCGTCGCGAGTTCGCGCGCGAGGCGCATGGCGTGACGCTGGCGGGATCGCGACGAAGGCGCGACGGCGGCGGCCAGGAGCCGGCCCGCCCCGTGCGCGAACGGTCCCGGAAACGCGTCGAGATTCACCGGCGCAACCCCGGCACGGCCACCGACGCGCGGGGGAAGGTGACCTCCAGCGTGCCGCTGCGGATCATGACTTCGGCGAGTTCCCAGTCCATCGGGGTGTCGATGTCCACGGCGTAGCGCGGGTCGATCCGCAGCGGCAGGATCGCGGTTCCGGTCATCGACCCGCGGCCGAGGATGGTCTCGGGCCGGACGGCGTCGAGGTGTCCGGTCTGCCACCAGCACTCGGGGAGCAGCTGCCGCGGCGCGTTGTACGGTTCCGGGATGCCGGCGACGGCGAGCAGCGGCGACAGCAGGCCCGTCGCCGGATCGATCTTCCACATCTTGTACGGGGTGTGCGGCGGAGGCGTGACGCTGCGCACCGCGTCCGCCGCGGGGTTCGCCCGCAGCAGGTCGACCGCCTGGTCGATCCACTCCGGGCGGCACAGCGGACTCGTCGGGCGCAGGTGGACCACCACCTCCGGACGATACCCTTCGGTCCGGGCGAGCCACTGCAGCGCGTGGACGAACACCGGCAGGTCGAGGGTCTCGTCGCGCGCGAGTTCCTCCGGACGAAGGAAAGGGACCTCGGCACCGCAGCTGCGCGCGACCGCAGCGATCTCCTCGTCGTCGGTCGAGACGACGATCCGCGTCACGCGGCGCGCGGCCTCGGCCGCGGCGATGCTGTAGGCGACGAGCGGGAAGCCGGCCAGCGGCCGGATGTTCTTGCGCGGAATCGATTTCGAGCCGCCGCGGGCGAGCACGAGGGCGAGAACCGCGGCCTGGGTGCCGCTCTCGGGTCCCTTCGGTGCTGCCTCGCCATCGTGCTCGAGCCCGTGCATCGGTCAATGATAAAGCCAGAAGATCCGGTCATGGATCCAGAGCAGGCCGTTTTTCACCAGCGGCAGGTCGATCCAGCGCCGGGTGGCGCGAGGCGCCGGACGCGGCGCCTCGGGCGCGGCGGGCCCCGGCGTGTTGCCGATGTGGGTGACCAGCGGCTCGCAGGTCATCAGCCGGAGATATCCGGCGTCGTTCACCGCGCGGTCGAACTGCAGGTCGCCGCCCAGCGGGCGGCCGCCGTCCAGCGGCGGCAGCGTGCGCAGGAACTCGCGGCGGGTGAGGAACTGCCAGTGCGACGCTCCCGCGAGGGCGCTGACCCCCCCTCGGGTCAACCGCACGTCGCCCGACTGCCCGTACCTCAGTCGCGCCTGCGCCTCGGTCAGGCCGAGGCCGGACATCATCTCCCACTCGGTCTCCCAACGCACGAACGTTCCCGCTTCCACGGCGACGTCCGGCGTGCGCTCGGCCCAGGCCAGCGTCGCCGACGAGAGCTCGGGCAACGGGCGCATCGGCCGCGCGCTGATCATCGCGGCGTCGGGAAAGGCGTCGAGGATCGCGAGCGACTGCTCCAGCCACCCGGAGGAGAAGTGGACGTCCTGGTCGCAGTACATGATCAGCTCGCCCGGCGCGGCGGCGAAGATCACGTTCCAGGCGCCGCACTTGCCGAGGTTGCGTTCGGAGAGCAGCAGGTACTGGATGTCGCCCCGCCCCTGCCGCTGCAGCAGGAAATCGCGCATTTCGGCGCAGCTGCCGTTGTCGAACACCAGGAGGTCGTAGGGGATGCGGACGCTCTCGCGCAGGCTGTCGAGCGTCCGCGACACCACGTCCAGCGCCGCCGCGTGGTAGCCGCCGATGAAGGGGGCGTGGGTGAGCACGGCGAGCGTCAGACGTTCCGGAATCTTCGCGCCCGAGGGAAGGCGCTTCGACGGGTTGATGCCGCGGCGGACCATCGTTCGGCCTCAGGCGCGACGCATCGAACGCAGCCGCGCACCCAGGCGCTCGCGGCCGGTCCGGATCGGATGGAGCAGGAGCCGGATGATCTCTCCTGCGCGCACCGAGGGCCAGCGCAGGAGCAGCCTCACCTGCAGCTCGCGCCGCAGCGAGCGCCAGCGCAGCGGCCGGCGCCGCAGCCTGCCCTCCGACAACTCGTGGTCCGCGTCCGCAAGCACGAAGACCCCGAGGCTGCGGCCGCCGGCGAGACGCTTGTTGTGCAGGCTCTCCGGATGCCGATGCATGCGCTCCCCGCCCAGGTGGGCGTAGTCGTGGTCCTGGTGGATCGCGCAGACGGCGGCGGAGGCGTCCACCACGGCGAGCCCGAGGCTGCGGGCGCGGAAGATCATCCAGTTGTCCCAGCCCGCCCGCCCGACGGAGAGGTCGGGCAGCGCGCCGAAGGCCCCCCGGGGAAAGACGAAGTAGTCGCTGCCCGTCGGCGCTTGCGCGTGTCCGCGCGTGCGCGCGGCCAGCCGCAACCCGTCCTCCCAGCCGCCGGAGAAATCGAGCTCCGTGTCGACGCGCAGGTTCCGCCGGTTGCCGACGATCAGGAAGCGCGCCGAGCGCGCCGCGACCTCGCGCACGGCCTGCACGAAGTCCTGCATGAGGATGATGTCGGCGTTCACGTAGGCGAGCAGCGGCGAGCGGCCATTGGCCCCGGCCTGCGCGAACAGCGATGCGACCAACGGAGTGCCCCAGGCGCTTCTCGCCACGTCGGGGAGATGGCGCACGCCGAATCGTTGCGCCGCGGCGCGCACGCCCTCGTCGTCGCCGAGCAGCAGGATCTCGACCTCGGGGCCGAGCGCCCGCCAGGAGCCGATCGCGTTGTTCTGGATCCGCGCGATAGACTCCCGCGTGAACGGCTTGGGGCAGGTGAAGATCGTGAGCAGGGGCGTCACCGCGCCTCCTGGCCGTCATCGGCCTCCACCTGCCAGGCCAGCAGGGGCCGGAACGGTCCCGGACGATGGTCGGTCCACAGGCCCTCCGGGCCGCCGGGCTCGACCCTGATCGCGAGGGCGTGCTCGTCGGTGAACAGGCCCCGCCGCCAGCCACGCGCCTGGAGTCCGAACAGAAAGTGCCCCTCGTTCAGCAGTCCGCCCGGAACCGTGCACCGGCTGCGGAAGCGCCCGGGCGGCCTGACGCCGTCGGGAGGGTCGTCGGCCTTGGCGTCGCTGTCGAATGACGTGAAAGCCTCGTCGCCG
Organism: uncultured beta proteobacterium; assembly: GCA_903912485.1. Classification (GTDB taxonomy): domain Bacteria; phylum Pseudomonadota; class Gammaproteobacteria; order Burkholderiales; family Casimicrobiaceae; genus CAIWHR01. The sequence goes on along the minus strand of CAIWHR010000329.1, from coordinate 19,438 downwards.
CCGGTGGTCTGGAAGCGGATGCCGACGCGGAACCCGTGCACCGGGCTGCGCAGCAGGTAATCGACCTCCACGCTGAACGGCCGATGGGCGCGCACCGCGCCGACGATGGCGCCGCTTTCGTCGCGGACTCGCAGCGCGAGCGGCGCGAAGGGCGCCTGCGAATGCGTCCCCTCGGGATTCGGCCACAGGCGCTCTCCGCCCGCTGCCGAGTGCTGGTCCAGATAGTGCGCGACGGCCTCCCCCGTCGGCGCGAGCAGCGCCGTGCGCCCTCCGTCGAGCACCAGCGCCCGGTGCGTGAGGCGCAGGACTGCCGCCAGGTTGTGGCTCACGAAGACCACGGTCCGCCCGGTGCGCGCGACCTCGTCCATCTTCCCCAGGCAGCGTCGCTGGAACTCGGCGTCGCCCACCGCCAGGACCTCGTCGACGAGGAGGATGTCCGAGTCCAGGTGCGCGGCGACGGCGAAGGCCAGTCGCATGTACATCCCGCTCGAGTAGTGCCGCACGGGCGTCTCGAGGAAGGCCTCGACGCCGGCGAAAGCGACGATTTCGTCGAAACGCCGCAGGATTTCTGCCCGGGGCATTCCGAGTATCGCCCCGCTGAGCAGGATGTTGTCCCTCCCGGAGAGGTCGTGGTGGAAGCCGGTTCCGACCTGCAGCAGGGCGCCGACCCGACCGAAGAACTCGCCTTCGCCCTCGGACGGGTCGGTGACCCTGGCCAGAATCTTGAGCAGCGTGCTCTTGCCGGCGCCGTTCCTGCCGATCACGCCCAGCACCGTGCCCGGTTCGAGCTCGAACGAAACGTGGCGCAGCGCCCAGAGATCCCACCGTCCGCCCCGGGCCGCCTTGCGCAGGCTCAACGCGGATCGCGCGGCGCGCCAGAGCGAATCCTTGAGCGTGTGCGAGCGCGACGTGGACGGCTCGATCAGGTAATGCTTCCCGAGGTCACGGACCCGAAGCGCGACGGCGGCCATCGCCTCAGCGCCCGCCCGGCCGCGCGAAATTCGTCGAGGCTCTGCACACGGCGACGCCCGCCCCCCGCGGGGAACGCCGAACGAAAGGAGCCAGGTGCGGTTTCATCCTCAGAGCCTGTCCGCGAAACTCCACTCCACGCGACGGAAGTAGTAGAGCCCGCTGACGAGCAGCAGGCTGCCGACGACGGCCGAGATGGCGAGCAACGAACCGGCAGCGGGCCCCCCCAGAAGCGCCCAGCGGAACCCCTGGATGACGCCGACCATGGGATTGAGACCGTAGAGCGTCCGCCAGCCGCCCTCGGGGATCAGGTTCGCCGAGTAGGCGATGGGGGACGCGAGCAGCGCGAGCTGGAGGAGAAAGGGCAGCGTGTGCTGAACGTCGCGATAACGCACGTTCAGCGCCGAGAGCCAGAGCCCGATGCCGAGGGTGTTCAGGACCGCGAGGGCGGCGAGCGCGGGGACCCAGACCAACCGCTCGGGAGCGGGCGTCCAGTCGTACCACGCCAGGAGTCCCGCCAGCACCAGCGCCGCGATGACGAAGTCGACGAGGGTGCCGAGCACCGCCGCCAGCGGGAGGCTCAGGCGGGGGAAATAGACCCGGGTCAGGAGGTTGGCGTTCTGCACCAGGCTCAGGCTGGAGCGCTGGACGCCGTTCTGAAAAAGCTGCCACGGCAGCAGTCCGGTGAGGGCGAAGGCGGCGTACGGCAGCCCGTCGGAAGGCACGCGGGCGAGGCGCCCGAAGATGACGCTCAACACGATCATGCTCGCAACCGGCTGGAGCACCGCCCACGCCAAGCCAAGCGCCGCCTGCGCGTAGCGGACCTTGATGTCCCGCCAGACGAGGACCAGCACGACCTCGTGATACTCCCACAGTTCCCCGAGACGCAGCGCGTTCCAGCCGCGCGCCGGGCGAAGCAGGATGCGCGCCGGGCCGGCGGGCGGGTCGCTCCCGACAAGGCGGCTCACGCGGCGCCCCCTCCGGAGCGGCGCTGCCGGGACCAGTGCTCGCGGACGAGACCTGCAGCCCGCAGGGCGAACTGGGACCAGAGTGCACCGGGGTGCAACTCCCGCAGGCGATCGCCGTCGAGGGAATGGGTCGCGTCGAGGATGCTGTGCAGATGCACCCAGTTGCGCCACCCGGACAGACGCTGGTTCATGCGCGCCTCGGGGCCGCGATAGACCCAGCTTCGGCCGCCGGGAACATGGCTGTAGTCGTGGCGCTGGTGAACGGCGGTCACCGTGGCGCTCGCCTCGACCACCCACGCGCCCGAGCGCTGCGCCGCGGCGATCAGCCAGTTGTCCCAGCGGCTGCGCCCAAGCGAGAAGGGCGGCATCGCAGGGAACAGCCCGGCGGGAAAAACGCAGTAGTCGATGAAGAAGGGACCGCGCGAAACGCCGTCGCGTCGCGCCTGCGTCTCGATCGACTCCTCCCATCGCGCATCGTCGAAATCCGGTTGTGGCGGACGGGGCAATTCGACGCACTTGCCGACGAGAAGGAAGTGACTGGACGCGCGGGCGACCGCCGCCGCGGCGCGCATGAGGCTCGAAGTCAGGATGATGTCGGCGTTGGCGTAACAGAGCAGCGGATACCGGGCGACCTCCTCGGCGCGCTCGAAAAGGCAGTTGACGAGCGGCGTCCCGTAGGGCGATTTTCGCTCGACGGGAAAGTGAGCGGCCCCCAGTTCCTCGGCCACCTCCGCGATGCCCGGCTCGTCGCTGAACACCAGCACCTGGGGGCGCGGCCGCAGCGCCAGCCAGCTTCCGATCGCCGCCCGCTGGATCGCGGCGCTCTCCCCCCGAAAGGGCTTCGGGCAGCAGAAAATCGTCAGCATGACGACGGGTGCGTCCTGGTGTCTGCCGGTTTGGCGTCTACGGCCGGGCCTCGGCGGGTCACGCAACGCGCCGTGGATGCGTCGTACATGGCGAGAGCCGATTCCACACGCCGGGCGCGCGAAGCGAACCGCGGCATTCGGGCCGCGCGTATCTGTCAGCCTCGCGCGAAACCCCGTCGTGAGGTCAGGGCGCGATCGATGTTAATGCAACCAGCGTCGAGGCGTCAACGCTCGCGACCCTCCCGGCACACTCCTGCCGGCGTGCGTTGGGTTCGGCGAGATCTCTTCCCCCTCCGACGAAGAGCGCAAACCCGGTCCGCGACCTGGTCGCGCCCAGCCCGAATGGCAAGCGACGCCTGCCCTTGTTGCGCCACGGAACCGCGTGAAGGCCGGTACGCTGAAATTGCCTCAACGACTGCGCGTGAATTTCCACTTGTAGGTTGCCGGTCCATAGGTGGAACTCCCCTCGATGGTCTTTCCATCGGGGTTCACCGAGCCATGGGCGAACACCCCTTCGGCGCTACTTTCCAGGCCGCCAAGAAAGCTCACGGTGGTTTCTGCGCTGACGCTGAACGTCGGGTCGGTACAGCTCAAAGTGGCGGGCCACTGGCTCGTGCCGGCTCCTCTGTACGTCGGAGGGTCGGTGCTGTAATCGACCGTCAGAATTCCATCCAGTCGCTCGATGGCGCCGCTTGCAGGGGCCCAGACGCATCCCGTCGCGCTGATGTTGGCGGTGCCGGTAGGACGGTAGATGACGATGTCGGGTCCTTGTGTAACGTCGAAGACCCACGTCACCTGCGCGCTGGCGACCTGGCCGACGCCCGTAGGACCGATGACGGTCAACGACGACGTTCCCGACCACGCGTCCGGATCCTCGATCGTGATTTTCGCCACCAGCAGATACCCCCGGTCTCGCCTATCCACCTGCGCGCTCACGAGGACGATGTTCGGGCTGGGCTTCGTTGCCGGGGCGGCATAGGTTGCCGTCGCTTGGCCGCTGCCGCCCCCGCTCACCGTGCCGGCGGCGCCCCCCCCCGCCAGGAACGCCGTTGACCGACCACGCTATGCTTTCCCCGGCGGCCACCAGGCCTGGGCCAAAGTCGCATTCGTAACCGTGACGAAGTTCGGTCAACTCCAAATTGAAGTCGTAGCAGACCACCACCTGCAAACCGACGCTCCCGCTCACCCGGACCGTTGACTCCGGCGGGCGGATCTGAAGTCCCCTCACCATCGACCAGTCGCTGAAATGACTGCTGCCGACGCTGACGGTCTTCGCCGCCGTGTCGAGGGTGGCATCGCCGGCCCACTGCCAATAGCCCGCGGCGGTCTGGAACGCGGCGCCGAGGGCCTCGGCGGCGGTGCCCGCGAGGTCCTGATCGGTGTACGAGAATTTCAGCGTGACCGGCTTGAGGAAGGCCTGGCCCTCCGGCGTCAGCCGATACGCCGCGCCGATCCTGCCGTGCGCCAGGTTGGTCAGCGGCTGGATGCCGATCACGGTGTCCGCGGCCAGCGCACCGGCCGGGATGGTCACGACCAGCTTGCCGCCGGCGGTGCCGACGCTGCCGCCCGCGGCGCCGATGGTCGCGCCCACCGCGCCACCATCGGGCACGCCCACCGCGGTGGCGGTCGGCACCGCCGGCGGCGAGCACACGGTGCCGGGGGCCACGAACACCTGCCGCGTGATCGACTTGGTCTGCGCCACGCCATTGACGGTGTAGGCAAAGCTCGCGCTGTTGCCGTTGGCGAAGGTGGCGGTCGCACTGCCGATCTCGGTTTCGGCGACCGTGCCCCACGGCACGGCGTTGAAAGGCGGTCCGGCCACCGTCGAGACGGGACCCGCGTAGACTCCCGCCGCGGTCCTGGAAAGCACCGCGATCAGCCACCACGGCTTGCCCTGCGCGTCGTAGGTGAACCAGGTGGCGAAGATGATGTCGCCCTGGTGCGTGAAGTTGACGCCCCAGCCCGACTCCTGCGGGTTCCACCAGAGGTCCTGGTAGTTGGTCGCCAGCGCCAGATTCGGCTCTCCACCCCAGACGCAGGTCGGCATCGACCCGAACTGCTGCGGCACCACCGCCTTGACTTGCGACACCCCGTTCACCGTGTACGCGACCGTGGCGTGGATCGCGTCGGCGAAGGTCGCCGTCATCGTGCCGACCTCGGTTTCCACCGGCGCCGGTCCGAACGGCACCGAGTTGAACAGAGGCCCGGCCACCGTCGACACCGGCCCGGCATAGACACCGTCGGCGGTCCGGGAAAGCACCGCGATCAGCCACCACGGCTTACCGGCACCGTCGTAGGTGAACCAGGTGGCGAAGACGATGTCGCCCTGGTGGGCGAAGTTGATCCCCCAGCCCGATTCCTGCGGGTTCCACCACAGGCCCTGATAGTTGCTCCCCGCCGCCACGGTCGAACCGGATACTGCCAGGCCACATGCGAATGCAATCGCCGCGATCAGAGATCTCATTCCGAATGCCCCCCATTTCCTGTACGAACCCTGCCCTTTCGAGCACCAGCCGTCGGATGTCGACGCGGTTTCAGAGCAACACAGCTGCCCGAGCCGAACCGCCGCCGGATCGCCGAACTGCAACGCAACCCGCGGCGGAGCGCAACGCGCCCAGGTGTCGGGGGAGTCCCGCCGCAAACTCTTCGGCCAGTTTGCGCGGAACATTGGATACTAGGCACGAACCCCGGAGGAAAGCAACGCTCGCGACACGCTCGCGATGCCCGATCCTTGACAAGCGTCTCGACGGCAGAGAACAATCGAAGCAGGGGAAATGTCGTCCGTTGCCGTGCCTGGCGAAAGGGAGTGGGTCGCGTGTCCGACGGTTATGACGTGGCCCAGTTGCAGTCGCTCGAAGAGGGCTGGTTCTTCTACGACCACGCATGGACGCTGCTCTTCGAGATCGCCCGCAAGGTCGAAGGGCGCTCGGTGCTCGATGTCGGCTGCGGCACGGGGCTCGCGCTGTCGGTGCTGCGTGCGCTGTTCCCGTGGCGGGTGTGCCGCGGCATCGACCCGAGCGGGGCGGCGGCACCCGCCTGGCGGGCGAGGGGGATCGATGCCGACGTCGGATCGGCCGACGCGCTGCCCTACGCCGCCGCCGCGTGGGACACGACGTATTGTTCCCACGTCCTGGAGCACGTCGCCGACGACGCCGCCAGCGTCCGCGAAATACTGCGGGTGTCGAGGCGCCGCGCGATCGTCGCCGTTCCCGACGGCGACGTGGGCGCCAAGAACTTCGGCAGCCCGCACGTCAGGGTCTACGACCGGAAGAATTTCAGGAAACTCATCGACGGCGCGGCAGGCCCGGGCGACCGCGTCAGCGTGTATTCGTTGCCGCACGTCCACATGTCGAATCTCGTCGCCATCGTCGACAGGTGCGCTGCGGGATGAAGACCGTTGCGGCCTTCATGATCGCCAAGGGCGAGAGCCTCCGGCTGCCGGGCAAGAATGCGCGCGCCTTCCACGGGCGACCGCTGTTCGAGTGGAACCTCCAAAAACTGCTGCATCTCGGGGTCCCGGTGTGCTTCGACTCCGACGACGAAGCGCTGCTGCAGCGCGCGGCCGCGCTGGGGGCGTCGACGCACCGTCGTGCCCCCGGGCTCTGCGGTCACGCCGTGCCCAGCGTCCCGATCTTCCAGGACATGGTGCGCGGACTGGCCGAAGCGCCCGATGCCATCCTCAACCTTCAGGCCAACTCGCCGACCTGCGCGCCCGCGGTCCTGGAGCAGTCGCTGGCGATCGCCCGCCACGTCGCGTTCGGCGAACTGCTGACCGTCTACCCGGACCGTCGCAACAACGGCTCGGTGTGGTGCTTTTCGTACGAGCGGCTCATGAACTACGGCGACCCGTACACGCACCGGCCCGACATCCTGATCGTCGACGATTCGCTCGACATCCACACGATCGACGATTTCCACGAAGCCGAAAAGCGGTTTCGGTCCGCGTGAACGGCCGGCGATGAAGGTCAGCATCGTTGTCACCTGCTACAACCGCGAGCGCTTCATCGGGCGGGCGATCCGCAGCGCGATCGCGCAGCGGTTCCCCAAGGACGAGTTCGAGGTGGTGGTGGTCGACGACGGCTCCGGTGACAACTCGCCGCGAATCATCGGCGACTTCGGCGATCTCGTCGTGCCGATCCTGCTGCCGGCAAACCAGGGACTCCCGAGCGCGCGTAACGCCGGCGCCAGGCACGCCCGGGGCCGCTACGTCGTGTTCCTCGATTCGGACGATTACGTCCACGAGGACTTCATCTACGTGGAGCACCTGCACATGGCGATGAATCCGGAGTGGGGAGCCGTGGCCTGCGACTACTTCGAGGTCGACGATCTCGAGCGCCACACCAAGCGCTGCGACGCCGGGCGGAACCCGATCGCCTGCGGCATCATGTTCCGGCTCGACTCGCTGGTCGAGATCGGACTGTACGACGCCTCGATGCTGCTGATGGAGGACCGCGAGATCCGCGCGCGGTTCGAGCAGCGGTTTCACGTCGGCCACGTGCGTCTCCCTCTCTACCGCTACACCAGACACAGCGGCAACCTGACCAACGACCGGAAGGCGGTCAGGCAGTACCGGAGAAAGCTCGCCGCGAAGGTCGCGGCGGGCGGCCTGGAGCATGGCGGGAAGGTCGGTGTTTGAGCGAACTCCCCGGACCTTCGGCGGCCTGACGCTCCCGTCCGATCGCCCCTACCTCATCGCCGAGGCGGGGGTGAACCACGAGAACAGCCTGGACACCGCGCTGCGCATGGTCGACGCCGCCGCCGCTGCCGGTGCCGACGCGATCAAGTTCCAGTCGTATCGGGCAGGCAGCCTGGCGTCCAGGAACAGCCCTGCATACTGGGACACCGACAAGGAGCCGACCCGCTCGCAGTACGAACTGTTCCGCAGGCACGACCTGTTCGGCGAGGCGCAGTACCGTGAACTGGCGCGCAGGGCGCAGTCGTGCGGGATCGCGTTCATGAGCACGCCGTTCGACACGCGGTACGCGGACTTTCTCGCCGAGTTCATGCCCGCGTTCAAGGTCGCCTCGGCCGACCTCACCAACACGCCGCTCCTGCGTCACTGCGCGCGCTTCGGGAAGCCGGTTCTGCTCTCGACGGGCGCTTCGACGCTCGGCGAGATCGACGATGCCGTGAGCGTGCTGCTGCGGGAGGGCGCCCGGGAGATCGCGCTGCTGCACTGCGTCCTGTCGTATCCCTGCCGTCCGGAGGACGCCAACCTCGGCGCGATCACCCACCTGCGTTCGGCCTTCCCCGACTGCGTCATCGGCTACAGCGATCACGTGCCGCCTGTCGACAACCTGTTGCCGACCGCCTGGCTGCTGGGCGCGCGCATCGTGGAAAAGCACTTCACGCTCGACAAGGCGCTGCCGGGGAACGATCACTATCACGCGATGGATCCGGACGACCTGAGGAAGTTGCGCGGCGCGTTCGCCGAGGTCGACCGGCTCGTCGGATCCTCCCGCAAGGCGGTCCTCCGCTGCGAGGAGGAGGCGCGCCGGCAGGCGAGGCGCAGCCTGGTGGCGGCGCGCGACCTGCCGCGGGGAGCGCAGGTCGGCAGCGAGGACCTCGAGGTCAAGCGGCCCGGGACGGGCATTGCGCCGAAGCACCTCGAGCAGCTCATCGGACGCGTGCTGGAGCGGGATGTCCCCGCCGACACGGTGCTGCAGTGGGAGATGTTCCGCCCCGGTTGACGGAAGCGCTTTCGGCGACTTCCTACCAGCGAAGCCAGGAGCGCTTCACCGGCAGGTCGAAGGCCTGCATGCCGACCGCCGCCGCGTAGGGGACCTGCGCGGAGCGGACAAACCAGTTGAGGAAGCCGACCATCCGGTTGAGGTCGTCCCGGGTCCAGCACACGCGTCCCCGATGGTGCCAGAGCAGGTGCGTCGCGGTCAGCCAGACCAGCGTCCGGTACGCATCCCGGTCGGCCGGGCCCGCGGCGAGCCCCTTGCGCAACGCCTCCCCGGCGTCGCGGTGGTGGCTGAAACAGGCGAGGTTCATGAAGAGGTTCGGCGCGCAACTGGCGGCCGGTACGCCGACGATCGCGGCGTCGAGCAGGCAGGGCAGGCTGTCGGCGGTGATCATGATCGCGCTGCGCGAGAGCAGTTCGCGGATCGGGTCGCAGGTCACGCGAAGATCGCACAGCCCGGCCAGCGCGGCGAGCGGTCCCATCATGCTCGCGCGGTCGTACTCCCAGGCCCGCGGGTGCGGCTTGGCGACCAGAGGAATGCCGAGATCGGCGCAACGGCGGCCGACGGCGCCGACGAACGCCGCGTAATCGAACCCGTAGTGTGCGAACGACTGCTCGAGCGGGTACTGCAGCGGCAGCACGACGAAGTCCCGCTCCTGCGGCTGCAGCGGCCGGAAATCGGCCAGTTCGGCCATCATCTGCGCCGGGGGCGGCTGCGGCTGCTTGGTCGTGGTCAGCTCCTGCGCCGCGGCGCCCGCGTGCCACGCCTCGATCTCGTCCCGGCAGGCGGCGAACGCCTCCAGCCGGCCGGTGAGCACCTTCGAGGCGTACAGCGAATCGCCGTAGATCCCCGGGTACACGAAAGAGCTGTCGCGGAACATTCCCTGCTCGACTCCGAGCAGGCGCAACTCCGGCTGCGCTGCCTGCGCCTGACGGGCGGCGGTCATCCCCGCGGCGAAGATCTCGGCCCGCAGGCGCTGCCCGGGCTCCCACGCGACAACTTCGACCGCGTGGCCGAGTTCCTGCCCCGCGCGCCCGATGAGGGCGAGCAGCGAATGCTCGAGGAACCAGCGCTTGGTCGGCTTCTGGATCGCGATCGTCGTCATCGGCTGCGGTGGCGCCTCCGGACCCGGGCGGCTGCGCGCGTCACGGCGATCTCCCGGCGTGCGCGATGCAGCGTGCGGCCACCTCGCGCCGCACCTCGAAAAAATCGGCGCGGCGCGACAGCGCCACGTCGTCCCGCGCGCTGGTGGGACAGCAGAGCAGCGGGCCGCGATCGTGGACGCGCGGCGGTCCGGCAGCGGCGTAGCTCAGCACGATGTCGTCGCCGAAGCGGCAGTCGAGGAGCCCGAGGCGGGCGCGCAATTCGGCGTAGCGCCGTACGTGATCGGCGGTGACGGCATACGCCTGGTGGATCACGTCGACGTCGCGCTCGGCTCGCGTCACCCACTCCTCGGTTCGCCTGCGCTCGTCGCGGGCCGAGGCCGGAGGGCCCAGGTACACGGTGCCGAAGAAACCGTGCGGGACCCCGGGGGCGGATTGCAGGGCTTCGAACAGCGCCGCAATCTGCCCGGGGAACAGGAACAGGTCGTCGTCGATCGCGAGCAGATAGTCGGCACCGATCGCGGCCGCGATGTTCCAGCGGTGCCCGGCGAAACGCGGTTCGCCGGCGACGAGGATCTCGAGACGCGGGTCCCGCAGCCGCATGCGGGCGGCGAGGTCGACGCGCGGGTTGTTGCTGGCGACGACGATGCGGTCGACGAAATCGCAGCAGGCCACCGCCCGCGCCAACCGGTCCATGTTGTCGGGCCGGCCGAAGCTCTGCAGCAGCACCGTGAGCCGGGCGGACCCGGGCAGGCGCTGCGGGCCGCCGTCGTGGATGCGCCGAATCCAGCGCCAGTAGAGGCTTTGCCCGGAACAGAGGCTGCCGAAGCGCCTGCGCAGGCTGCGCGGCCGTTCCGGAGCAAGGCTCTCGCGTGCGAGTCCCAACGCCGTGCGGACGGTGGCCGCGGGGAAGCGCATCGGCGACGGCCAGGTCACGGCTCGCGCGTGAACAGCCAGCTCGTGGCCGCCCCGGAAACGCTCTCGCCGTGTTCGATCGTCGTCCCGTCATTGGTGACCACACCGCTGGCTTCGCCCGGCACCAGAAAGCTTCCCAGGTACGAACCGCCGACCGGCGCCGAGGAATAGTTGATCTCGGTGCCGCCCTCGCAGGCTTGCCGTGCGGTCCAGAACGTGGCGCCGGCGCCATGATAGGTCGGCGGGTTGGCGTTGAAGTCGACGAAGAGGAACCCCCTGGGGTCGACGTCGTTGGTCGAAGGGTAGATACTGCATCCGGCCTTTCCGAGGGTCGCCTTTCCGAGCGCCGCATAAAGCGCGACATTGTTGGCGTCCCGGGACTTGAGCACCCAGGTCACCTTGGCATTGAACGTATATTCCCCGCCCGTGGAAAGCGACGACCCGCTTCCCGTCCACATGTCCTCGGTGATGGTGATGTTCGACACGGCGAGCGCGGTTCCCTTCGCTCCCCGGTCGATGCGCGCGCTCACGGCGACGGTGTTGGGCAGCGGTTCGTTGTCCGGCGCCGTGTAGAGAGCGGCCACGCCCGCGCCGCTCACCGTGCCGAAGGCGCCGCCGCCGCCCGGATTGCCGTTGACCGCCCACTGACTGACGACGGTGCCGGTCGCGGGCGCGATGCTCGGGTTGGTGATGCAGGCGTAGCCGAGGGGCGCCAGTTCCGCGTTGGTGTCGTAGCAGGCCACGAACTTCAGGCTCACGCTGCGCCTCACCTTGACGACCTTCTCGGCCGGCATGAGCTGGAGGTTGGCCACCGCCGACAGGTCGGTGAAGTGGCTGCTGGCGACGCTCGCGGTCTTCGCCACGGCGTCGACGGTGGCGGCGCCCAGCCACTGCCAGTAGCCGTCGGCGGTCTGGAAAGCGCCGCCGAGGAATTCGGCGGCGGTGCCCGCCAGGTCCTGATCGGTGTACGAGAACTTCAGCGTCACCGGCTTGGCGAAGGTCTGGCCGTTCGGCGTCAGCCGATACGCAGCGCCGACCTTGCCGTGCGCCATGTTGGTCAGCGGCTGGACGCCGATGACGGTGTCCGCGGCCAGCGCGCCGGCCGGAATGATCACCACCAGCTTGCCGTCGGGTGCGGCGACGCTGCCGCCGGCGGCGCCGATGGTCGCGCTCGTCGCGCTGTCGGTGGGCTCGCCCACCGCCGTGGCGGTCGGCACCGACGGCGATGTGCACACGGTGCCGGGCGGGACGAACACCTGCCGCGTGATCATCCTGCTATCGGTCGTGTCGTTCACCGTGTACGCGAAGCTTGCGTGGTTGCCGTCGGCAAAGCTGACGGTCGCGCTGCCGATCTCGGTCTCCGCCACCGCACCCCAGGGCACGCTGTTGAACGCCGGACCGGCGACCGTCGAGACGGGACCGGAATAGAAGCCGTCGGCGGCCCTGGCCAGCACCGCGATCAGCCACCACGGCTTGCCCTGCGCGTCGTAGGTGAACCAGGTGGCGAAGATGGTGTCGCCCTGGTGCGTGAAGTTGACGCCCCAGCCGGATTCCTGCGGGTTCCACCACAGGTCCTGATAGTTGGTCGCCAGCGCGAGGTTCGGCTGCCCGCCCCAGACGCAGGTCGGCAGCGGACCGAACTGCTGCGGGACGATCGCCTTCGTCTGCGTGACGCCGTTGACCGTGTACTGAAGCGTCGCGTGGCTTGCGTCGGCGAAGGTCGCCGTCATCGTGCCGACCTCGGTTTCCACCGGCGCCGGTCCGAACGGCGCCGAGTTGAACAGCGGTCCGGCCACCGTCGACACCGGCCCGGCATAGACGCCGTCGGCGCTCCTCGCGAGCACCGCGATCAGCCACCACGGTTTGCCTGCCGCATCGTAGGTGAACCAGGTGGCGAAGACGATGTCGCCCTGGTGGGCAAAGTTGATGCCCCACCCTCCCTCCTGCGGGTTCCACCACAGACCCTGGTAATTGGCGCCCGCCGCGACGCCGGGACCGGAAACGAGCAGGCCAAGCACCAGCACCAACGCCGACATCCATGCTCTCATCGCGATCCCTCCGACGTTTCCTGCACGAGACCTGCCCGGTTCGGGCGCCAGTGGCTGCAAGCGCGGGAGTATGCACGCGAGGCGGCAAGCGCCGCAAGAACGAGGCAGGCGCGGCCTGCCCTCCGGCGGGGCTGCGTCCGGACGGATCGACGATTGCGGCGCGACCGGCTCAGGGCGCCGGCAGACTCGCGCGCAGACGCGGCACCGGCGCGGCGGCGCCGCTGCGGGCCAGCGTGAACACGGTCACGGCCCTCGCCAGGTGCTGCGCCTGCTGCTGCATCGAGTCGGCCGCCGCCGCGCTCTGTTCCACCAGCGCGGCGTTCTGCTGCGTCACCGTGTCCATCTCGATGATCGCCCGATTGACCTGCTCGATGCCGGCACTCTGCTCGATGCTGGCCGCCGTGATCTCGGCGATGATGTCGGTCACCCGCTTCACGCTCGCGACGACGTCGGCCATCGTCTGCCCGGCGTCTGCGACCAGCTTCGTGCCCGAATTCACCTTGGTCACCGAGTCTGCGATCAGCCCCTTGATCTCCTTCGCCGCCGCCGCGCTCCTCTGTGCCAGGTTCCTCACCTCGGAGGCCACCACCGCGAAGCCGCGTCCCTGCTCGCCGGCGCGCGCCGCCTCCACCGCCGCGTTCAGCGCCAGGATGTTGGTCTGGAACGCGATGCCGTCGATCACGCCGATGATGTCGGCGATCCGCTTCGAGGAGTCGCTGATCGCGCCCATCGTGGCCACCACCTCGGCGACCGCGCTGCCGCCCTTGCCGGCCACTGCGGAAGCGCTCACCGCCAGCTGATTGGCCTGCCTTGCGTTGTCGGCGTTCTGCTTCACCGTCGAGGTGAGCTCTTCCATCGACGACGCGGTCTCCTCGAGATTGGCGGCCTGTCCCTCGGTCCGCCGCGACAGGTCCGCGTTGCCCTCGGCGATCTCGTGGCTCGCCGTCGTCACGGCCTCCGACGACTCGCGGATGGTGCCGATCACGTCGCGCAGCTTCTCCACCATCTGCTGCAAGGCGCGCAGCAGCTGTCCCGTCTCGTCGTTGCTGCCGACTTCGATCGATCGCCCCAGATCGCCGGCGGCGACCGCCTCGACGGCGCCGACCGCGGCGCGCAGCGGCTGCACCACCGAGCGCACCGTCCGCCAGGCGGCGACCACGCCGATCAGCAGCGCGAGCAGCGCCCCGCCGATGGCGACGTTGCGCCCCAACGCGTTGGCGGCGTCGATTTCCCGATTCGCGTCGCTGATCAGCCGGTCGTGGGCGTCGACGAGCTTGCGGATCGACGCATTGTAGGCGAGCAGCGCGGGTATCCCCTCACCGTTCCACAGCGTGGTCGCCTGATCGCGCTGCACCTTGGCCAGCGCGAGGTCCAGCACCGCGTTGCGCACGCGGCTGAATGCCGCGCGCTTGGCCACCATGTCCGCGTACATCGCCTGGCCCTCGGCCGTCCACAGCAGCTTCTCGAAGGTCGCGAAATTGGCGGTGTTGTCCTTCTGGCTCCGGGCGAGCTCGTCGGCGACCTGCCGGCCCTTCTCGACGTCGGACAGCAGAAGAATCTGCGTGAGGAGGCGGGCATTGCCCTGGCTGGTGTCGAGGATCCTGGACAGCAACTGCACCTTGACGAAGTCCCGCTGCGTGACCCGATCGACCAGCGCCCCGGTCTCTCCCTGAGTCCACTGGAAAACGCCGACCAGCGCGAACAGCACCACGAGCAGCGCGCCGAATCCCAGCGCGATCCTGTTTCCGATTCCAAGGTTCTTGAGCATAGGCGGGAAGTTCCCGGTGCGCGACGCGGCGGACCGCCGTCGGCCGTTTCCGGGCGAGTTGAACGGCGAAGGAGATTCCGCGCCGGCTCTATTTACCTCATCGACGCCGCGGCGAGCGCGGGACAGGGCGGACGGGTTGATCCCGATCAAGATCGCTGCCGCTTCCCGGGCCGGCCAGCGCGCGCCGCGCTCGCCCGGATGCGGCGGCCAGCGCGATCGCCGGTCCGGCTCGTCACATCGCGGCGGCCGGCCTCACGTCGACGACGCCCCAGAGCATCGCCCTGTCGTCGGCGGCGCGGTTGGTCGTCAGCGCGGCCGGCGGCTCGCGAAAGCTGCGCAGCACGGCGACCGCGTCCGCCGCCGCGGCCCGCTTCACCGCGTCGACGAGCCGCCGCTCGTAGGATGCGTCGGCGCCGTCCAGGATGTTGGAGAGCGTGAAGCCGTCGAAGCTCCCGGCGGGCTCGCCCTCGAGATACGCGGCCGCGTCGGCGCGGACGAGCCGCACGTCCTTTGCCGCCGCGGGCGGCGCCTCGTCGGCCAGTTCGCCCAGCAGCAGCGCGCGCGCGTAAGGGTTGCTGCGGTTCGCGTGGCGGCCGAAGCAGCGCTCCATGCGCGCGCGCATCACCGCCCCGAGCTGCGGCGGGAGGAAGTCGAGGAACGGCGACGCGTAGACGGCGCGCAGCGCGGTGAGCGAGAGCAGTCCGTCGAACGCGGCGCGGAAGCGCCGGGTGTCGAGGTGGCGGCGCCAGTACGCGGCCTGCGCCGCCGGGTCGTCGAGGTCGAGGAACGCGCGCAGCCGCGACGCCGACCAGCCCACCACGGGCGCGAAGCCGCGGGCGAAAGCCATGACGCTCTCGGCGGTGCCGCGCACGCCGGGCTCGCCGGCGAAGCGCCGCTGGGCGTAGGCGATCTGGACCGGGTTGATGTCGACGGCGACCACCTCGTGCTGCGGCGCGAGCTTCATCGCCGTGCAACCGGCCGAGGCGATGCAGAAGACGCGTCCGCCGGGCCGGAACGCGCCGAGTTCGATCGACGCATCCTCGTACATGCGGCCGAAGAGCAGCTTGCGCGGTCCGCCGCGCGCGTCGAAGCGGCCGTGCTCCCAGACGGTCTCGGCGGCGAGCGGCATCACGCCCAGCCGGGCAGGCCCGCCGCGACCCAGACCAGCACCAGGAAGGCGAAGTTCTTGACCACCATGCCGGCCGGATCGGGAATGATGTGGCGCGCCCAGACGAGGCCGTTGGCGTTGAGCGTGACCAGCAACAGCGTCTGCGCGATCGCGCAGGGCAGCGGCGCGACGCCGGAGAGCGTCCACGCCCCCAGAGCCACCTCGACCGCACCGAGCGTGTAGAGGAAAGCTGCGCCGATGCGCGGCCCGAACCACGGGACCGCCGCGACGACCTCGAACTGATGCGGCTGGCCGCGCAGCAGCTTGCACCACAGGCCTTCGTACAGCCAGACGGCGGCCACCGCGACGCGGATCAGCCAGAACGGCGGCAACAGCGTGACCATCGGGACTTCCCCTGGCGGAGCCTGGCGCCATCCGCCGGGCAAAGGAAGAAGTATCGTTGCCGTCGGCACTACGGTCAAACGCAGCGGGTCGCCGCCGGCATCGCGACCCGCGCCACCGACGGCGGGATCACCGGCTGGAACTTGCTCGTGACCGTGTGGCCTGCTCCTTGTCGCCGAAGCCGCGGTCGTATCGTGTCCCCATTTCCCCGCATTTTCCGGATCAGCGCAGTTCATCGGCGCTCAGTGGCGCTGATCGGGCGCAATCGCGCTATTGTTTGCGCCATATCAAGGTTCGTGCGCGCCGACACTCCGGCGGTAGCGCCGCTGGCCGTTAGACGATGTAGCGTATGCTGCACCGCAACATCGACCCCCATTCCACCCGAGAAACTCGCCATGCGCATTGCAGACATCAAGGTCGGTGACACGGCCACCAGCCACAACGTCGTGACCCGGGCCACGATCACCGCGTTCGCGGCGGTGTCCGGCGACCACAATCCGGTCCACGTCGACGACGCGTTCGCCAATGCGACGCCGTTCAAGGGCGTCGTCGCGCACGGCATCCTGTCGGCGAGCTTCATCTCGGCGCTGCTGGGCACGCAACTGCCCGGCCAGGGCGCCATCTACCTCGGCCAGACGCTGCGCTTCAAGGCGCCGGTCCGGCCGGGCGACGACGTGCGGACCGACGTCGTGGTCACCGAGGTCGTCGTCGACAAGCGCAAGGTCGTGCTCAACACCCGCTGCCGCGTCGGCGAACTGGTGGTGCTGGAAGGCGAAGCGGTGCTGCTCACCGCGGCCTGACCGGCGTCCGGCCGCGGCGCCGCGCTCCGGTCAGTACCAGCGCGGCCGCGGGAAAGCGAGGCGGCAGGCTTCGCCTTCGCGCGGCCCCGGCTGGTGGCGCGACTTCTGGACGCGGACTTCCTGGCCGGCGACCGTGATCCGGTAATCCACGGTCTCGCCGAGAAACGCCTTGCGCGCGACGATCCCCGGAACGCCGCCGGCGTCGACGAACTCGACTTCGGCCGGACGCGTCGCGAGCACCGCCGCGCCCGCGGCGCGCAGCGCGGCGGGCGGCGCCGCGACGCAGGATGCGGGAACGGCCTGCCCCGCGATCGCGATTCCCGCGTCGGTGATCGCCACGTCGAGGCAGTTCGACAGCCCGATGAACTCGAACACGAAGCGGTTGGCCGGCGCGGTGTAGACGTCGAGCGGCGTTCCGATCTGCTCGACCACGCCGGCGCGCATGACGAGGATGCGATCGGCCAGCGCCATCGCCTCGGACTGGTCGTGCGTCACGTACAGGATGGAGAAGCCGAAGCGGCGCTGGAGGTCCTTGATCTCGAACCGCATCTCCTCGCGGAAATGCGGGTCGAGGCTGGACAGCGGCTCGTCGAGCAGCATCGCGTCGGGCCGGATGGCGAGTGCGCGCGCCAGCGCCACGCGCTGCTTGCCGCCGCCGGACAGGTCGTCCGGCCTGCTGCCGGCGACGTCCTGCAGGTTGGTGTGCGCGAGCGCGTCGCGCGTGCGCTGCTCGATTTCGGCGCGGGGGAGCTTGCGCACGCGCAGCGGGAACGCGACGTTCTCGAACACCGACAGGTGCGGCCAGACGGCGAAGGCCTGGAACACCATGCCGAAATTGCGCTGCTCGGGGGGCAGGTAGAAGTTCGCGCGCCGCGACGACAGCAGGCGGTCGCGCACGCGGATCTCGCCGTCGTCGAGATCCTCGAATCCGGCGACCATGCGCAGCGTCGTCGTCTTGCCGCAGCCCGAAGGCCCGAGCATCGCGACGCACTCGCCCTCGCCGACGTCGAGGTCCAGCCGGTCGACCGCGGTCACGGCGCCGAAGCGCCGGGTGACCTGCCGCAGTTCCAGGGTCGCCATGAGTGGGGATTCCGCTAGCCGAAGCGCTTGAGCACGCGCTTGATCGACGTTTCGCCGAAGATGATGATGATCAGCGCGATGCCGGCCAGCGCCGCGGAGTAGACCGTCTCGCCGTCCTCGTTGAGCGTGTAGATCGCGACGCCGATCGTGCGCGTCGTCGGGCCGTACAGCAGGACCGAGACGGTCAGCTCGCGCAGTGCGGGCAGGAAGATGAGGAAGAACGCCGCCAGCATCCCGGGGCGCACCAGCGGCAGCACCACGTCGCGCAGCGCCTGCCACATGGTCGCCCCCGACGCCCGCGCCGCCTCGACCAGCGAATCGTGCACCTGCTCCAGCGCCGCGCCGTTGGCCCGGAGCGAGAACGCCATGTAGCGCGCGATGTAGGCGACGAGGATGATCCAGACGGTGTTGTAGAGATTGACGCCGAACTTGCCGCTCCAGGCGAGGATGACGCCCAGCGCGATGACCGAGCCGGGCACCGAGAACGGCAGCATGCCGAGGAATTCGAGGATGCCCTTGCCGCGCACCTTCATCTTCACGATCACGTACGAGATGACGACGCCGGCGAACATCGTGATCAGCGCCGCCGACAGGCCCAGCGTGACGCTGTTCCAGATCGCGCCGCGGGTGAGGTCCCAGTCGAACAGGATGTAGCGGTAGTTGTCGAGCGACAGGTTGGCCAGCGTGAACGGCAGCCCGTAGGTCTTCAGCCCGCCGACCAGGAAGATCGTCGCGGTGGGCAGCACGATGGTGAACCCGATGTAGGCGATGCACAGCGCCAGCAGCGGGATGCGCAGGCCGCGCAGCTTGATCTCGGTGGGGCGGAAGCTCTTGCCGGCGATGATCTGGTAGCGGCCCTTGCTCAACACCCTGTTCTGCAGCCAGAGGATCAGCGCGGCGGTGGCGACGAGGATCGACGCCAGCACCGTCGCCGTCCGGATCGAGTCGAAGCTGCCTGCGCTCTGGTGGATCTTCTCGTAGATCAGCGTCGGGATGTTGTAGATGCCGACCTCGATGCCCAGCACGGCGACGGTGCCGAAGTGCGCCATCGAGTAGAGCATGATCAGCAGCGCGCCCGACAGGATCGACGGCAGCACCAGCGGGATCGTGATCTTGCGGGTGATGGTGAACAAGTCGGCGCCGGAGATCCGCGCCGACTCCTCGAGCGTCGGATCCATGCGCTCGAGCGCGCCGCTCACCTGAATGAACACGAACGGAAACAGGTACATCGTCTCGACGAGGATGATCCCGCCGTAGGTGTAGATGTCGAACACCGGGCCGTCGAAGCCCAGCACGTCGATGAAGAAGCGGTTGATGTAGCCGGCGCGGGGGGACAGCAGCATCTTCCACGCCAGCGCGCCGATGAACGCGGGCAGCATGAACGGCACCAGAAACAGCACCTTCATCGCGCCCTTGAACGGAAGGTCGGTGCGCGTGACCAGCCAGGCGAAGAAGGTGCCCACGACGGTGCCGGTGACGGTCACGCCGGACGCGAGGAACAGCGAATTCCCCAGCGCGCGGTAGGTTTCCGGCTGCCGCAGCACCTTGACCACGTCGACGACGTTGAAGTGGCCGTCGACCCAGAAGGCGTTGATGAAGATCAGCAGCACCGGGAACGCGACGAAGACGACGAGGATCGCGATCGACAGCGCCAGCAGCAGCTGCGAGGTGCCACCAGCGTTCCGCCGGGGGGCAGCAGCGGCTTGGGGGGCAGGGGGGGGCGG
>CAIWHR010000328.1 GCA_903912485.1 uncultured beta proteobacterium | reverse complement strand
GCGACGTGTTGACGAGGATCGCGCTGCGCTTCATCCGCGCGAGTTCGCGCGCGCCCAGCAGCCCCTGCGTGCGGGCGCCGAGGACGACGTGCAGCGTCACGACGTCGGAGGTCTCGAGCAGCGCATCGAGCGACGCGGCCAGCGTCACGCCGGCCGCGTCGCAGCGCTCGGCGGTGAGGTTCGTGCTCCATGCGACGACGTTCATGCCGAAGGCCTTGCCGACCGCGGCGACGCGGCTGCCCAGCTTGCCGAGGCCGATGACGCCGAGTTCCTTGCCGGCGAGGTCGTGGCCGACGCTGCTCTGCCACGCTCCACCGTTGCGCAACGCCGCCGCTTCCTGCGGCAGCCTGCGCAGCAGCGCGAGGATCAGCGCCCAGGTCAGTTCGGCAGCCGGCTGTCCCGCGGTCGGCGTTCCGCACACGACGATACCCCGTTCGGCGGCGGCCGCGACGTCGATCGACGCGTTGCGCATGCCGGTGGTGACCAGCAGCTGGAGGTTCGGCAGGCGCGCGAGCAGCGTCCGCGGGAACGGCGTGCGCTCGCGCATCGCGACGACGACCGCGCAGCCTCCGATCGCGGCGACCAGTTCGTCGTCGCTGTCGAAGTGGCGGCGAAACACCACCGTGTCGAGTCGACCGGCCAGCGGCGTCCAGTCGGTGAGGGTCATGGCGACGTCCTGGTAGTCGTCGAGGATCGCGCAGCGGAGTTTCATCGTCGTCGTGCCCTTGGTGGAATCGATTGCGACCGGCTGCCCCTGTGCCATCGTAGCCCGGGTTGCGCCGGCACGAAACCCTCGCCGCGGGCCTCGACGCATCCCGGCGCAACCCGGGACGGTGCCTGCGTCGGCGATGCGCAGTCGCGTAGCCCGGGTTGAGCCGGCAAGAAACCCTCGCCGCGGGCCTCGACGCATCCCGGCGCAACCCGGGGTGGGGGCCCGCCGCGAAGCGCCTGTCCCGGGCGCCGCCGGGGTGGGGCGGCGGGCACGCATCGGGCGCCGGTGCCGGCGGAGCCCCGGGTTCCGCCGGGGTGGGGCGGCGGCACGCAGCCGGCGCCGGTGCCGGCGGAGCCCGGGCTACGCGACGGCGTTGGCGATGCGCAGGCGCGCGAGGACTTCGCTCCATGCCGCGGCTTCAAGCGCGCTCTCTCTCGGCGCCTCGGCGTCGAAGGCGACGACGAGCGGCATCTCGTCCGCCGCCAGCGGATCCTGTGCGACCAGCTGGTGTTCCAGCACGGCGACGCCGGCATCCGACGCGTCGCCGCCCTCGCGCTGGCGCAGCGCCAGCCGCGCGCGCAGCGTCGCCGGCGTCGCGGCAAAGGCGACGATCACGAACGGCACCCCGCATTCGGCGGCAAGCTGCCGGAAGAGTTCGCGCTGCCAGCGCTGCAGGAAGGCGCCGTCGACGATGGCGACACCGCCGGCCGCGACCACGTGACGGACCAGCGCGACGGCGCGGGCATACGTCGCCTGCGTCGCCTCCGCGGCGTAGAGCCCCTGCTCGATGCCCGACCCGGCGCGCTGCTCCGGTGGCAGGCCGTGGAGGCGCTTGCGCTCGACGTCGGTGCGGATCCTGATCGCACCGGTGAATTCCAGCAGGCCCTGCGACAGCGTCGTCTTGCCGCAGCCGGAAAGCCCGTGCGTGATCACGATCGCGGGCCGCGCCGTCCGCGCCAGACGTTCGGCCAGGTCGAGGTAGCCGCGGTACTCCGACAGCATCGCCGCGCGGGTGTCGCCGGGTTCCATCTGGGCCGCCCGCAGGCGCGTCACCTTGGCGCGCACCATCGCGCGATACGCGAGATGGAAGCGAAGGAGCGGCAGCCCCGCGTAGTCGCCGGTGATCTCGAGGTAGGCGTTGAGGAAGCGGTGCGCCAGCGCCGATGCGCCGCGGTCCTGCAGGTCCATCACCACGAAGGCGACCTCGCTCAGCACGTCGATCCAGCGCAGGCGATCGTTGAACTCGATGCAGTCGAAGACCGTCAGCCGGCCGTCGATCAGCACCATGTTGCCGAGGTGCAGATCGCCGTGGCATTCGCGGACGAAGCCCTGCTCGCGGCGCTCGACGAAGAGCTGCCGGGAGGCCGCGTGCTTGCGCTGCATCCAGTCGTGCAGCTCATCGAGTTCGGCAGCTTCCGACGGGTCCTCCGCAGCGGCGCGGGCCTCGTCGAAGTTGGCCAGCGCCAGGCGGAGGATGTCTTCCGGCGTGCCGAAGGCGCTGTCGCCGCGAGCGACGGCGATGCGGCCGTGGAACGCGGCGACGTCGGCGGCCAGCGCATCGATGTGCGCCGGCGTGAGTTCGCCGCGCTCGAGCACGTGACTCGCGAGTGCCGCCTGCGGAAACTCGCGCATCTTCACCGCGTACTCCAGCGCCGGTCCGTTGCCGTCGAGCCGCGGGTCGTCGACGGTGCCGGTGACGGCGACGACGTCGAGGTAGAGCGCTGGCGCGAGGCGGCGGTTGAGCGACAGTTCCTGTTCGCAGTAGTGGCGCCGGCCCGGCAGCGTCGTGAAGTCGAGAAAGCCCAGGTCGACCGCCTTCTTGAACTTGTACGCGAAGGCGCCCGTCAGCAGCACCCACGAGATGTGCGTCTCGATGAGAGCGACCGGCACCGCCGCGTCGGCGCGGGGCAGCCTCTCGCGCAGCTTCGCGATCAGCGTGCGCTGCGCGGCGAGGTCGGTGGCGTGTGGCGCAATCATGCGGGGCTCCCGGGGCGGCCCGATGCGCAAGCCGAGGCGTGACGCCAGGCTGCGCTGACGTTCCACGTTTGCCACATCGTCCGCGCCGGGTCATTGACGGCCGTCAAATCCACCATCTTCCGCGGTCCTATGATGAAATGAGCAGCATGGGAACGCCGCGCATCGGGTTGGCGCGGGGTGGCGGCGCGGCGCTGCGTCATCGAGGAGAGTTGCCATGGCAGCCAAGGCATTGCGATTCCACAACGACGCGCGCGAGAGCATCTGCGCGGGCCTCAACATCCTGGCGAACGCGGTGAAGGTGACGCTCGGTCCCAAGGGGCGCACGGTGATGCTGGAGCGCTCGTTCGGCGCGCCGACGGTGATCAACTCGGGCGTGATCGTGGCCAGGGAGGTCGAGCTCGAGGACCGGTTCGAGAACCTGGGCGCGCAGATGGCGCGCGAAGTCGCCGCCAGGACTTCCGAGACCGCCGGCGACGGCACGACGACGGCGACCGTGCTGGCGCAGTCGATCGTCAACGAGGGCCTGAAGTTCGTCGCCGCCGGCTTCGATCCGATGGACCTGAAGCGCGGCATCGATGCGGCGGTCGACGCCGTCGTCGCGGAGCTGAAGCGGAACTCGCGTCGCTGCGGCTCGAGCCAGGAGATCGCGCAGGTCGGCACCATCTCGGCCAACGGCGACGCGTCGATCGGCGAAATGGTCGCCGAGGCGATGGCCAAGGTCGGCGACAACGGCGTCATCAAGGCCGAGGACGGCCGCGGCATGGTCAACGAGCTCGAGGTGGTCGAAGGCACGCAGTTCGACCGCGGCTTCCTGTCGCCGTATTTCATCAACGATGTGGAGAAGCAGCGCGTCGTCCTCGAGGATGCGTACGTGCTGATCCACGACAGGCCGGTGTCGACGATCCGCGACCTGCTGCCGCTGCTCGAGCAGATCTCGCGCGAGGGCAAGCCGCTCCTGATGATCGCCGAGGACGTCACCGGAGAGGCGCTCGCCACGCTGGTCGTCAACTCCGTCCGCGGCGTGCTGAAGACCTGCGCGGTGAAGGCGCCTGGCTTCGGCGATCGCCGCAAAGCCATGCTGCAGGACATCGCGATCCTCACCGGCGGCACCGTGATCTCGGAGGAAGCGGGCCAGAAGCTCGAGAAGGCGACGCTGGCCGCGATGGGCCGCGCCCGCCGCATCGAGGTCGACAAGGACAACACGACGCTGATCGGCAGCGCCGGCGCGCCGGACGCGATTCACGCGCGGATGGCGCAGATCAGGAAGGCGATCGACGAGGCGACCAGCGACTACGACCGCAAGCAGCTCGAGGAGCGTGCGGCG
>CAIWHR010000327.1 GCA_903912485.1 uncultured beta proteobacterium | reverse complement strand
CGCGCATCCTGTCGATTCCCGCCGGGGGCGAGTCGACCGGTTTGCAGGCGGTCGACAACCTGAACGGATTTTCCTACATCATGAGCAATTTCCAGCACGCAGGGGACTGGGCCTCCATCCACTCGATCATCAAGGCTGGCGTCGATCCTCTGATCAACGCCAGCTGGAACAACAAGAAGAGCTCCGCTGTGGGCTACCTCAGCGGCTTGCCGGTGCTTTGATCTCCGCCGTCGAGCAGTTCAGTTGACGTTGGCCAGGCTGCTTGACGCCGTCCGGAAGGTCATCGGAATGTCCGTGGTCATCGGCGGGGGCGGCCGCTCTCTCACGGCGCTTCCCTTGTCACCTCCGGCACTACGGTGTCATGCACCCGCCCGCGGCAGCAGGGAGGACGCAGTACGCCGATGCGCCGCGCGGTTCGGCGTGCTGTTGTCGATCAGGCACGCGTCGATCGTCAGGTCGCCGGCGGCCTTGTAGATCGCGCGGCCGCCGTCCGGATCGGCCAGTACGGCATGCGCCGCTTGCCCGCTGCTTGTGCGTCTTTGATCTCGGTCAATTTCCCTCACCGTCGAGTCGATCGTCACAAACTTTTGCGCGCATGATTTTCTGCCAGTCCCTGCAACAGTGCCGAAACGGGAGGTTGCCATGCGCTATCCCAGGTGGTTGCCGGTGCTTCTGGTCTTGGGTTCATTGTGGCTGCCGGCAATCAGGGCTTCCGCGGCGGACAGCTACCAAGGCCTCTGGTGGAACCCGGCCGAGTCGGGCTGGGGCGTCAACTTCGCGCACCAGGGCGACATTATCTTCGCCACCTGGTTCACCTACGACAAGGCGCGCAAGCCGTGGTGGCTGATCGCGGTGCTCTCCAGGACCGCAGACGGCGTCTATGCCGGCCCGGTATCGACCGTCGCCGGGCCTCTGTTCAACTCAGTGCCGTTCGGACCGGCGCCGGTAGAGACCGAGATCGGCAGCATGACCGCGACCTTCGCCGACGCGGGTCACGCCACGGTCGCGTACACGGTGAACGGGGTCTCGCAAGTCAAGGCGGTGGTGCCGCAGCAGTTCGGGCCGATGCCGACCTGCGTCTGGGGTGGAGAGCCGAATCTGGCGCTCGCGACCAACTACCAGGACCTGTGGTGGAACCCGCAGGAGTCGGGCTGGGGAGTCAACTTCACGCACCAGGGCGACATCATCTTCGCCACCTGGTTCACCTACGACGGAGAGGGCAAGCCTTGGTGGCTGATCGCGGTGCTCTCGAAGACCGGGGCCGGGGCCTACGCGGGTCCTGTCTCGTCCGTGTCCGGCCCGCCGTTCGACGCCGCGCCGTGGAGCGCGGTCGCCGAGACCGAGATCGGCAGCGCGACGGCGACCTTCGCCGGCGGCAACGCCGCGACCTTCGCCTACACGGTCAACGGCATGTCGCAGACCAAGTCGATCACCCGGCAGGTGTTCGTGGCGCCGGGAACCGTCTGCAGGTCATCGGGTGCGTCCGCCGCGGCCATCGCGCTTTACGCGGCGACCGATGACGCTGCGGCGCAAGCGGTGCTGCGGCAAATCTTCGGCTCCCTCGGCGTGGGCCTCTACACGGTCGACGGTCAGCAAGTTCTGGCCGGTGCCGAGCGAGGACCGGGCGACTTCTACCTGTACGACTTCGAGTCCGGCCTCTTGGCCCGTGCCTTTGTCGCGCGACAGATGCAATCCGTTGCCAGCCTGGCGGCAGCCCTCCGCAAGGCGGGTGTGCAAAGCGCCGCGACCGCGCAGCCACTGACCGGAGGCGACCTCCTGGCGCTGCTCGCTGCCGGCGTGCAGAAGTCGCGCAGCGACGAGTCCCTTTACACGCTGCGCCTGATCGACGGCCTGGGAGCCGTGCGTGCCAAACCGCTGGATCTGACCCGGCCTGGCCTGGACCCGGCCGCCACCTATCTGGACGCCGTGCAGGCCTTCCTCGTGGGCTACGACGTGCTG
>CAIWHR010000326.1 GCA_903912485.1 uncultured beta proteobacterium | reverse complement strand
GCGTCGCCGCGACGTGCAGCGCCAGCGCGAGTGCGGCGATGCCCAACGCCGGGACGAACAGGCGCGCGCGCGCGCCGCTGCGCGGGGGCGGCGTCGGCGCCATCTCGCCGTGCAGCAGATTGGTGGCGTCGGCGAAGGCGGCCGCGCCGGCGGCGTGCCACTGCCAGGGGCTGCCGAGCACGAACGGCACGCCGGTCTCCTGCTGCCAGCGGGCGAGCGCGGCGTCGGCGACGTCGGCGTCGACCCGCACCGCGGGGAGCGCCGCGCCGCCGCGGGCGGCCGCGGCGACCGTGAGCGCCAGCGCCGGCGGCAGCGTTCCGTCGGCTGCCATGGCGTCGACCGGGAAGGCGCTGCCGTCGGGAAGGCGCACGAAGCCGTCGCCGGCGACGCGATCGGTCGGAACGCACCAGCGCGCCTCGGCCTGCGCCGGCGCGAGATCGGGTTCGGCGACGACGCGCGTCAGCCCCGCGGGAAAGCCCGAGTCGGCGATGCGGGAGCGCAGGCCGGCGACCAGCGCCCGCGCGGCGATGACGACGACGCGGCCGTCCGGCTGCTGCGCCGAGGCGGCGAGCCAGGGCTCGTCGGTCGGCCCGGCCAGCCTGTCCTCGAGCGCGAACGCGGCGGCCGCGGCGACGCGCGCCGCCGGTATCGGCGGCAGCACGACGGCGGCGAGCCGCACCTGGCTGGCCATGATCACCGCCTCGAGCGAGTCGGCGCGGGGCCAGCCGGATCGGGGGTCGCAGCCGTTGGCGACGCAGGCGCCCGAGGCGTCGAAAAGCGCCCACGGCGTCGGGGCATCGACCGCGTCGGGGGCGCCGAGGAGGATGCGCAGCGTGGTCATGCGGTCGGGCGGTCGCGGAAGGCAGGCATGGGGGCTAGTTTACTTGATGCTCCGCCCGCGTCGGCGCCGGCGTCATTCGACGACCTGCCAGACGATCGTCGGCCAGGCCCTGCCGGGGCCGCCGCGGCGCACCAGCGCGCGCGCGCGCGATCGTCGTCCCCTGCCGCGCCTCGACGCTGACGTAGAAAAAGTCGCTCCTGACCGCCAGCGACGTTTCGCCCGACAAGGTCAGGCCCGCGGGCAGGCGGGAGCGGAAATCGGCGACGCTGCTGAAGGCCCGCTGCGCGCGGGCGGCGACGAGCGCCGCCACCGCGTCGCTCCGGGCGTCCTTGAACAGCGCGGCCAGCACTTCGGGCGGCGCGGTGTTGACGTTGAGCGGCGTGCCCGCAGGAAGCGCGGCGAGGAACGGCGATACCGCCGTCAGCGACGGCAGCGACACGCCGAGGACCGCGGAGAGTTCCGCGACGCGGACCACCGGCGCGTTCGCGGCCAGACCCGGGACCGGCTGCTCGCCGTAGGCAGCGTCCTCGGCGCCGCCGGGCCGCACGACGGCGTCGGCGTCGATCCAGTCGGCGATGGCGTCGACCGCGTTGACCGGGCCGCCGCGCTGCGCGAACAGGCGCTCGATCCGCTCGCGCTCGACGTCGTCCGCCGCGCCGCCGAGCGCGTTCACGTTGAGCCGCGCCGTGGCGTCGCTGATGGCGCCGCGGATCTCGCCGTTCTCCAGCGGGATCGGCGGCAGCGCTGCGGCCCAGGCCTCGCCCAGGTGATCGACGGGCTTGACGCGCCCGTCGGCGTGGAGAATCTGCTGCGCCCATTGCACGCCGGCGATCACCAGCGCCTGCGCCTGGACCTGGTCGCGCCGCTGCAGCACCGCACGCGTCCAGCGCTGCTGATCGGAAAAAAGCGTGACCGCGATCGCGGCGGCCAGGGCGGCCAGCAGCATCGCGAGGATCACCGCGGCGCCGCGAGCCGGGCCGGCGGGCGCCGGCCCGCGCGCGCTTCGGCGCGGGGTCATTGCAGCACCATCCATCGCTCGACCGTCGTGCCTTCCGTCAGCGTGAGCTCGACGCGAACCGCTCGCGGCAGCGGGCGCTCGCCGGCAACCGGCCAGCGTCCGCGCCAGGTGCCCTGGCCGTCGAGGTATTCGACGCGAAAGCGGCTGATGCCGCCGGCCAGCGCGTACGCGGCGGGCAGCGCGCCGGGTGCGGTGTCGATGAAGGGCCAGTACAGCACCTCGACCGCGCCGCCGCGCAGGCGGTAGCCGAGGCGCTGGCCCGCGCTGCCCGGCTCGAGCAGGAATTCGGGGCCGGCACGCGAAAAGCGCAGATCGGCGTTGCCGTCGGCGTCGGCGTCGCCGAGCCAGGCGGGTTCGACGCCGGAGGCGACGCGCGTGTCGCGCGGCTGCGCCTGCCGCAGGTCGGCTTCGAGGCGCATGAACAGCGCGTCGAGCGATCGCCAGCGCGCGGTCTCGGCGGAAAGGCGCACTTCGCTGTCGGTCAGCGACGCGATCGCCCGGTAGCCCAGCACCGAAAGCATCGCCAGGATCGCCAGTGCGACCAGCAGTTCGACCAGCGTGAATCCGCGCAGCCTGCCGCGGGGCTGCCGATGCGCGCGCGGCGTCGGTGCGGGCGTCGTCACGGCGCCGGGGGCTGGCCGAGGTAGCCGACGAGGCGGGCGAGCGCGTAGTCCGGCAGCGCCGGATCGGCGACGGTGATCTCGATTTTGCGGAACGCCGGGTTCGGCGTGCCGTCGACCGCTTCGCGCCAGACGAGTTGCGTGCCCGCCTGTTCGGCGTTGCCGGAGCGCTGGCCCGTCGCCGGCCACGGGTTGGCGAGCTGTGCGGCGGCGAGGCGGTTCTGCGCGACCCATAGCGCCAGCGTGCGCTGCTTGAGCAGCGTCGCCGCGTCGCTGGATTGCGCGACCGAACGCATCCCGGCGGCCAGCGCCACGGCCAGGATCGCCAGCGCGACGAGGATCTCGACCAGCGTGAAGCCGCGGGCCGGCGCGCAGCGCGGCGCCAGGCGACGGCCGCTGCGCGGCAACGGAGCATGCCTGTTGATGTGCGAGCGTTAGTTAGTCTGATGGCAGGCTTTTTTTTGTCTTCGGCAGTTGAGTGCGCGGCACGACAACGGTGGTGACTTCGACGCATGCGGCCTGACG